>CAZZYD010000230.1:0-6223 GCA_964658175.1 uncultured Puia sp. | reverse complement strand
CGGTTGCCTGCAAAAATAAGTCAGGAAATTAACAATCTACCAACATGCTAAAAAATATTTTCAGCCGCATCCGGCCTGCATTTCAGTGATTTATGAAAGGGAAAGGTAGCGAATGCGATGCATTAAAAAAATCAATGTCATGTTTTTGTCACGGGTATTGTTTCCTGCTCTGCGCCTGAAAACCGGCTGATTTCTGAGTCAGATTTTTCCTTCATCTTTACAACCTGCCGGCGTAAACTCAGGCCCTGGCCCCGCCGGCATTCCATTATGAATGATTTTCCCCTGATCAGAGTGGCCATTTTTGCGTCCGGTGCCGGCAGCAATGCTGCCAGGATCATCGATTTTATGGGTTCGGCGGCCCCCCGGGATTCCGGGGTACGGATTGCCATTTCCCTGATCGTCAGCAATAAACCTACTGCCGGGGTGCTGGAGATCGCCCGGAAAGCGGGTATTCCAACCCTGTTGCTGGACCGGAAAGAGTTTTATGAATCCGGCGATGTGGTGAGGCAATTAAAGGCTGCCGGCATCGATTTTATCGTGCTGGCAGGATTTTTATGGAAGATCCCGGCGTTGCTGGTGCAGGCTTTTCCCGACCGGATCCTCAATATTCATCCTGCCCTCCTGCCTTTATACGGCGGAAAGGGGATGTATGGACATTTTGTACACGAAGCGGTGATTGCGGCCGGTGAAAAAGAAAGCGGGATCACCATCCATTATGTGGATGACCACTACGACCATGGCAAAATATTTTTTCAGGCCCGCTGTGCGGTCGCGCCGGGAGAAACACCGGAAACCCTGGCGGAAAAAATTCATCGCCTGGAGTATGAATTTTTTCCACCCGCCATCCTGCGATGGATTCAATCAAATTATCGTTAAAACAGCCGGATGAGCATGCGCCCATTGAATTTGGATGTAATATCATGGTTTAAAACTACCTGTTTGCGCAGACTGATTCCTGTGATTTGCCGGTCAGCTTTTGTTTTTTGTCTCCTGCTCGGTGCATTTTCCGGCCGGGCGCAGGTTGTGATCAGGGGTACCGTATTTAATATGTACCGGACCAGGCCCCTGGAGGCGGTTACGGTGATGAGCAGTTCCGGCCGCGGTGCCTATACGGATTCCAACGGCAACTATGTGATCAACGTGCGGGAAGAAGATTCCCTCAGTTTCTCCTACCTGGGCCGGGTGACGGTAAAGTTTCCGGTGCGTGAAATGAACCGGACCACCGGCTTTGACATCGCCCTGCATGTTAATGCCACCGAACTGAGCGAAGTGCGCGTGGCGCCGAAAAACTACCGCATGGATTCGCTCCAGAACCGGAAAGACTATGAAAAAGCATTTGATTTCCGAAAGCCGGGCATATCACTCACCAGTCCCAGTCAGGGAGGGCTTGGGGTTGGCCTGGACCTGGATGAGCTGATCAATGTGTTCCGGTTCAACCGCACCCGGCGGATGCTGGCCTTTCAGCGCAGGCTGGTGGAAGACGAGGAATATAAATTCGTCGACCATCGGTTCACTCATTACATCGTAAAGAAAATTACGCACCTCGAAGGGAAGGCGGCAGATTCGTTTATGGTGAAATTCCGCCCATCGTATAATTTCACCAAAACATCGAGCGACTACGAATTCTACGACTATATCAAAGAGGCCTACCAGGAATACCGGGTCATCAGCAAGCCGCGTTCCGAATCCTGGCGCAAGGAGGATCAGTGAGTTGTCTGCGGATAATCGATCACCAGCCGGCAAAAGGCGCGCACACCCAGTTTAAATCCGCTTTCATCAATAAAAAAATCAGGCGTATGGTGCGAGGGCGCCGTGAGCGGATCCTGCCCAGCCGGCATGCCGCCAAGGAAAAAGAAAATGCCCGGCACCTTCTCTTCATAATAAGAAAAATCCTCCGCGCCCGTTACGACCGGCTTAAGCTGCACATTCACCGAACCGGCTACCTTTTGCAGCGACGGCAACATGCTCGCGACGAGGGCCGGATCATTAAAGGTTACGGGATAATGTGAATTATAAGGTATGTCGACCGTGGCCGTCGCGCCGGCGGCCTCCGCCGTCTTCGTCACGATCGTACGGATTCTTTCTTCCATCAGGTGCTGATCTGATTTACTGAAATAGCGCACGGTACCCAGCATGTCCACTTCTTCCGGTATGATATTCGTCCGGTTGCCGCCATGGATCGCCCCGATGGTAACCACCCCCGGATTTTCGGTCACATTGAGGCTGCGGCTCACGACGGTTTGTAAACCCGTGATGATCTGCGCCGATGTCACGATCGGGTCTACTGACGACCATGGATATGCGCCATGCGCCGATTTCCCTCTTACCACAATGTGGAGATTGTCGACGCCGGCCATCGTAGCGCCGGGACGATAAGTGATCTTGCCCACCGGTGTCTGCGAATTGATATGCAATCCGAATACCACATCCACTTTCGGATTTTCCATGACGCCTTCTTTGATCATCAGTTCGGCGCCGCCTTCTTCACCGGGTGGCACACCTTCTTCTGCCGGCTGAAAAATAAATTTCACTGTTCCCCGGATATCCTGTTTGATCGAGCTTAGGATTTCCGCTACACTCAACAGGATTGCCATATGCGAATCATGGCCGCAGGCATGCATGACGTTGTACATTTTTCCGCCCCACACCGCACTGTCTTTTGAAGCAAAGGGAACATTGGTTCTTTCTTTGACAGGCAGCCCGTCCATATCTGCCCGGAGAGCAATCACCGGTCCCGGCTTTCCGCCTTTCAGGATGCCCACCACTCCGGTGACACCGACGTGATCCTTTACATCGATCCCCAGCGAACGGAGATAATCCGCGATGATTTTTGAAGTCCTCACTTCGTGATTTCCGAGTTCCGGATGCAAATGAAAATCCCTTCTCCAGGAAATCGTCTGCGCCTCGATTTTATCAGCGGCCGCATCGATCTTTTTATAAATATCCGCCGACTGTCCAAATGCCCGGAGACTGAAACATACAAGAACTGTATAAACTAAATATCGGTACATATGCAGGTTGATATATTTGAAGATACGGAATCACCGGCGATTGCCTTGCCTTCGGCGATTGGTTTTGCTGGTATATACAACAAGTGATAAATTGTGCATCCCATTCGAAGTCGATGTGACACATATCAAATTTCTTAAAGCGGTATTACTCCACAGCCTGACAGCCTTCGGTGGTCCTCAGGGTCACCTCGGCATGATGATGAAAACATTCGTGCAACAACGCAAGGATATCACCGAAGAAGAGCTGATGGACTATAACGCCTTTACCCAGTTGCTGCCCGGCGCGTCTTCCACGCAGACACTGACACTGATCGGATATAAACTCGGTGGCGTATGGCTGGCGGTACTCACCCTGCTGATCTGGATATCGCCTGCCTGTCTCATCATGGGTTCTTTCTCATTTTTTATCGAATACCTCAGTCAGCAGAACCTGCATTCGGATATTTTCAAATTCATCCAGCCGATGACCGTGGGTTTTCTTGCCTATGCGTCCATGCAGGCATTTAAAATATCCATACACAACACCATCACGCATTTTATCATGATCGTGAGTGCACTGGCTACTTTTTTCCTGTTTAAATCGCCCTGGATTTTTCCGATACTGATCGTACTCGGCGGCTGCATCACGAATATCAGCAGCAAGCGCATCCCGCAAAAAGAGATTCCGTCAAAAAAAATCAAATGGGCGAATATCTGGCTCTTTGCCATCATCTTTCTGCTCGCAGGAACGGCAAGTGAACTGGCAAGAAAAAACAACTGGCCACACCGGCGGCCGCTGAACCTGTTTGAAAATACCTATCGCTTCGGAAGCCTGGTATTCGGCGGCGGACAGGTGCTTATCCCGATGATGTATGAACAATTTGTCGCCCGCCCGGAATCACAGAAACTGATCCAGCGCAATCCCCATATTGTCAAAATTTCCAAAGATGAATTTTATACCGGCGCAGGCATTGTGCGGGCGATCCCGGGACCGGTATTTTCCGTGGCCACCTATATGGGCGGCATCTCCATGAAAGATGAAGGCAAACCCCTCCAGTTTCTCGGCTGCCTCATCGGGTCGTTGGGTATATTCCTCCCGAGCGCACTCCTGGTCCTTTTCTTTTTCCCCATCTGGCACAACATGAAAAAATACGCCACCGTATACCGCGCGTTGGAGGGCATCAACGCCGTGATCGTGGGCATCATCATCGCCGCCAGTTTCTACATGATGAAAGACTTCGAGACCGACGACCTGAAAATCATTGTCCTCAACGCCACGGTGGTCGTTCTCACCTTTCTTACCCTGTTGCACAGCAAGATCCCTTCACCCGTCATAGTTGGATGCTGCTTATTGCTTGGGTGGTTTTTCTAATAGAAAAGATTTGACAGCACATTGCCGGCGTCATTCGTCTTCGGCTTCATGCCCAGGAATTTTGTCATCTGCGCCGCCGTGAGGACCGTACCCAGTTTGGATTTCAATCCGCCGAACAAGCCCGCCTGTTTTGTTGCATAAGATGCGGGATCTGACTGTTTGAGCGGAAGGATATTCGCTTTATTAGTGAGAAAGCCGCTGACCGCACTGCTCACCCCGGGTTTTTGTACGGATGTCAGCGCAAGCGATGGGCCGAGTTTTCCTACAATTCCGCTCGTCAGACTTTTTACATCGAACCCCCCGGCTGTGGCCGCACTCGATGCTTTTTTAAGAAGATCCTGTGACTGGGCGGCATATCCGAAAGAAAGAATTGTAAGGAGGAGAATGAGCTTTTTCATATGCTTGTTTTAGGTTTTTTTGGAACGGTAAAGGTAATACACGCGGTTTTGCGAAACAGCCGGTGGTCCGGGAATTGCACTCATACCCTTGTTACCAACCCCCGAAATCATGAAAAAATGGATTTCCATAGCCAGTCTCGCCGGTGTTTTGCTGGCTGCCTGCGACAGCACCCAGCCCCTTACCATCACCGCCAATCCGGATCCGACCACAGCCAATAGCGGAACGGCGAGTTCGGCGAAATTTACCGACGGAGCCATCCATAAAGCAACGGATACGCTTACGCACAGCACGGATACGAGCCGGATCAAACGGGATAATCCTCCCCGCTAAACGGATATCACCGGAATTCGTAAACAAATTCACTGATTTGCCGATACTTTTGCAGGCTATGGTTGCCGCTTTGCACGGCGACGGGCTTACTTGAACAAAAAATCGATCCATATTGCTTTAGTGGGCAATCCCAACAGCGGCAAAAGCTCTCTCTTCAATGCTTTGACCGGGTTGAACCAAAAAGTGGGCAATTTTCCCGGCGTGACCATCGATAAAAAAACCGGCGTCAGCGATCTGGGCGCCGGATTCGCTGCAAATATTGTTGACCTGCCTGGCACCTACAGCCTTTACCCGAAAAGAGGGGATGAATGGGTGACCTACAGGGTACTGATGGACCAGGATCCGGAGGTAAAAGTGGATATGGTGGTCCTGCTCGCGGATGCCAGCAACCTGAAGAGAAACCTGCTATTTTGTTCCCAGATCATCGACCTGAAAATTCCGGCCGTCGTGGCGCTGACCATGATGGACCTTGCGTCCAAACAGGGCATCGATATCGATGTCAATGAACTGGAACGTGAACTCGGCGTGCCGGTCGTGCCCGTCAATCCCCGCAAAAACAAGGGCCTCCAGCAGTTGAAAAAGATCATGGCGCAGAGGGCACAGAACCTGCACAAGATACCTGTACGGGATTTCATTCCCAACCGGATGCTGGCGGAAGCGGCGGTCGGGCAGCTGCAGGAACTGGCGCCTGAGGTCAGTGATTACAGCGCCATTCACTACCTGATCAATCACCAGGAATTCAACCTGGACAGCCGCATGCAAACCCGGATAGAAGAAATTGAACGCGCCAATGCGTTTAACCATACCCGGGTGCAGGCCGAAGAGATCATGCAGCGCTACGGTCGCATCAAACAGGTGATGCAGCACACGGTATCGGAACCGGATCCCCTGCAGAAAACGCTTTTTACGGAAAGACTCGATAATATTCTGCTACATCGCCGGTGGGGCTATCTCATCCTGCTCGTGGTATTATTCCTGATGTTCCAGAGCGTTTTCTGGCTCGCACAGTTTCCGATGGACGGCATCGACTGGACCTTCACCAGGCTGAGCGGCTTTGTGAGCAGTCTCCTGCCCGACGGCTGGTTCCGCGACCTGCTGGTGAACGGCTTGCTGGCCGGCCTCAGCGGCATTC
>CAZZYD010000229.1:0-6247 GCA_964658175.1 uncultured Puia sp. | reverse complement strand
AAACCGGAAACCGCCATTCCCCTGTACGAATCTATGATCACGCAGCTGGAAAAAGACCTTGGAAAAAAAATCGGGACGGGACAGTTTGGGGCGGACATGAAAGTCTCGCTCCTGAATGACGGTCCGGTCACTATATTTATAGACAGCAAAAACAGGGCATAATGGAAATCACTTTACGCGAGGCGCAGGAGAAAGTCGACACCTGGATCCGGACAACCGGCGTGCGGTATTTCAGCGAGCTGACCAATATGGCGGTGCTGACGGAAGAGGTGGGGGAAGTCGCCCGGCTGATGGCGCGGATCTATGGGGATCAGTCATTCCGCGAAAAAGATGCGGGTAAGAAGTTGTCGGATGAGTTGGCGGATGTGCTCTGGGTTATCTTATGCATCGCCAACCAGACGGGTGTGGACTTAAGCGATGCACTGGAGAAGAATTTTGATAAGAAGAATATGAGGGATGGGGACAGGCATGTGGGGAATGAGAAATTGTGACTGGGATTCATGGGATAGGCTGGGATTTGTGGGACATGGATGTTCATTGGCGCTGTTATCCAAATATTTCCAACTTTTAATTTACACCATTCCGCACCGTCATCCAGCGCAGCGCTGTCACGCATTCCAGATATTAATAAGATGAGGCGCGTGCGCAGGATCTCTATGATGTTTGCATAAAATCGCAGTTGCCGCAATTGCGTGAACGTAGATCCTTCGGGGTTGCCGTGCCAGCGATTTAGTCCATATACAAATAAGCACCGCTCAGAATGACGGTGCGAAATTACAGCCTGAAATATCAGGCTAATAGCGCCAATGAACATCCATGTCCCACAAATCCCAGCCTATCCCAAGAATCCCAGTCCATTACTGCCCCTGCGCCAAGCTATAAGCTTTCTTCCCGCCTGTCATGTTCAATAATTCCAGGCTCGTAATTTTAAAATCACCGCTCAAACTAACATACAACCCGATCACATCCTGCTGGCTCAGCGGCTCGCCGTCCATGCTTTCGAAGCGGGCATTGTACTGATTTACGAGGTTCGTGTATACGGAACCGGTAGGCCATACCTGGGTGCCGCGGTTACTGATGTTGACGAGTTTGAATTTGACGCCGGCGTGGCGTTCGCATTTTTTGGCGATCCATTCGGGTTGCTCGGAGCTCTTGATGAACATGTCGACACCGTTGATATATTCCACCATCAGCTCTTTGGTCACCATCATATCGTTGTGGTCGATCTTAAAAAGCGTCGGCGTTTTGTAAGTGTTGGCGATCACGGGTTTTGCGCCGTGTTCCGGAATCTTGCCGAAGTTGGCGATGATGGCGGCCGCGAAATCCGTGGTGTTTTTGGCGGGAATGGATTTGTCGCCGAAGTCGCCGGTATGAATGCCCTGTTCGAGCGTATAGAGTAAAGCGTTTTCGATCACGACGGCATTTTCCATCAGTCCGAGGTGACGCAGCATGGCGATGCCGCTAAGCAGCAGGGCGGTGGGGTTGGCGATGTTTTTTCCCGCGATATCCGGCGCCGTGCCGTGTACTGCTTCGAAGATGGCGATATGGTCACCGATGTTGGCGGAAGGCGCGAAGCCGAGGCCGCCGACGAGGCCGGCGCAGAGGTCGGAGATGATATCTCCCTGGAGATTGGTCATCACCACCACATCGAATTCCTGGGGGCGCACCACGAGTTTCATCGCGAGGTCATCCACGATGATATCATCGGACTTGAGTTCGGGATAGCCTTTGGCCACTTCGTGAAACACTTCCAGGAAGAGGCCGTCGGTCAGCTTCATGATATTGGCTTTATGTCCGCAGGTGATGCGGCGCGAGCCATTTTTCTTGGCCATCTCGAAGGCGTATTTGATTACCTGGAGGCTGCCGGGGCGGGTGATGAACCGGCGGCTGAGGGCCACATCATGCGTGGGCATGTGTTCGATGCCGCCGTAGGTATCTTCGATATTTTCGCGGACGATGGTGATGTCGATCGGAATGCCTGCCCGGGAAAAAACGGTGTCGACGCCGTGGAGCGACTGGAATACGCGTTTGTTGGCATAGGTATTCCAGGTTTTGCGGGCCGTGACATTGATGCTTTTTACGCCCTTTCCTTTGGGGGTTTCCATCGGGCCTTTGAAGAGGATGCCGAGTTCTTCGATGCTGTGCTGGGCTTCGGGCGTCATGCCGTTGGAGAAGCCTTTGTCGAACACCCACTTGCCCATGTCCACCACTTCGTATTCTAATGCTACTTTGTTGGCTTTGAAGATGTTCAGGACGGCATCCATGATTTCGGGACCGATGCCATCCCCTTTCGCTACAGCGATTTTCATGATAAAAGATTTAGGATTTTGTGGTAAAGCTGCGAATTTACAGCAGAAACCTTAAAAGGGTTCTTTTGGTTTTATGTCTTAATTTTATACAAAACGGTGAGATGGCGAATAAAATTTCAGAAGGAGTGGAAATTGATGTGCAAACGTTTTATCAGCCCGACTACAGCAATCCGGTCGCGGGTGAGCATATGTTTGCGTATCGGATCACCATCTGGAACCACAATGATTTCGCCGTCAAACTCCAGCGTCGCAAATGGCAGATCTTCGACAGCAATGGCAACTACCGGGAAGTCGAGGGCGAGGGTGTGGTCGGCGTGCAGCCCATCATGCAGCCCGGCGAAAAGTACCAGTATGTCAGCGGTTGCAACCTCCGCACCGAAATGGGCAAGATGCATGGCACTTATACCATGGAAAATCTGCACAACAAAACCAGCTTTGAAGTGAATATTCCCGTATTTGAGATGATTGTTCCGTTTAAGATGAACTGAACTGGGATTTAGTGGGATGTTTCTGGGATGGGTGGGATATGGATCTTTACCGGTGCAATATTCCGGACATTTCAGGGTGCATCAACAACTATCCCGCACTGTGATCCGGAGCGGGAGGGTTGGCGCTACCGTCTGAATCAATTGGAATCGTACTTTCGGTTGTTCGATGATCGTGGAGATTCTTCGCGGACACCTTATCAGCGATCCGCTATAGGTTCGTCAGGGCGCCGCTCTGGATGACGGTGCGGGATGAATAAAGATCCATATCCCACCCATCCCAGAAACATCCCACTCAATCCCAGTCTCACCCCTCCTTCGACATCATCTTCTGTAACTTCTTCGTCAGAAAAAACAAAATCAGCGACGCCACACCGGCCATCACGACAAACAGCATAAAAAAATCGTAGGAGTTCTCCATCTTATAACCCATAAAAGCCGTGGGACGACCTTTTTCGGGAAGGAGCGAGCTGAGCAGCCCGGCAAATTTATTCGCAAAAGCATTGGCCGTAAACCAGACCGCCATCAGCAGGGAAGCAAATTTAAAGGGAGAGAGTTTGTTCACGAGCGAGAGGCCGATCGGGGAGAGACAGAGCTCGCCGCAGGTATGCATCGCATACATGCCCGTGAGCCAGATCATACTCACTTTTACATTCGGGCCGACATTCTTCACGCCGAAGGCGATCCATAAATAACCCAGGGCGAGTAACATCAGTCCGAAGGCCATTTTCGTCGGCGCCGATGGTTCGCGCTTGCCGAGTTTTATCCAAAGCCAGGCAAACAGGGGTGCAAAGGACACTACGAAGATCGAGTTGAGGGACTGGAAAAAACTCGCAGGCACGGTATAGGAACCGATCTGCCGCTGGGTCTGGTCCTCGGCAAAAAATGTCAGCGAGGCGCCGGCCTGTTCGAAGGCGCTCCAGAAAAAGATCACGAAGAAAGACACGATGAAGATCACGCTTACGTGACTGATCTCGGCCTTCGTGAGCGATTTATCCGTAAACACCACGAAGGCGATGAAGAGGATGCAGGCAATCAGCAGGTAAAAAAGGTAATTGAAAATTTTGGCGTCGATATAGATCAGTCCGATGGTGATCACTGAAAAGCCTGCCAGCACGGCGACCATCACGCCGATATTGGTGGCGTTTTTTGGCGCGTTCGGCGGCGTGAGTCCGAGGATTTTATTTTCAGGATCGACGATGTATTTGTGGTGAAACAGCACCTGCACCACCACGCTCAGCAGCATGGCGATGCCGCCCGCCAGAAAGGCCCATTTGAAATCGGCGGGATTGCCGGTGTCACCGAAAAATCCGCATACGATGGGACCGAGGGCGCCGCCCACATTGATCCCCATATAGAATATTGTATAAGCCGCATCCTTGCGGTTGTCTTTGGCGGGGTAGAGCTGGCCGACCAGGGAAGAGATATTGGGTTTGAAGAAGCCGTTGCCGGCGATCATGAGTCCGAGGCCGGAGAAGAAAAGAAGGGAAGAAAGTTGCGGCGCACTGTGATAGTAGGAGCCGCAGAAAAAAAGCACGAATTCGCCGATGGCCATCACGAGACCGCCGGCCACGATGGAGCGGTGGTTGCCCCAGAAGCGGTCGGCCACGTATCCGCCGAGGAGTGGCGTAAGGTATACGAGACCGGTATAGCTGCCATAGAGGTTGGAAGCGAAGACATGGTCGAAGAACAGCGCCTTGGTCATAAAGAGCACCAGGATGGCGCGCATCCCGTAGTAGTTGAAACGCTCCCACATTTCGGTCGCAAAGAGAACATATAAACCCTTTGGATGACCTTTTTGCGGGAGCGCTTGATTCATATCAATAGTTTTTTTATATTCTTTAAATGATGAACAATCCCGTAAAATACAGATTTATCAGAATAAAAAACCGGAAATACCGGAAAGCAGCCACTTGCAAAATTCTTTTCCGAATATGCACCTGAATTTCGAATTTCGGGCACGCAATAGAAGAGAGGCACCATAACAAAGGTTGTTATGCCTTACCAAAATACCCATGATGAATATACTTTTATTAGGCGCCGGCGGAAGGGAACATGCTTTTGCCTGGAAGATCAGTCAGAGTGCGAAATGTTCAAAACTGTACATCGCTCCCGGCAATGCGGGCACGATGCAGTATGGGACCAACCTCGAGCTCGACCCGGTGGATTTTCCCAAAGTGCGCGACTGCTGCGCCGAGCTGGGCATCGATCTGGTGGTGGTGGGTCCGGAAGAACCGCTGGTCAAGGGCATCGTTGATTTTTTACATGGTGATCCCGCCACCAAACATATCCCGGTGATCGGTCCCAATGCCGAGGCGGCCCAGCTGGAAGGTTCCAAGGCATTTTCCAAACGTTTTATGGAACGTCACGGCATTCCGACTGCCCGTTACCGGGAGTTCGAGCTGGATAATTATGCCGCCGGTATGGACTATATCATGCAGCATGCGCTGCCCGTGGTGATCAAGGCCGACGGACTCGCGGCCGGCAAGGGCGTGATCATCTGCAACAGTCATGTGGAGGCGATGGCGGAATACGAGCTGATGCTGCAGCACAACAAATTCGGGGATGCCGCCAAAAAGATTGTGATCGAGGAATTTCTGAGCGGTATCGAGATGTCTGTTTTTGTGCTGACCGACGGGCAGTCGTATGTATTGCTGCCGGAGGCGAAGGACTATAAAAAAGTAGGGGAAGGCGACCGCGGGATCAACACCGGCGGAATGGGGGCGGTAAGTCCGGTTCCTTTTGCCGACGAAGATTTTATGGAGAAGGTGAAAGACAAGATCATCGAGCCCACGATGCGGGGACTCCGGCGCGAGAATATCCAGTATGTTGGATTTATATTTATCGGGGTGATCAAGGTCAACGAAGAACCTTTTGTGATCGAATACAATTGCCGCATGGGCGATCCGGAGACTGAAGTGGTGTTGCCAAGGATGAAGAACGACCTCGTGGAATTGTTGCTGGCCGTGTCGCAGCAGCGGTTGAAAGACATCGTGCTGGATATTGACGATCGGGCTGCGGGCACCATCGTCGCCGTCAGCGGCGGTTATCCCGGCAGTTATGAAAAAGGGCTGGAGATCCGCGGACTGACGCAGACGGCGATCGGCGACAGCCTGGTGTTTCAGGCCGGCACGACGATGGAGGGCGGCAAAGTGGTCACCAATGGCGGCCGTGTATTGTGCGTTACCTCTTATGCCGATACGCTGTTCGAAGCCATCGCCAAATCCCGCGAAGTATTAAAGGAGATCGATTTCGACGCGATGTATTACAGAAGGGATATTGGGTATGAGTTCCTGTGAACCGGGACTGTGATATTGGGATGCGTGGGATTGTTGGGATATGGATATTCACAAATCCCGCGCTGGTTAACCGTACGGGAAGGATCGGATTCAATCAGCGTAACAGCCATAAAAAAAGACTTTGCCATGCCACCAGATTCCCGATCACCAGATC
>CAZZYD010000228.1:0-6402 GCA_964658175.1 uncultured Puia sp. | reverse complement strand
CAGACGAAGCGCAGGGCTGCCAGGCAGGGGTTGACCTGTATTTTTCCACTTTCGCCAAATCAATGTCTTCGATCGGTGCCTTTGTGGCCGGTGAAAAAGAAGTGATTGATTTCATCCGCTACAATTCCCGCAGCCAGATATTTGCCAAGAGTCTTCCGATGCCATTGGTGATCGGAAACCTGAAACGGCTTGAACTGCTCAAGAAAAATCCTTCGCTGAAAGACAAGCTTTGGGAAAATGCCCTGAAGCTGCAGGCCGGCCTGCGTAAAAAAGGTTTCGATATTGGCAAAACGGATTCCGTGGTAACACCGGTTTACATGAAGGGCGATATTCCCGAAGCGACCGCGATGGTCATGGACCTCCGCGAAAATTTCGGCATCTTCTGTTCCATCGTCGTTTACCCGGTGATACCGAAGGGTCATATCATCTACCGGCTCATCCCCACAGCCGTTCACACGGATGCGGATATCGAGGCAACCCTGAAAGCCTTTGAACTCACCAAGAAAAAGCTCGATGCCGGCGAATATAAAGTGGAGGCCATTCCTGATATGGCAGAAGCCCAATGATATTTCGTCTGATGATATTGAACCCGGTACCTGATGTGCCGGGTTTTTTTGTAGATGCCAGGGCCGGATGCGGCAGGTGGCCCGCTCGGCATTACGTAAAAACACCTACGGGTTAACCCTTAGCAGAAAGGGTTTTTTGTCCTGAAACTGGCCGACTTACCTGAAAACTAGGCGTTTACAGTAAAAAATAAAGGCATTTCCTAAATATTGTGCTGCTTTTTTCGTTTATTGGTAAAGGATAGATCCAGATCGTGGCTATCCAAACCCTTTAACCCCTTGAAACGGAAGTATCAAATACTATCCTTCTTGCTCCTGGCAACTGCCTCCAGCGTTTTTGCGGCCCAAAACACACCGCAGAAAGATTCCAGCACGCTGATTATCCAACTCGAGAATGTCGCCGACAAACAATCCACCATCGATTCTGTCTATATTATTTTCGACCGTTATGACCGGCGGGGCGCAGGCGTGATCCGGCAGGTATACTACCCGGAAAAAAACCATATCCGCCTGGTGATTCCCAAGGGAAAATATTTTGTGAACGTATATTGCTTGGGCATCTATCACCACGAATGCTTTGACCGCATCGTCAACGCCCACGGCAGCAAAAGGCAAAAACTAAAACTCCGCCTCGAAACATCCGCGCTCTATACACCCGGATTTGTCAATATCCCCCAGGAGAAAATTGACCCGTCGCGGCTATCCATCCTTCGCTTCGCCTCCCAGCGCTAAAAACAAAAAAGCCCCGCTTACGCGGGGCCGCACTAATCAAATACCATTAACCATTAAACCTTATCCTATGAAAAATCAAATATAGTGGCAAAAGATTTAAATATTGGTTGCATAGCATACCAATTATCGAAACTTGGGATTTAATTGACGCAAATCAAGAGCGGATAGGCCTACTTTTACAGCCTGAACTTATTTCCATGCGCAAGATCGTTATAGCTGTTTCGGGTGCCAGCGGTTCCATCTATGCCAGACAGTTAGTAGATAAATTATTGCTTATCAGGCCGCAATGGGAATCTCTCGCCCTGGTGATGACCACCAACGCCAAGCTTGTCTGGGAAACGGAACTCGGAAATCAGTCCTACAAGGACCTTCCGCTGCCGGTATACGGCCAGCAGGATTTTATGGCGCCCTTTGCGTCCGGCTCCGGCAAATTTGACACGATGATCATTGTGCCCTGTTCCATGGGTACCCTCGGCAGGATCGCGGGCGGTATTTCTTCCGACCTGATCTCCAGAGCCGCCGATGTGATCCTGAAAGAAAGAAGAAAACTGATTTGCGTGGTGCGCGATACGCCCTATAACCTGATCCATATCCGCAATATGGAGACCGTTACGCTGGCCGGCGGGATTATCTGCCCGGCTACGCCATCCTTCTACAGTAAACCCGCCAGCATCGAACAGGTGGTGGCCACCGTCACGGACCGCATCCTCGATCTGGCCTTGCTTGATTCCCCGACCTTTCGATGGGGTGAAGAAAAATAAACTATTCGCCGAGATTGACTTCTTCCACGCCCGGATGCTTCGTCTTGTCAAATGTGAAGCTGGCATCGGTCAGCGGTGCATTTCCATTCAGCGAATTGATGGTGTAGATATAGCGGGTATTGGTTTTATCCAGCATCTTCCCCTGTGAAATGGTATTGCTGCCCTTATCGATATACAGATAAATCTTATAAAAATTCTGTGTTTTGTCAGTTGGTGTCAGCTCGATCTCCGCCAGACTCTTGGCTCCTATTTTCTTATCGCCGTTGAGTTTGTACAAAAAATCCTTGTCGTAGAAATTGGTGAAGAGTTTTTGGACCATATTGTTGGCGGTCGGATCGAATTTCGTGATCGTCACTTCATTCGAACTTTTGTCGTAGGTCCAGATCGTTTTGCCGTCGCAGTAAATTTCCTGGCCGGTGATGCTCACCTTATATTTATTACCATGGAGTGCCAGCGTTCCCGATTTCGATCCCTGCGGCGCACCATTGGCATCTTCAATTTTCAGGGTGAAGGCAGCCTGAACTGCTTTATAGGTTTTCAGCTTGGCGCTCACCTTGTCGAGGAGCTGTTTGGCGGCCGGATCATTCTGGGCACGGACCATTCCACCGATTGAAAGCAGGGCAAAAAGAGAGAGGATGCGTAATTTCATTACAAGAGATTTATGGGTAATCGCGGCCGCAAGATAGCGCATAATCGCTTGCAATCGCTGTGCCAGCAGGAGTTTTGGACGAACGGCATCAACCCCTGAACTGCGCAAAATACTGGTCAAGTTCCGCTTCGGTTTTGATGATGACATCCCGTGCTTTGCTGCCCTGGTTGTGCCCTACCACGCCCGCGGCTTCCAGCTGATCCATGAGGCGGCCGGCCCGGTTATATCCCAGCTTCATCCGCCGCTGGAGCAGGGAGGTGGAACCGACCTGATTTGCAACGATCAGCCGGGCAGCGTCTTCAAAGAGCGGATCCCGGCTGTTCAGGTCAAAATCCCGGTTATCCATTTCCTTTTCATCGAGTGGCGGCTCCGGCAGCAGAAAAGCCTGCGGATAGCCCTGCTGACGCCCGATGAATTCGGCTATTTCTTCTACTTCCGGTGTGTCCACAAAAGCACATTGCAATCGGGTGATCTCGCCATTGTAGGATACCAGCATATCCCCTTTGCCGATCAGTTGCTCTGCGCCGCCGGTGTCCAGGATGGTACGGGAGTCAATTTTGGACGATACCTTGAAGGCGATGCGCGCCGGAAAATTCGCTTTGATGGTTCCCGTGATAATATTCACCGAAGGCCGCTGGGTGGCGATGATCAGGTGGATACCGATTGCGCGCGCCAGTTGTGCCAGCCGCGCGATCGGCATTTCGATTTCCTTGCCTGCGGTCATGATCAGGTCGGCGAACTCATCGATCACCAGCACGATAAATGGAAGATACTGATGGCCGTTTTTCGGATTGAGTTTGCGTTTGATGAATTTGTCGTTGTACTCCCGGATATTCCGCGTGCCCGCTTCTTTTAAAAGATCGTAACGGTTATCCATTTCGATGCACAGTGCATTGAGCGTGTTGATCGCTTTTTTTGTGTCTGTGATGATCGGCTCTTCTTCGCCCGGCAGTTTTGCCAGGAAGTGTTTTTCGATGATCCTGTATAAACTCAGTTCCACTTTTTTCGGATCGACGAGCACCAGTTTTAACTGGGAAGGATGTTTTTTATACAGCAGGGAAACCAGGATGGCATTCAGTCCGACGGATTTACCCTGGCCCGTGGCGCCGGCCATGAGCAGGTGCGGCATGGTGGACAGGTCCACGATAAAATTTTCGTTGTCGATCTTTTTTCCGATGGCGATCGGAAGATTGAAATTGTTGTGCTGAAACCGGTCGGAAGCGAGCAGCGTACGCATGCTTACAATCGTTTTTTTCACATTGGGCACTTCGATCCCGATGGTACCCTTGCCCGGAATCGGCGCTATGATCCGGATGCCCAGCGCGGCCAGGCTGAGGGCGATATCATCTTCGAGGTTTTTGATCCTTGAAATGCGTACGCCGGGTGCGGGGACAATTTCATACAGGGTAACGGTGGGCCCAACGGTGGCGCTGATCTTCTGGATCGCGATATCGTAATTCTTGAGCGTATTGATGATCTGATTTTTATTGGTCTCCAGTTCGGCGGGATCCTGCACGATCTTGTCGTTGCCATGAAGCGCCAGGAGGTCCAGCGATGGATATTTATAACTCCTCAGATCGAGCGTGGGTTCGTAGTCTGGCTGCAGCAGCGGTTTTTCCGCCAGCGGATCCACGGGTTCTTCCGGCAGTGTTTCCAGCGGAAGTTTTTTTATTTCCAGTTCCAGCCCGGCATTGGCAAATGATTTTTTTGGCTCGTCGGTTGCCACCGTGAGCATTTCCGCCGGCGGTTTATCCTGAAATTTAAGCACCGGCTTTTTTTCTTCCGTCAGTAACGGCGGTTCTTCCGTTAAAAATGGACTGAGGGAAGCATCAGTCGTTTCGGCTAATTTATTCTTCTTTGGTTTTTTAAAAGATTCGTCAACGAATAATACAGCACCTCCTTCATGCATCTTCTCTTCCCCTACCGGTTCCGGAACGAGGCTCCTGTCTTTTTTCGACAGGTCAGGCATTTTGAATTCCGGATTGAAGCGCCAGATAAAATAGGCCAGCGCACAGGCAAACAGCAGGCAGGAAGTTCCTATTTTTCCCAGAAAACGCGTCAGCCACTCACTCACCATATCGCCGAAGGCGCCACCCCAGGGAAAAGAAGCACCGTGCGTGATAAAGGCCAGCGAGGCAGACACAAACAGCATCCCCAGTATTACATACCGGAGGTTTCGGCCAATGGAAAAAACCTTTTTTGCAAACAGCCAGTTGATGCCGATGATGAAAAAAAAAGAACAGACAAAATAAGAAGCGACCCCGAAGCCATTGAAGAAAAAAAGATGAGAGACATAAGCCCCCAGGTTACCCAGCAGGTTTGCCGTCTTCACATCGGCCGTGGGTGACAATACGGAAATGCCGCGGAATACTTTATCCTGGTCGATCCGCCAGGTGAACAGATAAGAAGTAAAGGCGATGAACAGAAAAACGGCGAGCAGCAGGAAAACGGCGCCGGTGATTTTGTGCGTGCGCTGATCCCGCACCACCTGTTTGAGCGTAAGCCGGCTCTCTTTTTCAGTTTTCAGGGAGGCTGGGCCTGGCGCCTGGTTTTTCTTTGTTTTAGAACGTTGGGCCATGGGCACAAATATAAGAAACAAGCCATGCAAAGAAAGGGAAACTTAGTCCTTCGGAAGCGCTGCAATCCCCATGGCGAACCATGCCCAACCGGCGATAAAAAAAACGCCGCCCAACGGTGTAAGCACACCTACCGCGGCAGGCACTGTGAGATGCCGGAACTGCATCCAGGTGATCAGGTAAAGCGACCCACAAAACAGGACCATGCCGGTGGCAAACAGATATCCGGCCATGCGGATCCGTGGATTTCTGTTTTTTCCCGCAAGCAAGCCGCAGATCAATATGGCAAACACGTGATAGAACTGATACCGTACCGCTGTTTCGAAGACTTCCAGCGACGCTTCGGACAATACTGCCCGCAAGGCATGGGCTGCCATCGCGCCGAGGATCACGGCGATGCCACCGGCGATCGCGCCAAACAGCAGCAGGGATTTATGCATGGAGCAGGTCGATAAAACTTTCCAGAAAAATATTGTCCTCAGGCACCACCAGATCGGCCTGTTCATAATACATCTTGCGTTCCGTGAGTTTTCGCACAATGTAGGTGCGCAGTTCGCGTTCACCGACTTCTTTCAGCAAAGGCCTGGTGAGCCGTTCCCTGAGCAGGCGTTGTTTCAGTACGTCGGTAGACGTGTTCAGCCAGATCACCTTGCCGTGTTTTTTCATGAATTTGATATTATTGAAAAAACAGGGCGTTCCACCTCCGGTCGAAATGATAAAGGATGCCTGTTCACTGGCGAGTTCTTCCAGGGTTTCTTTTTCCTTATACCTGAAATATTCTTCTCCCTTGCCCGCAAAAATTTCGGAGATGGACATATTTTCTTCCTTCACGATCACGGAGTCGAGGTCAAAAAAAGGAATGGAAAGCTTCTCTGCGATCCTTGTTCCCCAATGGGTTTTGCCGGAGCCCATGAAACCGATCAGGAAAATTTTCATAATTATTTAAATGCATTGAGTCCCGTGATATCCATTCCGGTTATCAACAGGTGTACATCATGGGTGCCTTCATAGGTAATTACACTTTCCAGGTTCATCATGTGCCGCATCACCGAATATTCTCCCGTGATGCCCATGCCACCCAGTATCTGCCGCGCTTCGCGGGCGATGCCGGCGGCGATTTC
>CAZZYD010000227.1:0-6460 GCA_964658175.1 uncultured Puia sp. | reverse complement strand
CCAATTTCTATATCACGGCTCAAAAAGAATATCCATCGACAATTCATTCTGCACAAGGGATGAGTGCATATTTCGGGCAACACCAAAAGAAGTGATCATGGTTAGAAACAAGGCTTTTCTCGTTTTTGTTTCTTCTTTAAATCTCGTCAGCTTATTTTTCAGTTCATCCGCGTACTTCCTGTCAATCGTATAGGAGTTGATCGAAAATTTCATCTCACAAATATTGATCACCTGATCACGCCGGTCGATGACCAGGTCTATTTGTGCGCCCTTAGCCGCACTCGTGCTGATCCAGGATGAGGTGACGGTTTGAATGCCGGAGATGCCCAGCGCTTTTTTTATCTGACGGATATGCAGGAGACAGACCTGTTCAAAAGCATACCCGCTCCAGGCACGCTGGGCCGGACTGTCGAGCTGATTGATCCATGTATTCTCATCCAGCGGACTGCTGTTGCGGATCCACTTCAGGAAAAAAAGCGAGTAGCAATCCGTGAGCTGATAGAGACTGTTTCTTCCTTTTGATCCGTACGGCGCATATTTCCGGATGAAATTACTTTCGCTGAGCTCATTTAAAATGCGGGTCACCCCACCGCCGGTCGAAAATTTCGTACCCTGGATAATCTCCTGTCGCGTCAAACCCTTGGCTTTTCTGCCCAACAGTTCGATCACCGCGATGTGTTTCTCCGCCTTATTGAACAGCGAGCGGTATAGATTATCAAATTCATCGCGCAACATCCCATCGGGTTCAAAACAAAGCCGGTTGATATTTTGCGCCGCACTGTCCGATACCCTGACCTGTTCCAGATAAAAGGGAATCCCGCCCATGACCATATATAACAGCAGGAGCTGGTATCGGTCGTATACTGCCTGTTTGGATTGAAAGAACAATTCGCATTCATGCAGGGTAAAGGGTTGCAGCCGGATCCGGTGGGTCACCCGGTTGTGCAGACCGCCCTTGCTGTTGATCAGGTTGGTGATCATCCAACCCGCAGCCGAACCGCAAACGATCAATACAATATCCGTTCTCGCGCTCGCCCAGCTATTCCAAAAATGTTCCAGCGCCGGAATAAAACCCGATTGCGCGCTGTCCATCCAGGGAAGCTCGTCCAAAAATACCAGCTTCCTTTTTTTCGGATTTTGTTCCAACTGGCCGATCAGCTGCCGGAAAGCCGCCATCCAGTCAGCCGGTGCCTTTTGCATTTCGCGCGCATTGGCATATCGGTTGAGGGCCACGCCAAACACTTCCAACTGGGCGCCCGTGCCCGCGCTGGCGAGTCCGGTGCAATAAAAGTCCAGTTGATTTTCAAAGGTCTTCCTAATCAGGAATGTCTTTCCAACCCTTCGCCTGCCGTATAAAGCCACAAAAGCAGCCCGGTCAGATGCGTAAATCTGATGCAGCTGCTTGATTTCTGCGTCCCGGCCAATGAAACTCATAGATCTAATTTGGCCACAAAGCTAGCAAAAAACCAGGTTATGGCCAAATTACGACTCAATTTGGCCACAAGTAGGTAAAATATAAGACTTATGGCCAAATTGTGGTTATTTTTCATTGAGCGGGTACCAGTCGTTCACCTTCGTCCTTTTGCTCCCTGCCCACCTTATACCCTTTCGTTGCAAAATATAAAATGAACAGATAACAGGGCACCAGTATCCAGAACGCCTGGTGCAAACCCACCCGCTCGCCGATCGTAGCCCAAAGCTTTGGAATTACCGCACCGCCGCCAATACCCACGATCAATAACGCAGAACCGGTGCCGGTGAAAGATCCCAGTCCGCTGATGGCCATCGGCCAGATCGCCGGCCAGATGAGTGCATTGGCCAAGCCCAGCAAAGCAATAAACAAAACAGACGTATACCCGCTGGTAAAAATAGCGGCCAGCGAAAAACAAAGTCCGAGTACCGCCGAAATACGACAGGCAAGGGCCTGGGAAAGATATGTAGGAATCAGCCAGATCCCCAGCACATAACCGACCAGCATGGCCACCATCGTATAGCTGGTGAAATGCTTGGCGATGTCCAGACTGATGCCGATCGATTTGCCATATACCTGGATAATATCTCCTGACATCACTTCCACACCGACGTAAAAGAAAAGCGCAGCAAAACCAAGCCACAGATACGGAAAACTCCAGATCGTTTTTTTCGTGCCGTTTGCAGCGAGGTCTGTGCTTTTTCCAGCACCGTCAGGCTTTACTTCAGGCAGATTGGAATAATAGATCATTGCGGCGAGTGCTGTGAGTACAATAGCTATAATAATATAAGGAACGATCACACGCGCGGCCAGCACATCGAGCTCCGCCTGTTTTTGCAATGGATTCAGCAGCGCAAGCTTCGCGATATACGCATCCGCATTTTTTAATACCACGGCGCCCATGATCAACGGGGCGAGTGCCCCGGCAATTTTATTGGCAATGCCCATGATGCTGATGCGTTTGGCAGCCTGTTCTATCGGGCCGAGGATCGTGATGTATGGATTCACGGCCGTCTGCAACAACGCCAGTCCTGTTCCGATCACAAACAATCCTGTCAGGAACAAACCAAAGGTCCTGCTCTTTGCCGCCGGAATAAATAACAGGGCACCGAGGGCCATCACCAGCAAACCCATCACCATGCCTTTCTTAAAGCCCGTCCGCTTCAAAACCCAGGAAGAAGGAAAAGCCATCACCGCATAGGAAATGTAAAAGGCAGAGGTGACCAGCACGGCTTCGGAGGTTTTCAATTCACAGGCAATCTGCAAATACGGAATCAGCGTACTGTTGACCCAGGTGACAAAACCAAAAATGAAAAAAAGAAATCCAACAATAAAAAGCGCCGAGCGGTTTGATGATACAGCCATATTTTGAGTCGTTTACCAATGATTGATTAAGTTTATATGGCAATCATCCGGACAAATATACTCATAAATCAAAATGCTCACCTCGTGCGCCGGCATATCAAACCACATTCACCATGATCAGATCCTGTTTTCTCTTCTTCCTCCTGTCACTGTCCATCCACCTGTGTGCCCAAACGACAAAAAAGTCTTACACGGAAAGTCAGGAAGATTTTCTAAATCCTGAACGCGGTTTTTACCTTCCCCTCAGCACGCGGACGAGTCATTTTGTGTCTTTGTCGGTAGAACAGCTGAAATCAATCCGCAACCATCCACAGAAAGGATCGAAAGCAAGTTACTCGGCAAATATCTCCCTGATCTACCGCAGCTACGAACTGGATAATTTTAAAGACAGAGCCCTGTCGGCAGATATCCTTGACAGTATTCAACAGGATTTCGACCGGTTACGCGCTGCCGGATTAAAAATCGTGCTGCGCTTTGCCTATGTGGAAAAATCGCATACCGGTGATTGTCCCGATGAATATAAAATTTGTACGCCCTATGGGGACGCGCCGCGCCATATCGTATTGCAGCATATCAGTCAGCTCAAACCCCTGTTGCATCAAAACGCAGATATCATCGCCGTGATGCAGGAAGGATTTATCGGGATCTGGGGGGAGAATTATTATACGGATTATTTTGGAGACGCTTCCTTCAATGGACCGGGTAAAATTCTTGACAGCAGCTGGCTACAGCGAAATGAAGTGTTGCAGGCACTCCTGCGCGCATTGCCGGAGACCCGGATGATCCAGGTGAGAACGCCGCAGATCAAACAGAAATTTCTTTATGGGCCGTCTGCGCCGGTCACCAGCGCTCCTTTGCAAACAAATGAAGGATTCTCCCGATCCGATAAGGCCAGGCTCGGCTTTCACAATGATTGTTTCCTTTCTTCGCCGGACGATTACGGCACCTATTTCGATTATGGCAGTACAACCCAGCCGAGACAACCTGCTGCCGCGGCACTAAGAGCCTATATCGAATCGGACACCCGTTTCACAGCGGTGGGTGGGGAAACCTGTGACGATACCTACAGCCCGCAAAACGATTGTGCGCCCGCCGGTCATGCGGAAGATGAAATGCGCAGGATGCATTACAGCTTACTGAATGCGTCTTATAACAATGCAGTCGACAACGACTGGGATAGTGCGGGATGCATGACCAGCATCAAAAGGAAACTTGGTTATCGCTTCGTGTTAAAACAAACCGAGTTGCCTGCCACGCTGCACAAAACAGATTCGCTTGTCATAAAATTTAGCCTGGAGAATATCGGATATGCGGCTCCTTACAATGCCAGACCTGTGGCGCTTGTCCTGCGGAATACCGCATCAAAAAAAGAATACCGGACTTTACTGAAAGCGAATGCACAGTTTTGGTTTACGGGCCTGCAGACCGTGAATGAAACATGGATGCTGCCAGCCGGCATTGTTGCGGGTAATTATCAGGTACTTTTGTCCCTGGCGGATGCCGACCAGCGATTGGCCCCGCGCCCGGAATACAGTATTCGTCTCGCCAATGAAAACTGCTGGGAAAGCAATACCGGTTACAATGACCTGAAACAAACATTGCGTATTGACTAATTGTTCTTCCCGACTCGATGCCCGACAAATATTTACCGCAACTTTCCACTAGGCTGTGTTCGTTACTTTGCACAGTTTTGCCGGAACCGCTGGCATTGTACGCAATAGGTAGGGATACCGATAGAACTGATGCAATGTTAGCAGCCATTCTGATAGACTGGAAACGGTGAATTTATAGCGGGTGCCCGAGGGCAAACCAGCTTAGCGTGAAAATTAAATACAGTGAAAGAGCCACAACATAAGGGGTAAAGTTTAATCCTCTCTTTTTGTCTGCAATAATTAAAATAAGAAGTATTAAGGCACCCACTGAAACAGCAATCGTATGCGTATAAACTTGCCTTATGTCTAACCAATAACCGAGTGTCCTGCCAAATGTCGGCGGTATGAATTCTAAAAACAGGCATATCATATAACGCATATGAAAGGCGATATTTCCTTTTAATACATAGATTATAGCGAACAGATAATAAGTGATAATAGACAATATGCCAGTGAAAGAAGTATAAATGGATTTGAAGCTTTGCACCTGAGTCATTTTTTTCCCTATCAATTCATAATACTGTTGTCGCATTACACCAGCACATGTAAGTATAACTAAAGGCACTAATAAATACGTAATCCTTCCAATAATTTGATGTAACCGATATTTTTTATAGCGAATAAGAATAGGTTGAGCAATTAAAATCAGTGTCCACAAGATTAACGTGATTGTGTGGATATGAACAATTGTTGTGACAGACTTAAAGTCTGGAAATAATGCAAAATAAGGATAGTAAAAGCCGAGGAGAATGAAGAGGATCAAAATCAAAAAATATAGACCAATATTTCTGTAATATTTCTCCACATACATGATTTGAAATTCATTGAAGGCTACATTTTCGCATTGCGATGTATGGGATTGAAACGATGAATTATTACCTGTTTTACCAGATAGAATTCATTTGTTTATTTTATATTTACCTATTGGCTTTTTTGCTTCACCAATTACTAAGTTAACAATATTTTCCATAGACATTACTGTTTATGTAAGCTTTCCAAACGCAATCAATCACATGCCTCTACTCCATTCATATCTCGCCGGCTTATTGCTTCTGACTACAACGCTCAATGCCCAGCCACTGCCACGCAGTGTGCCCGAAGCGGAAGGGGTTTCCTCGGCCGCCATCAACCGTTTTCTTGATTCGGCTGCGATATCAGGGAATGAATTTCACAGCATCATGATTCTCCGTCATGGGAAAGTGATTGCCGAAGGCTGGTGGAATCCCTATGGATCATCCCTGCGGCACACCCTGTACTCGACCAGTAAAAGCTTTACATCCACGGCCGTTGGTTTTGCCGTGAGTGAAGGGAAACTCAATGTGAATGACAAGATCATTTCATTTTTTAAAAAGGATTTACCTGACAGCATTTCCGCCCGCCTTGCATCGCTTACGGTAAAAGATGTGCTGAGCATGTCGGACGGCATGGATCCCGACCCCACGCCCACGCTCTCTACCCAAAACACAAACTGGATACGGGCATTTCTTGCCACGCCCATTTTATATCAGCCTGGTTCGAAATTCCTGTACAACAGCATGGGCACTTTTATGCTGTCGGCAATCGTTCAGCAGGTGACCGGACAAAAAGAAGTCGACTACCTCCGCCCGCGGCTGTTCGACCCATTGGGTATTCATGGGATGGACTGGGAAGAAAATTTACAGGGAATCAATACCGGTGGCTGGGGTCTGCGAATCACCACGGAAGACATGGCGAAACTTGGTCAGCTCTACCTGCGCAAAGGGCTCTGGAATGGCAAACAGGTGCTGCCTGCCGCGTGGGTGCAGGAAGCAACCACCACGAAAATTATCCAGCATCCCGACCTTCCCCAAATAAAAAAAGATTCGAGTGATTGGGAGCAGGGATATTGCTACCAGTTCTGGCGCTGCCGGCACAATGCCTTTCGCGCAGACGGCGCTTTCGGACAATATATCATCGTGATGCCGGACCAGGATGCCGTGATCGCAATCACCTC
>CAZZYD010000226.1:0-6479 GCA_964658175.1 uncultured Puia sp. | reverse complement strand
GTTTATCATTAACCTCGGATATTATTTTTACGGATCGAACTCATCTCTGGGAAGTTTTCATTTCATGAGCCATTTGTTTACGTCGCTGCAGCACGGTCTTCCGTCTGCACTGCCGCTTCCGCTGCCCACACCATTTGTGACCGGGCTCGATATGGCCAAATACTACGACCAGATCGGCGGGGGGTATGACAAACTGAGTTCTTTCGGAAAAGTCACTATCCTCGGCGAAGCATCCACCGGTGGAAGTTTTTGGTATTATTATCTGGTTTCGATTTTGTATAAAACACCCATCAGCTATTTTATATTTCTCGGTTATGCCGTTTACATCATGGTCAGATACAGATCCCTGAAGGACCTGGTTGGGAATGAATTGTTCCTGATTCTGCCGGTCCTGTATTTTTTAACCCTGATGAGTCTGTTTTATAAAACACAGTGTGGCCTTCGGCAAATGATTTTTATCTATCCCCTCTTATTTGTACTCTGTGCAGGCATTATTCCTTATTGTAAAAACAGCTTTCGAAAAGGGATGATCGCTGCGCTGGGAATTTTCCTGATTTTTAGTGTTGCGCGATACTGGAGGAATTACTATCCGTACAGCAACGAGTTTATTTCCGACAAAAAAATGGCGTACGCGTATATCGGCGCCAGCAACCTGGAGTTTCTGCAGGGTAGATATTTTGCCGAGGCATATCTCGCAAAGCACCCTGAGGTCCGGATGGCGCCATCCAAACCGATGAACGGAATTTTTCTTATTAATACGGATGACTACCTTGATATCTGGAACCGGCATGTGTACGACTGGATCACTAAATACAGGCCGTCGGGACAGGTAGCCTATAGCTGGCTGATCATCACAGTGGAGGCAAACTAAATAATTGATCGCGCGATGATAAATGGTAAGAAAATCGTGGTTTGCCTTCCGGCCTATAACGCGGCCAAAACCTTACAAAAGACGTATGATGAAATCCCTATGCAGGTGGTGGACGAAGTGATCCTGGTGGATGATTTCAGTGCGGACGAGACCGTTTCCATCGCACAGGCGATCGGCATACATCATATTATCCGGCATGACAATAACAAAGGGTATGGAGGGAACCAGAAGACCTGCTACGAACGGGCCCTGGCGCTGGAGGCAGATATCATAATCATGCTTCATCCTGACTACCAGTATAATCCGGCACTGATACCCTCGATGGCCGACCTCGTGGCAAACGATATTTATCCCGTGGTGCTGGCTTCGCGGATATTGGGCAGCGGTGCCGTACGCAATGGAATGCCGCTGTATAAATATATTTCCAACCGCCTCCTTACTTTCATTCAAAATATATTGGTCAGGCAAAAATTATCCGAATACCATACCGGCTACAGGGCTTATAACAGCGAGGTGCTCAAATCCATAAACCTGCAGGCTAACTCCGATAATTTTTTGTTTGATAACGAATTGCTGGCTCAGGTGATTTACAAGGGTTTTGAAATCGGAGAGATCTCCTGTCCCGCGAAATATTTTCCGGAAGCGTCCTCCATCAGCCTGTCGGACAGCATTGTCTATGGGATCGGTGTCCTTTATACCGCTGCGTTATTCCGATTGAATAAATGGGGATGGCTGAAGTCCGCACTTTTTAATTGACAGAAGATTTCAGGAAAGATCCGGCAGGTTACGGATGATCCTTGACGGATGGGAGCGCCGTTTTTCGGCTCTTGTAAAACACGATCGACAAAAAAGCCACTTCGAAGAACAACGCATCGGCCATAAACAAAAATCCCAGCGGCAACAGAATGGCGAGCATCAGCAAATATTTGTCGAAGCGGCTTGTAAAAAATCCAACCAGGAAAAATCCTTCTGCGAAGAAACCTGCTTTCACCCCTATCTCCGCGATGGCGGGATGTTGAAGTACAAAATGGTAGACGCCCGCCATACGGGACCCGGGATTAAAGTACAGATAAGGCGTCAGATTTCTTTTGATCAGCAAAACGCCCTGCTGACTGAAGAGCCATGAACCCCTTACCAGTTTCCAGCAAAAAGCATTCACATAAATAAAACAGGTATAGTATCGGAGGCCCTGCCAAACGAGCAGAAATCCCTCCGTACCCGGGATCACGAATGGAAAGCTGATGAGCAGAATGCCGATCCTGGAATGCACGTGATGCATGCCGTAGTTGCTGTATATGATGAAGTATACAAAATAGAATATAAAGAAAATACGGGGCCAAATCCTTGCAGCGGGCCAGACGATGGTCAGTACGCAACTTGCCAGCAGCAGGATATCAAAAAACAAGGCAGGCATAAAATTGCCTGATATAAATTTTGGTATAGACAGGAGATCAAATACCCAATAGGTAAGATCGTCGCCGGGGAACTGCAGGGCCGGCATTTTTAGCTGGGAAACCAGTGTGTGGGATATCCCCGCGTATACCAGCGAGAGGAATACGAATAAAAAACATACCCGGCATAATCTGTCCCTGACGGGTGACCTTGTTGCTGTTTTTATTTTTTCCATGAGGCCAGGGAATACCTATTTTTTAATTCCGGTCTGCCGGCATTGCCGTACGTTAGTTCCAACACATTTACATTCACTTTGTCAACCCGATGGTGGATCGATTCTTCCAGGTATTGGCAATACCAGTGTTGAAAGGCGGTTTGATCTGATGAATCATTGAATAATTTATTTTTCACCGGCTGTAGAAAATGAAAGCGGCCGGCGGTTTTTCTGTCGAGGAATGTTTCCTGCGGATCCACACCGCCATGTGCACGAATGTCCCAAAAATAGGTAAGCGGCGAGAGGAGGTAAAAGCGGTTGGCATCTGTGGAGATGCGGCTGTAGTCGACCCGGATACTATCATTCACCATCACTTCCAGGATCGGGTAAGTGGCCGGCGTTTGTTCTTTTTCAGAGTACATGCCCCAAACAAAAAAAGGGGTTGTCTCAATTTTCAGCATATTGGCGATCAACGTGAAGGCGCAGAACAACGAAATGCCGGCAAAAAGTATTTTGCTGTGCCTGAAGAGGCGGGAAAAATAATTCATACTGAGAAATTATACCGGTGCCGTGGCGGAACAACGAGCCATAATGTACTAAAATAATTCTAATATCGAAGGCTGCGCCCGAAAAACCCGAATCGCAGCCTACCGGCAATTCTTCGTCCGGTCAACTTATCTTCGGGGCATGAATCATGAAATGGTTTTTGATGGACGGTTTATTCCGGCAAATCAATTTTCCGTTCCAGCATCCAGTCCGGGCTTTCGCTTTGGCGATGGCGTTTTTGAAACGATCTGCTGTATCAATGGAAGAATTCGCCTGGAGGCTGGTCATTTTGACCGCCTGTTTCATGGTATGGACGTACTATCGTTGGATAAGCCGGCTGGATTTACCCGTGAATTATTATCACAGCAAATACTTGAGCTGACGAAGCGGAATCACCTGGCAGAAAGCGCCCGTATTCGTCTTACCATATTTCGCGGCAGCGACCTCATGACCCATTATCTGATTGAGGCGCAAGCATTACCTCCCCAGGAAACTCAACCCGTAAACGCCGGCCTGTATACCAAAGACTGGAAATCCACCGGCATCCTGAGCAATACGAAAAACAATAATTACCTGCTCTATATTTTGGCTTTGCAGGATGCAAAGGAAAGGGGCTTTGAGGAAGCCATTGTCCTCAACCAGCATAGCCGCATCTGCGAAACCAACCGCTCCAATATTTTCCTTGTCAAGGCCGGATTATTGTATACACCCCGGTTGTCGGAAGGATGTGTTGCCGGCGTGATGCGCCGCCACCTGCTGAAGACCCTGCCAGCGCTGGGCTTCGAAGTGGTGGAAACCCTCGTGTCGAAGGAACAGATCGCCGACGCCGACGAAGTGTTCTTCACCAACGCCATCCATCCCATCCGGCCGGTCGGCAGTATTGACCGGCAAACCTATGAAAGTCAAATCACCGCCTCGATTGCAAATGCCCTAAAATGGAAATGACATGACCGCATCCGTAAACCTGTTCTGGTTTCGCCGCGACCTGCGGCTGGACGACAACGCCGGACTCTACTATGCCCTTAAATCCGGTAAGCCTGTGATCCCGGTATTTATCTTCGACAAAACCATCCTCGATAAACTCGACGATAAAAAAGATGCCCGCGTCCAGTTCATCCGCGATACGATCGTAAGCATGGAGGATGAACTGAAAAAAATGGGTTCATCGCTGGAAGTCTATTATGGTAAACCGGAGGCTATTTATGATGAGCTCCTGAAAAAATACAGTATCCATACCGTCTTTGCCAATGAAGACTATGAACCCTATGCGAGCGAGCGCGACGAAACCATCAAACAAAAAATAAAAAAAGCCGGCGGCGATTTCCTGCTGTTCAAGGACCAGACGATCTTTTCGAAAGACGAAGTGCTAAAGGAAGATGGCAAGCCCTATACCGTTTTTACGCCGTATAGCAGAAAATGGAAGAGTCTGCTCAAGCCCTTCTTCCTGAAATCCTATCCGACCAAAAAATATTTTAAGAATTTCTTCAAGCAAAAACCCAGAGCGATCCCGTCTTTATCGTCTATGGGTTTTGACAAAACAGATCAGTTTATTCCCTCCGAAACACCCGCGGATGCCATCATCAAACACTATGCAACCGACCGCGATTATCCGGGCGAAGAAGGAACGACGCGTATGGGATTACATCTGCGTTTTGGCACGGTGAGCATCAGGCAACTGGCTACCAAGGCAAAAAAACTGAGTGAAGTCTATCTCAACGAACTCATCTGGCGCGATTTCTATATGATGATCCTCTGGCATTTTCCGCAGGTAGGGAAGGGGCATGCCTTTAAACCAGCTTATGAAAGAATCAAATGGATCAACAACGAAAAGCAGTTTGAAAAATGGTGTGCCGGACAAACAGGTTACCCGATGGTGGATGCCGGCATGCGGCAACTAAATGCCACGGGATTTATGCACAACCGCGTGCGGATGGTGACGGCCAGTTTTCTCTCCAAGCATCTGCTGATCGACTGGCACTGGGGTGAAGCGTATTTTGCGGCGAAGTTGCTTGACTATGACCTCGCCGCCAACAACGGCGGCTGGCAGTGGGCGGCGGGGTGCGGCTGTGATGCCGCGCCGTATTTCCGGGTGTTCAATCCGAAATTGCAGCAGGAGAAATTTGACCCGAAAGGAATCTATATCAAAAAATGGGTGCCGGAGATCGAAGACTTTGGTTATCCGGATCCAATCGTGGAGCATGCGATGGCGAGACAGCGGGCGATCGATGCGTATCAGAAAGCACTGAGTGAACTGTGACATGCGACCGGTTATCTTGCCACACCCCGGAATATATTATAATAGAATCGTTGAAGGAGCCGCATATTCCTGGTTATGATGACAGCCTGGGATTTCAGACCGTTGCGGTACTGTATCTCCTGATTGTATTGCGTTGTCAGACGCCTGGGCAAAGAAATGTTCGCCAAAAATCCACTATCTGAGGGCACTTTTGAAACATAGTCCAGTCGGCCCTCCACGTACCCCACTTCCTGGTAAGGATAGGCGTCAAAGCGGAGTTGCACGCGCTGACCCGCCTTCACCTTCCCGAAATTATTCTGATTCAGGTTGACTATGGCGTAGTACCGGCTGTCTGGCGGATTGACAAAGCCGACAACTTTCCCAGCCGACAGAAATTGATTTTCCTGCAACGGAATGATAAACGAAACCTTTCCGCCAACCGGCGCAGTCATGACGTATTTTCTTTTCCAGTCGTCCACCAGGCTTTTCAGCGTCTGTGCAGCCTGCTGAAAAACGAATTTTTGCTGGGAGATGGTATGCTCCAGTTCTTTGATCTCCTTTTCCTTTTCGGCCTGCGATATTTCATTTGAGAGGATGGCCGATTCCAGTTGCGGAAGCGACATCTGTTTCCCGAATAATTTGCTTTTCATGTCGCGCATATCCTGCTGCGAGATCACCTTTTCTTTTAATAGGGAATTGTTTGCTTCCATCGCTTCCTGCGAAAGTTGCACATCTTTGGCAGATAAATCTTTTTGCTTTTCTATTGACTGGTGCATTTTCTGAAGATACAGTTCATCCGAATACAGGGATTTTTTCTTACGGAGATAATATCCGTCATTCAGATAGTCGTTGAACTGTTGCAATGCGACCGTGAAATTCTGATATGCGGGCTGTAATTCTCCCAGGTTACTGAACGGCAATTTAAAGATATCAACGACGCTTTCCGTTTGATTTTTGATCAGGAGGGAAATACTGCTGTCCAGCCGGCCCGATAAATTGATTACCTGCTGGTGACTGGCCGTACTTTCCAGCCAGACCAGCATTTGTCCCTGCAGTACAGCCGCATCGTTTGTAATAAAAAGCCTGACAATTTTCCCTTCCTGCCGACTGATAATCTCTTTTGGCGCATTCTCCGCGGTCAGGGTGGCATTTGCAATCACGATATCCGGATATTGCACGATCCAGGCAAATGCCAGCAATAAAAGCAATATGCCCGTAAA
>CAZZYD010000225.1:1192-6491 GCA_964658175.1 uncultured Puia sp. | reverse complement strand
GCGCCTATATTGACACCGCGGTGGCGGTTTCCGCCCGTTCCCCCGCGTCCGACGACGCCAGGGCTTTCATCGCCTATCTCAAAAGTCCCGAAGCCGCCGCCGTGCTGAAGGCGCGCGGCATGGCGCCGGCGCAATAGAGTGTGTCGGAGGAACCAGCAATTATATCTGCCCACACCAGTTGTACCGGAATATTTTTCGTGATGCTGTCGGCGCAACCGGTGGACGGCTGCGTCACTTTCAGTTTAACATCATAGTTGCCGGATTGCGCGAAGTTGTGGGATGGATTTTGATTGGCAGAATAGACCGTACCGTCGCTGATGGTCCAATCATAGATGGCGCCCCGCAGCGTTAACGCGGTGAATGTCAGGTTCAGGGGATTGCAGGTATTTTGCTCGGAGCTGAAGTCTGTCGGAAAGGGTGCACAAGGACAGGTGGTAACGGTCACGGTTGTGGTTTGGTTTGGCACGGGAGAGGCCAGGCATTGGCCGGCGTCTTTGATGCTGACCAGGGAATAGGTCGTCGTAACCGTTGGCTGAGTGGCGATATTGAAAGGCGTGCCGTCGGTAACATTGGTTTGCGTATAATTATTTATACCGTCTGAGTAGACGATGGTATAGGGTGCTGTGGAGGTTGTGGTGGAGTGAAAGGTAAGGGTACCGATGCCCGCATTTTGTTTGCAAAAGGTATTGCCGGTTAAGGTGCCTAAAAGTATCGGGCAGCAGTCATTGTCAGGCACATAAGCCGCGCAGGTCGGATTTGTCTGACCGATGGTGGCAGTTCCACCCAATGTTCCGTTCCATGCCGGGTTACCTTGTTTATTCGTCAGGCTGTTGAAGGAATAGTAGGCCAGCAGTCCGGTTTGGGTGGTAGGGGACGGCAGGGGCGAATTCATATTGGCCTGGAGCTGCGCTTGGGTTCTTGCCACGTTCCAGATGCGGACTTCATTGATATAGCCGATGAAATTCGTATTGTAAAAATTAAATTGATAATTACCGATTTGCGTGGACCAATTATTCTGAATCAGATTTCCAGTTGCCGGAATCTGACTCATTAGAAATCCGTTCCTATAATATTTTAAGGTGGAGCCGTCATATACCATGGCAATATGGTATGTTGTATTTGTTTTTAATACGCAGAACGGAGGTGTTTCATAGAAACCATTGGTAGTTGTAATTTGAGCATTTGTAGCCCTCAATAAATAGTTTACGTCAGTAGGATCGGCATATTTAGTTACTATATCATTATTTAATTCCAAATTGGAAGTCAATGCCTGCGTTAAATTTATATCTGCTTCTATCGTAATCTGATTGCCCGGCACATTTAGTTTTCCAATATCAGCGAAGGATGGAATAGTAGGTTGATGGAGCCAACTGTCACAATAGGAGCAGGTCGTTACAATTATTGTTGCATTTTGATTAAGTACGCTAGATGCTCCGCATGTGCTGGCATCTTTGATTGTTAATAGTTGATACGTGGTGGTTGCCGATGGCGACACCGTTACGGGAAAGGCTGTTCCATCAAGGACATTCGTTTGGGTGTAAGTGTTTACGCCATCTGTGTAGGTTAATGTATAGGGGGATATAGATGTTGTTGTCGAATGAAAGGTCAACATTCCTTCGTCTCCCGAAGCCGGACAAAAAGTATTTCCCGTTATTGTACCCTGTAGGATAGCGCAGCATTCGTTATCTGCGATAAAGCTAGCGCAGGTTGGATTGGTTTGATTTAGTTGGGCAGCGTCGTTTAAAACCCCATTCCAGGTTGCATTCCCCTGTTTATTGTTAAGGTCATCAAATATATAGTATGCGAGAAGGCCAACTTGAGTAGTCGGCGATGGCAATGAAGTATTCATATATGTTTGAATCTGAGACTGCGTTCTAGCGACATTCCAGATTCTCACTTCGTTTATATACCCAAGAAAATTTGAATTATAAGCCTGGTTTATATAATAACCAATTCGTGCCGGCCAACTGTTTTGGGTCAGATTGCCTGTCGCGGCTATTTGACTCAATAAAAATCCATTTCTATAAAACTTAAGGCTCGTGCCATCGTAAACCATCGCAACATGGTACGTTTTGTTCAATTTTATTTCGCACACATCAGGTGTTCCATAGAAACCATTATCAGTATTTATATAGGCGTGATTCGGCCTGAGTAAGTAATTGACATCTCCTGGATGATCATGTTTTGAGACAACATCTCCTTCTTCCAATGTTTCGGAGGCATAAGGAGCTGTTCGATTTATTTCAGCCTCAACGGTAATTTGATTGCCGGTAACATTCAGTTGTCCGACCTCTACGGATGATGGTTGCGTGGGTAAGCCCAGCCATGTGGTACATGGATCGGCCAAAAAATTTAATGATGCGGTTTTCTTAATCTGGGCAAAAGTGGAAATTGCAAAAAGGCATAGAAACAGAAAGACAAAAAGGAAGCACTTACATCCTTTCATTTAGGTCAGTTAGGGTTAACTCAAATATACAATATGTAATGTAATTCCCTAATTTTCACGACTATAAGGGTGGTTGACTAATGGTTTGCACCTATTTTAAACATGTAAAGGCAGGATGGGGTATTTAAAAAAAATATTTGAGTAAAATTAAAATACCATAATTAAGATAAACAACGTTTTAATTCAGCTAAATTCAGTGCAAAATCAAAACTAACATATGCGGAAATCTTCTATTTTTCTTCTTTGCCTACTTGCATTCATTACTTTGACACGGTGTACAAAGGATACCACTACAACCATTGTGGCGCCTGTCAGTCATCCCGTAGTCGGACTTTGGATCGGAACTTTGTTGGCCGGCAATGATCCAGGCGCTGGTCCACTTTACTACAGTTATGATCTGAGAGCTGATAGCACTGTCCTCACTCAGAGTTTGGGAAATGATGGACATACATACTATTCTGCGGGAACGTGGTCTTTGTCAGGAACCTCTTTTACGGCAGTCATAACCTCCACTACATTGAGCAACGTTGGTACTGTTCAGAATATCACTGCTGTTTGCGACAGTGTTGCAGGAACTATGAAAAATGGAACTTACATCACGCCGGGTGTTCCAAATAGCGACGGCACATTTAGTTTAGAAAGAATTAACTAGCATTTTCTTTTCGAAAACAAAAGATATTTAACTGCACATCATACGATATCAGTGGATTTTTAATCCGATTAAAGGGGCGATCATATACCGAGATCGCCTCTTTTATATAATAAGAAAATCCATTTTTTACTATCAGGACAAGCAGCTGGTTTAGTTCGTCATTTTGGTCAAAGGATCCATGGTATTCCAGAAAAAGATTTTTTACAAGGTAAAGCTTGTGCTGAATATCTTTCATCACGACGAATTCTGCTCCTTCAATATCTATTTTGAGAAAATCAACCGGCCGGGTCAAAAAATCAACCAGCCTGATGGCGTCTACTTCGATTGTATTACTTGATGCCGATAATTCAATTTTGCTGGACATGGAACCTTCATTGGCAAACCGCAGCTTTGTATTTTCTATCCAGACGGCTTCTTTTCTTGGAATTACCTGACTATATCCAAATGATTGGATATTTTGTTTTAGCAATTCGAAATTCTGTGCGTCCGGCTCAAAAGCCACTATTTCAGCATCCGGATACAATTGCTTCATGTATATAACACTTAAGCCAATATTGGCGCCGCAGTCAATTATATATGGCCGGGATGAAAGTTGTTGTTTGTAAATTTCGTCAATAAATAATTCGTGCATTCCATAAAGGAATTCCGGAGCGCTGGTGTAATAGATTTGCTTACCGAACAGATTGTGTGATCGAACGTGCCTTGACCTAACATGTTTAAGATAAATCAACTGAAAACGATTCAGATTGATTTTTTTATATGGGTTATTCGTCCATTTATCTATTCGTCCTTTTAAACCCCTGATTAAGTTTTTACTAAAGGAGTTATTTTGCATCATCAATTGTTTGAAAAGTCGACAATTTACAATACTTGACTTAATTCCTCTCAACAGCCCGCAATATGTTTTCAGTTATTATCTGTTCCATTCATCCCGGACTCCTGGAACAAATTAAAACAAACCTCGCCGAAACCATCGGCTCACCGTACGAACTGCTCGTATGGGACAACCGGGCGGAACAAAAAGGTCTGTGCGAAGTCTACAACCTCATGGCTTCCCGGGCAACCCAGCCATTATGCTGTTTTATTCATGAGGATATTCTTTTTCAAACCCTAGGCTGGGGAAGCCTGCTCGCAAAAGCCTTTGATGCGGATCCTTCGGTCGGACTGATCGGCGTGGCCGGTCCCATCTACAAAAGCAAAACTCCCTCCGGCTGGTCCTCGGGACTCACTGCCATCGACCGGGCCAATATTTTCCACCGCGACCCGGAGGGCCGGTCCATCCATATCCTGCAGAACCCATCCCGCGCAGCTACAGAACCCGTCGTTTGCGTAGACGGGGTTTTTCTTTGCACGCCCACCCATGTCTGGCGGCAAAAACGCTTCGACGAAGAAATGCTCAAAGGATTTCACCTGTACGACCTTGATTTCTCCTTTCGCGTAGCGGCTACCCACCGCGTGCTGGTACACTACGGCATCGACATCATGCACCTCACCACCGGTGGAAATTTTGGAGACGAATGGGTCGTAACGACCCTGGACTGGCATCGACGCTGCGCCCCTCAGCTACCGGCATCCCTGCTCAAAACAGGGCAAAATGGCAAGCCCGAATCAGAAATCCGGAAAAAATGCCTGCACCGGCTGCGAAACGAAAAAATCAGCGCTGGCAATAAATGGCGCTGGATTCGGGAATCCGGGGCGCTCTCAGACCCCGGCTGCTGGCCATTTGTATACATATTCCTATTTCCCGGAATCTACAACCGCCTCCGCCGGAAGCGCTGAGCCGGCCTGCCAATTTTGCATTCCATCCTGCATGGCATAATGATTGTCATTCAGTTACCTGAATATTTTATCTACAAACCTTAAAAGGAATCAATTATATGGGAAAGATTATCGGAATTGACCTCGGAACCACCAATAGCTGCGTGGCCGTAATGGAAGGGAACGAACCGGTCGTGATCGCCAACGATGAAGGCCGTCGCACAACCCCGTCCATCGTCGCCTTTCTGAAGAACGGCGAACGTAAAATCGGTGATCCGGCCAAAAGACAGGCCATCACCAATCCTACCAACACCATCTCGTCCGTGAAGCGTTTTATGGGTCGCCGTTTCGACGAAGTGACCAATGAAATCAGCCACTGGAGCTATAAAGTTGTCAAAGGTGACAATAATACTTGCCGAATTGACATAGATGGCCGTCAGTAT
>CAZZYD010000225.1:0-1182 GCA_964658175.1 uncultured Puia sp. | reverse complement strand
TACCCCGCAGGAGATCAGTGCGATGATCCTGCAGAAAATGAAAAAAACGGCTGAAGACTACCTGGGTCAGGAAGTAACCGAAGCGGTCATCACCGTGCCGGCCTATTTTAACGACGCCCAGCGTCAGGCTACCAAGGAAGCCGGCGAAATTGCCGGTCTCAATGTCCGCCGTATCGTAAACGAACCAACGGCAGCCGCCCTGGCTTATGGCCTCGACAAAAAAGGCAAAGACGAAAAAATCGCCGTGTTTGACCTCGGTGGTGGTACGTTTGACGTGTCCGTGCTCGAATTGGGTGACGGCGTGTTTGAAGTAAAATCGACCAACGGCGATACCCATCTCGGTGGGGATGATTTTGACAAGATCATCATCGACTGGCTCGCAGATGAATTTAAAAAAGAAGAAAATATCGACCTGCGCAAAGATCCGATGGCCCTGCAGCGGTTGAAGGAAGCGGGTGAAAAAGCGAAAATAGAACTGTCTTCTTCCACAGAAACAGAAATCAACCTGCCCTATGTGACGGCAGTGGATGGTGTGCCAAAGCATCTGGTGAAGAAACTTAGCCGCGCCAAGTTTGAACAGCTGTCAGACGTTTTGTTTGAAAGATGTCTCAAGCCCTGCGAACAGGCATTGAAAGATGCCGGTATTTCGGCTTCCCAGATCGATGAAGTGATCCTGGTAGGAGGTAGCACCCGTATCCCGAAAGTGCAGGAGATCGTGGAAAAATTCTTCGGAAAGAAACCCAATAAGAGTGTGAATCCGGATGAGGTGGTAGCCATCGGCGCCGGCATCCAGGGTGCCGTACTCACGGGAGAAGTAAAGGATGTGCTGTTACTCGATGTAACGCCCCTGAGCCTGGGTATCGAAACCATGGGCGGTGTCATGACCAGGCTGATTGACAGCAACACCACCATCCCGACAAAAAAATCAGAAACCTTCTCTACCGCCAGCGATAGTCAGCCAGGTGTACAGATCCATGTACTCCAGGGCGAACGTCCGATGGCCAATCAGAATAAGAGTCTCGGCATGTTCAACCTGGACGGCATTCCACCGGCTCCCCGGGGCGTTCCCCAGATCGAAGTCACCTTTGATATCGATGCCAACGGATTACTCCATGTTACGGCCAAAGACAAGGGCACGGGCAAGGAACAGAAGATCCGGATCGAGGCGGGCAGTGGCCTGAG
>CAZZYD010000224.1:0-6544 GCA_964658175.1 uncultured Puia sp. | reverse complement strand
CATCGGTATTCCCTTTGGACTGCAATGTTTTAAACTTGCGCAGTTTATGTTGTGGCCCTTCGGGAGAAAAGCGGTTTACAGCCAGTCCAATGGCGGGTGCATTTACACAATTGCCAATATCATCTGGATTTTATGTGGCGGAATCTGGATTGCGGTTTCCCATCTCCTCTTTGGATTACTCCTTTGCATAACCGTCGTCGGTTTACCATTCGGCCGGAAGCATTTTCAGATGATTGAATTGTCCCTGATGCCTTTTGGAAAGAAGATTGTGAATGCATGAGTCGTCAGTACGTCGTCGAAGAAATAAGCACCGACTATCAGAAAATGGCATATTTTAACTGAACTATTCATTAATATGAAATATTTCTTCCCGGGCTTCATCTATGTCTGTCTGATCGGCTCACTGTTTAGCTGTAGTAAATCTAATCCCGCCTCAGTGAATCCAGTTGTGCCGAATCCACCCGTAGATTCGACAAAACAATCCGATACAACGACTGACGTGTATATCGCCGGATACTTCGATAACCACGCCGGTTATTGGAAGAACAGTCAGTTTGTTACGCTTGGCCCGCCAGACCCCAAATCCTATGTACAGGATATTGCATTTGTGGGCAATGATATTTTTGCACTCGGGCAATCTGGTGATTCCCTGGGTTATTGGAAAAACGGGCAGTTCAACCTGGTATCGGTCAATGACAGCCTGATTGCCGTAGCAATGGCAATCAGTGGCACGGATGTATCCACGCTTTACCAAAATATTTACTCAGGTTTATGGCCCGGCAGTTTATATAAAAACAATCTGTTTACTGCTACGATTTTAACTGAAACAGAACCCGGCACGGTTAATATGGTAGCTCAGGGATCGGATATCTTTATTCCGGGCACCACGGAGACCGTTCCCTCCCATCCGGGATATTGGAAAAATGGTCAGTTTACATCCATGGGTGCGAATCCATCTACTGCTGCTGCCTATGGAATAGCTGTCATTGGCAGTGATGTGTATGCAGCGGGCCACACGCTGGATATGACGGGTAACTATTGGATCGCCACGTTTTGGAAAGATGGCATACCGACCTATCTGTCCGACAGCAGTTCGTGCGTGACCGCACATTTCATTCAGTCATCCGGCAATGATATTTACATTGTCGGGTCTGTGATTCCGGGTACGCTATACCAGAGCGACACGGCCATTTCAACCATCCTTTGGAAAAATGGTCAGCCAACTGTCCTTACAAAAGACGGCGATCAGGATACGCCGCTCGGCCTGGCGGTGGACGGAACTGATGTGTACGTCTCCGTGAGCAGTCGGCTTTCGAATGGCAATCATGTGCTTCGCTATTACAAAAATGGGATGCCCATTATGGTCACCCCGGCACTGAAGGGTGGCGGGCAGCGAATATTTATCAAAAGAAGATAAGCTGCTGTCGCATTAAACCTGAATCCTGCGAATGAACATGTAGTAGTAGGGATTTTATTTGATTTTATAAGATTTCCCAACCATTTCCTATATTACCCCATGATCCGAAAATACTGGCTGCCATTACTGCTTACCGCCTGCGCGCTCACACCCCTCTTTTTCTCCTGCTCGAAACATAGTCCGGCGAAACCCGGGACCGATACGACCGCGATACCTATCGACACCACACCGGTAGTGATTGTAAAAGCTGACAGCAACCAAACGCTGTATTTCGGCAGCATGGGCGGCGGACTCTATGCAGTCAATGCTTTAACCGGAACCCTGCTCTGGAAATTTCCAACCGATGGTCCGGTATTTTCAAGTCCGACAGTCGCAAATGGCATGGTCTATTTCGGATGTGGCAATTTCCATATGTATGCGGTGGACGCAAAAACCGGCGCCCTTCAGTGGGAACATGCCATCGTTTACCCCGTTTCGTCAAGTCCTGTGGTCAGCGGAAACCGGCTGTATTTCGGTGGAAATGACATGAACATCTATTCGCTGAATGCATTAACCGGTGAACAAATCTGGAATTTTCCGATGGAGGGTCGCAGCAATGGCGGCGAGTCCATCGGTAGGGGTGTTGTGTATGCGTCCAGTGACGGGGGACATACCTATGCATTGGATTCGGCCACGGGTACCGTGCTTTGGAAGAATGATTCCGGCACTGTCGCAACCATCAGACTGGCTAACAAGCTGGTTTATCAGTCAACGATTCAGGGGGATCTCCAGGCGATTGATCTGACCGGAAAAACAGTGTGGGATGTGCCAGTCGGTAATATTGGTAATTTGAGTCCTGTCTATCATAACGGTGTTATCTACACGGTGACGGCTAGTGATGCCCTGATCGGGCTGGATGCGCTCACGGGCGCGCATGTCTGGGCAGCCGCAAGCGGACTTGCCGTGTCACCCTCCTTTGTGGACAGCGGAATGATTTTTTGCGGTATTTATCCCAACTCACTCAATGCGTATGATTTGACCACAGGGGCGCAGAAATGGTCGCTTACGGTCAGCTTTGAGATTGCAACCAGCCCGGTAGCCCAAAATGGCATCGTCTATGCAGCCAGCAAAGATGGCTATATGTATGCGGTCGACGGAACGACCGGCAAACAAAAATGGTCATTTTACGATTCATCTACGGATGGTATTCAATCATCTCCCTGTCTGCTAACGGCGAATGGAAAAGTGATCTCGTCTACCCTCACCGGAGATGTTCAATAACAAATGATAAATAATACTCACCACTGATATCTCCGGAGGGATTATTAATGGAATTCAAAAGCGCTATGCCCCTGATTTTGTATCGTAAAGCCTGCGACAGCGTCATTTTTATAAAAAGTTCTCCTGAATTTATGATCACTACTTTGTAGGATGAATAAGGCTCTTTACCACCAGCGCAGATAAAAAAGCGGTGATGGATGCCTATTCTCTCTCCGTACAGGATTTTTTTATCAAACCCGTCAATTTCCGCGACATTTCCGAAACAATCAGGAAGATTGTTGAATATTGGCAGGAATGTTTTTCCCCGAATCAATATACCGGCTAGTGTGGTCTTCAGTGCTTGCTCAACCCACCCAGCACACATTCGATCAGTAGCTTGTTGGCGGGTGAATGCGTATTGTAGTTACCGGCTGTCACGATGGCCACCATATTCTGGTCGGGCCAGATAAATATGCGTTGACCACCATTTCCTTTGGCAGCCATACCACGGTAGGTGAACCCATTCGCCGTCAGGTCCTCACACCACCATAAATAACCGTAGTTTAAGCCATCCAGTACCGAGTGTTTGCTGAGAGACGCGTTCACATATGATGAAGAAATGATCTGCTGACCATTCCATTGGCCTTTGTTGAGGTACAGCATACCAAATTTTGCCATGTCGCGCGGCGTAAGCATTACCTGACCATAGTCATCGGCATGGGTACTGTCAGGCACGAATTCCCATTTGAAATCCGTGATTCCCAATGGAGTGAACAGGTATTTGGCAGCAAAATCGTGGAGGGATAAGTGACTCGCATTTTCAACGATCCGGTCCAGCAGCATCACATTGCCTGAGCAATAAAAAGCTTCCTGTCCGGGCTTTCCTGTCATGGGAAGGTTCAGCATGAATTTTATCCAGTCGCTGGTGGGATACATTTTCACCTCGTTGCCCGGGGATTGCTGGTCAAAATCCGAACAGGCCAATCCAGTTTGCTGTGTAAGCAGGTTTTCTATGCTGATCGCTCTTTTCGCGGAATCCTTTGGCGGCACACTGTATCCGGGAAGATAACCGATCATGGAGGAATTGATGTCTTTGATCATTCCCTTGTCTATCGCGATGCCCGTCAGGGCTGAGGTAAAGCTCTTGCTGGCAGATCTTAATTCATGCAGTTTTCCGGCGTCGTATTCGTAAAAATATTCCTCCAGCACCAACTTGTTATTTTTGATGAGCAGGATGCTGTGCACGCCAGGATAGGTACCGTCAACAATCCGGTTGATCAGCGTATGGATAAGCGCTGTGTCCAGTCCGGAATTCACCAGGGAGGCGGTTGCCAAACCATCGTTCTTTTGTTCCGGAACTTTATAGTGATAGCTGAAATTCTTATCCTCCCGCGCGACCCACATTTTCTCCGAAAAACTGACGGTATGACTGATTAATTTGTGAAACGTGCCGGGCTTCTCGTTCTGTTGTGTATAGCCTGTCAACTCAGTTTCTTTTCGAATAAACTTTACCTGGACATTGGCATTGTTTAAAAATATATCTTCCGCGAATGGGCGTAACCGATAGCGGGAATCCCCGATTAAGGCATAGAGCACGCTATCCACGGGGGATGCTGCGATCTGAAGAGTCTTCTGACTGGCGAATTCATAGGTTCCTTCATATGATTTCAGCAGCGCATAAGATGGTTTATACGAGGCCTGCGCCATCGAATCGAAGGATGACAGGCCGCACAGCACAACAGGAATATAAAAATTGAACTTCATGAACGGGTGCTTTACTGTTATTACAATGATCCTGTCACTCTCAGTTGCGGAAGTTCGGATTAAATTCCCGTTGGAAGCACTTTACCTTGCTTGTTTTCGAAGGATACACATAAATGCTCACCCATCAATCAAATGCGGAACAAACCGGCTCAGATTGTCCGTAATCAAAGAATCCGATTCGCGAATGCCGATCCCAGCCGGTTCACCACCGACGATCCAGCTGCCAATCACCGGATAGTTATCGTCAAAGGAGGGGAGCGGACAAAGTTCCTGGTACACAAAGCCTTCGTCGCCGTACACGCCCTCTGTCTTCATCAGGCATTGGTTGTTTGAGATCAATTCAATACTGGCACCCTCCCTTGACAACAATGGTTTTTTTGCGTAGTCCGAAAGTCCGTCAGGGCTGAAATATGCCGGCAGCAACAGTGGATTTTCCGGATAAAGCTGCCAAAGCAACGCAAGAATGGCTTTGTTGGATAAAATCATTTTCCATGCAGGCTCCAACAGACCAGGTCCGGCTCGGCCGGCCAACAAGTGCTGAGCGAATTTTTCCCTGATCATGAATTCCCAGGGATATAGTTTGAATAAATGCCTGATGGGTTTTTTAGTAAGATCCAAAAACCCCTGCTGATCGCCACACCAGCCGATGTCATCAATAAAAATGAATTGTGTTTCTATCCCCGCCTGCATCGCACAATCCCGGATGTATTCAGTGTTGGTCAGGTCTTCCAGCGAATCTCTCATACAGGCAAAATAGAGGGTCTCTCCTGCAAGCTGTTGGCGGATTTCATGCCAGCGTGCAATCAGCTTTTCGTGAATACTGTTGAACTGATCTTTCTCCGGATCATAATCCTGAAGCCAGAACCATTGAATGATTCCGGCTTCAAATAAACTCGTGGGTGTATCTGCATTAAATTCGAGCAGTTTGACCTGACCATTTTTGTAACAGAAATCAAAACGACCATATAGCGACGGATGATCTTCGTTCCAGCTTTCCACGATATACGGAACAAAGGCAGCAGGGATTTTAAATAAATGGAACAGGTCATGATCGATGACGTGCTGTACGGCCAGGAGACAGAGTTCCCACAAATCCTGCGTGGCTTTCTCGATCGCTGAAATTTCAGCAAGGTCGAAACGGTAGTACACGGATTCATCCCAATACGGTAATGCTCCGGTGTGAAATCCAAACCCGAGCCGTTCGACCGTTTGCTGCCAGCCATTCCTTGGTTCGATGCGAATTCGTTGCATAACGGATAAAATCGATGTTTTCAGGATGAAGCAAAACCGTGCCCCCCGAAACCACCGCGAACGACAAACCGGGCACTTCGTACGACGGAACCTTTTTTCGTCACCGAAGCCTGGGTATACCGCGCGGGATGTCCCAGATAAAACCAGTTGTCAAAATAGATGGAGGGCAATGTCTGATGATAGAGACCGGAAGAATCGCTGTTCAATGAAAGATATGGATAAGGATACTTCGTCACATAAACCCAGTCCCTGTCATAGCCAGTTGTCGGCTGCCCGCCATGGTTGCAGGAGGCGACGCCTGCAGATAGTAATAAGAGTTTGATTGTTTTGGATCTTTTCAAGCAGGGGCTGAATGAGAAACTAAAGATCGACTGCGAATGGAGAAAAACTAGTTTCCTGCCCGTTAATGGGTCGTTGCCAATTGGTTAAAAAGTGCAAGTACACAATATCTTTCATTTCTTCAACGCTTCCATAGTCGTCGGCTGACCTTTACCGGTTTCAATCAGGCTCTTCAGGCTGCCATTCACATATCCGCCCCAGGCATTCGAGCAATCTTTATAGCATTCAATTCGGGGAACCAGGCCAAGCTGGGTAAAACGCAAATCGGTTTTATCTCCTTTCCGGGAGATATCAAAAACAATCTTTGTTCCTGTCCATTCCGTTTTGTCGTCAATAAAACTCAGCTTGCTGTCTGTTATCAGCCATACGACTTTTGTAAACGGAACCACCTCGATCAGTTTTTGTTTCGAATAATGCACATCCCAAAACTGAACCGAAAATTCATCGCCCAGTTCTTTTGTCTTGCCTTTGACCCCTTCGGTCCACCAGCCCCGCACATTCATGACCGCGTCGAAGACTTCCTTCATCGTTTGA
>CAZZYD010000223.1:0-6556 GCA_964658175.1 uncultured Puia sp. | reverse complement strand
GTTTTGCGTAAGCTTTGCTGAGTAATCCGCGGATGGGTTCTTCCGGCGGAAAATTTGGATCGCCATAATAAAAATCACGGTCGGCAAAAGCGAGGTTCAGCGTCTGGTAAATGGTATGAATATATTTTGTGCTGTTGTACCCCATGCCTTTCAGGTCAAAATTCTCGAGGATGTTCAGACTTTGCAAAAGCGAAGCGCCCTGCGACCATTGCTGCAGTTTATATACCTCAATCCCTTTGTAGTTGACATGGAGCGGTTCTTCTTCCACCGGTTTCCACCTGGCGAGATCTGCTTTGGTGATCAATCCACCCTGCTCCCGGCAGCCGCGCACAAATTCATCGGCGATGTCTCCGGTATAAAAGCGGTTGTAGGCGGCATAGATGGCGTCTTTCCGTGATTTCCCTTGCCGGAGGGCGTTCTGTTCCGCCTCCACCATTTTGGTGAGGGTCGCCAGCAGGTCTTTCTGCACAAATATTTCACCGGGTTCGGGCGCCTCTCGCTGTGCACCGGGATGGGTGATGAAAACTGCTTTACTGTAGGGCCATTGTTGGATGAGTTTTTTATTCCTTTCCATGCTGTTCGATATCTGCGCGTCGATCGGATAACCCGCGGCGAGCTGCATAGCCGGCGCCAGCACCTGCTTCAGGCTCATCGTTCCGTATTCGGCAAGCATGTAACAGAGACCGCCGGGAGTGCCGGGAGTAACGGCAGACAAGGGTCCGTATTCCGGTGGAAAATAATAGCCCTTGCTTTTATAATATTCGACGGTGGCGCCGGTGGGTGCAAAGCCCAATGCGTTGATGGAAAAAACTTTTTTCGTTTTCGGATTGTAGATGATCGCCTGTGTTTCGCCACCCCAGCTCAATACATCCCACATCGTGCATACGGCGCCGAGCATGGCGCACGCCGCATCCACGGCGTTGCCGCCCTGCTGGAATATCTGCGCGCCGGCTTCCGCGCCCAGCGGCTTGCCGGTAATCGCCATCCAGTGTTTTCCATGCAGCGGCGGCTTCTGTGTCTGTTGCGAAAAACATAGCAAAACGGATCCGAGCAGGAAGAGGCCGGTGAGCAGATATTTCATAAAAGCGTTTAGGCTAAAGATAAAGCAATCAATGGCAGACTTGGCCCGATTTTCTACCTTTGAAGCATGAATTTGTCGTCCACCATCAAGTGCCCCCATTGCCATCAGGCATTCGCCATGGAAGAAGCCGTGTCCGAACAATATAAAAAAGACCTGCGCGAGCAGATGATCGCGTTTACAAAAAAGAAGGAAGAGGAACTGCAACACAAAACCTCCGATTTCAGCAAACAGCTCCAGCAGCAGCAGGACCTGTTCAACAAAAAAATGCAGGACGAGAAAAAAATCCTGCAACAGCAGCTGGAAGAAAACCTCCGCAAAAGCATCGGTTCGGATTTCGAAAATAAGTTACAGCTGCTCGAAAAATCAAATACAGAAAATCAGGCCAAACTAAAACTTGCGCGCGATAAGGAACTGGAGTTTTTGCAGAAAGAACAGGTATTGAAAACGAAGGAGGAAGAACTCGAGATATCGGTTCACCGCCTGCTGACCGAAGAACGGGTGAAGATCACCGAAGAAGTGAAAAAACTCGAGGAACAGCGCAATGCCTCCCGGGAAACCGAACATCACCTCCAACTCCAGAAGCTGGAAAAACAACTGGACGACCAGAAAAAACTGGCCGAGGAAATGAAACGCAAAGCCGAACAGGGATCCACCCAGCTGCAGGGTGAGATCCAGGAACTGGCGCTCGAAAAATTATTGCAGTCCACGTTCCCCTTTGACCTGATCGAAGAAGTGGGCAAAGGCGTGCGCGGCGCAGACTGTATTCAGACGATCCGCAACAACAGCGGCCAGGAATGCGGTAAAATCATTTATGAAAGCAAGCGCACCGAAAATTTCAGCGGAGACTGGATCGAAAAATTAAAAGCAGATATGCGCAGCCAGGGCGCGCAGGTGGCGGTGCTGGTGACCAAGACCATGCCCAGGGACATGGAATGTTTTGGCGAAAAGAATGGTATCTGGATCTGCAGTTACGGGGAAGTAAAAGCCCTCGCCTATATTTTGCGCGACGGCGTGATCCGGATCTTCAACAGCGCCCGCAGCCAGCAGAACAAGGGTGATAAAATGCAGTTCCTCTATGAATATCTCACCAGCACGGAATTCACCGAACAATGGAAGGCGATCAGCGAGGGATTTCTTTCCATGAAAACATCCATTCAGCGGGAACGCGATATGATGGAAAAATTATGGAAGTCCAGGGAAAAACAACTGGAAAAAGTATTGCTCAACGCCGCGCATATCAAGGGATCGGTGGAAGGCATCGCGGGACAGGATTCCATCCAGATGAACCTCCTCGACGAGGAAATCAATCCGTGACGAGAAAACTCATAAACAGGTCACCCCATTGCCGGCTGCTGACGGTTAACGGCAGCGGCGCATTTTTCCGGAAGGATATATCCAGCGTCCATTGAAAGGGTCCCTGCGGTTGCGGCCGTCGGATAAGCTGCATATGTTCTTTAAAATCGATTTTTCCGAGGCTATACCATTTGAATACGGTTTCTTTTGCCGACCACATCATCGTGAGCGGACTGAGCGGATTGGCGGCAGCGCTGATCGCCGGTTGCAGCAGGGCATATTCCGCATCCGACAGAAATTTATGCCGGATCCGTTCTACCGTGGCCGCAATCTGTTCCACATCGATCCCCACGCGCTGGCGGTCGCTCGCGATGGCAGCAGCAAAATCGCCACAGTGGGAGATGGAGAAATGGTATTTGTCCTGCGGGAGAAAGGGTTTGCGTGTATCGGCGATCAGGATTTCGCTGAGGGGAAAATCCGGAAACAGCAGTCGCAGCAGATACCTGCCGGCCAGGTGCTGGAGTCTTTTGTGCGGATGGGAGACCGTACGCTGCAGCGGCACCCGGAAAAAATCTTCCGGTTCTTCGATGTGCCAGATGGCCAGTCGCGTAAATTGGTTGATATCATGTTGATAAAACAGGGGCATGTCAAAATCCGAATGCCGAAATTCGCCTGCTTTTCGTTGCCAAACAAATAAACCCCACAACAGATGATTTTATCGGATACGACGATCCTGGAGGAGATGGACAAACAGACGATTAAAATCGTTCCCTATGACCGCGGTTGCCTGGGAAGCAATTCCTATGATGTGCATCTGGGAAAAACGCTCGCCACCTACCGGGAACATATCCTGGACGCGAAGAAGCACAATGAAATCGAATATTTCGAGATCCCGGAAGAAGGATTTGTTCTATATCCGCATATCTTTTATCTCGGGGTTACCCTCGAATACACGGAAACGCACGCGCACGTGCCCTTTCTCGAAGGAAAATCCTCCACCGGCCGCCTGGGGATCGATATCCACGCCACAGCAGGCAAAGGCGATGTGGGTTTCTGCGGCAACTGGACACTCGAGATCTCGGTAAAACAACCGGTGCGTATTTACAAGGGCATGCCCATCGGGCAACTGATCTACTTTCCGGTGGTCGGCGAGATCGAAATAAAATACAACCAGAAAAAAGATGCGAAGTACAGCGGGCAGATCGACAAGCCCGTCGAGAGTATGATGTGGAAGAATAAGTTCTAAGCTCGTCAGATCGTCTTGTACTTCTTGTAATAGGCCACAATGCGTCCCGTCACTTCATCATAGGCCATCAAACCCTTGGGTTGGTTATTCGCTTTTAAATAGTTGCCGTAGAGTTTCCGGATCAGCGGCTCGATCGGGTTCTCGTATTTCTTGAAAAAAGACTGCAGGTCGCGGATGTCCTGTCTCACCGGGGGCTTGAGCGAGCTGCGGATGGGAATCAGGCGGGTTGAATCGCGCGCATATAATTCGGTGGCCGCATACAGATACAGGTCAAAATATACTGAATACTGATAAGCCGGGTTGTCGGATGACTTGCACGAGAGATAGGCCGAAAAATTCGCTTCATTCTCTTTCGCATAACCAAGCTGGTGACCCATTTCATGACAGGTGGTAAAAGGCCGCACAAAATCGGGCACGGTGGTGTTCACCTGCGCCTCGCCCGTGAATGGATTATAGTAGCCGCTGAACCCCCAGTAATTGCAGAGATAACTGAATATGGATGGCTTGATGGAAGGCGTGGGATAGTAAAAAACATCGTTGTGGCTGGTGAGGCTTTTATACGCAGCCACGGATTGAGAAAACAGGTATTTGTTGGCATCGAGGGGTGCGCGGCTTTTCACGGCAGCGGAATCCAGCTCGTTGAGCCGGCCGGCGATCTGCGTAACCACAACAGCGAGGTCGTCGGTGGAATACGGTTGCACGTCGAGTTGCAGCTGGGAAGAAACGCCCAGGCGGTCGTAGTTCAATCCCCAGAAAATATTGAATACGATATAGACCCACAGCAGCAGCATGGCGCATCGGCCAAAAAAATAGCCGAGGTAATTGCGGCTGATCCTTTTCTGAAAGATCTTTTTTATGAAGGAGATGAGTTTTGAGAGCAGGTAGATAAAAACGGCCAGGTAAAAAATATCACCCACGCTGAACGGGATCCATCCAAATAAAAAACGAAGCAGCCGGGCGATCAGCGGATAGATGCCGGTTGAATAATATTTCTCCACGGCTTCCGGAAAGAAGGAGAAAATTTTAATCAACAGGGCCGGTACGATCAGCATCAGCCAGGGTAGATAACGCTTGGGATTCATCCATCTAAAATTACTTCAATATTACAGCATCAATCTTATATTGCATAGTATATTAAACAGTTCATGAACCTGGATTTCAACAAGAACGAAGATACCATGAAGATGGCCCTGAGCCAGCTTCGCGCACGTTTCGAAAAAGTGGCGCTGGGTGGCGGAAAGAAATCCATCGACAAACAACACGAGAAGAAGAAATTAACGGCCCGTGAACGGATCGCCTACCTCATTGATCCGAATTCTCATTTCCAGGAAATAGGTTCTTTCGCCGGGTATGACATGTATGAATCGTATGGTGGTTGTCCCGCCGGGGGAACCGTTGCCGGAACGGGATATGTTGCCGGCAGGCTCTGCGTGATACTGGCCAACGATCAGACGGTAAAAGCAGGCGCCTGGTTTCCGATTACCGGTAAGAAAAATCTGCGCATGCAGGAGATCGCGATGGAAAATAATCTGCCGGTGATCTACCTGGTAGACAGTGCCGGCGTTTTTCTGCCGATGCAAGATGAGATCTTCCCCGACAAAGAACATTTCGGCCGCATCTTCCGCAACAATGCACGGATGAGCGCCATGGGCATACCGCAGTTGTCTGCCGTGATGGGGCCCTGTGTGGCGGGCGGCGCCTATCTACCCATCATGAGCGACGAAACACTGATGGTGGAAGGCAATGGTTCGATTTTTCTCGCCGGCCCCTACCTGGTGAAAGCGGCGATCGGTGAAACGACGGATGCGGAAACACTGGGTGGCGCAAAAACCCATACCAGCATTTCAGGTATTGCGGATTATAAATTCGATACGGAAGAAGCCTGTCTCGACGAGATAAAAAATATCCTGTCGATGATCGGGCACCAGATCCATTCAGCGGGTTTTGACAAGATCGATGCGCTGGCACCGGCCAAAGATCCTTCGTCGCTCTATGGCATCTTGCCGTCCGACGGTTCGAAGCCCTATGACATGCTCGAGATCATCAACCGAATTGTAGATGCACCGGGCATCCATGAATTCAAGGAGGATTACGGAAAAACGATCATCTGCGGATATGCGCGCATCGAGGGCTGGGCCGTGGGGATCGTCGCCAATCAGCGCACGACCGTAAAAAACGGGAAGGGAGAACTGCAGCTGGGCGGTGTGATCTATAATGACAGCGCCGACAAGGCCGCGCGGTTTATCATGAACTGCAACCAGAAAAAAATTCCGCTGGTCTTTCTGCAGGATGTCACGGGCTTCATGGTCGGATCGCGCAGCGAACATTCCGGCATCATCAAAGACGGCGCGAAAATGGTCAATGCCGTAGCCAATTCCGTGGTACCGAAATTTACGATCATCATAGGCAATTCTTACGGCGCCGGCAATTATGCCATGTGCGGCAAAGCATATGACCCGCGGTTTATCTACGCCTGGCCATCGGCAAAACTGGCAGTGATGGGTGGAGAACAGGCGGCTAAAACCCTGCTGCAGATCCAGGTGGCGGGCAAGGAATCCAAAGGAGAAAAAATTGATCCGGTGGAAGAAAAAAAACTCCTCGCTGAAATAAAAGGACGCTATGATGAGCAGACCTCTCCCTATTATGCAGCCGCACGTCTCTGGGTGGATGGCATCATCGATCCGGTGGATACCCGGCGCATTCTGGCAGAAGGCATTTTCGCCGCCAATCACAATCCCCATATGGAATCCTTCAAAACAGGTGTGTTCCAGGTATAAAAGAATCAACCCGTGAATGCTGATCACATCGTTTTATATACAGACGGGGCATCCCGCGGCAATCCCGGAAGGGGTGGCTATGGCGCGATCCTGATGTACAAAGGTCATGAGAAGGAATTGTCCGGCGGTTATAAACGAACCACCAATAACCGCATGGAA
>CAZZYD010000222.1:0-6644 GCA_964658175.1 uncultured Puia sp. | reverse complement strand
GGGTCGAAGGCGAAGGATCGTCTCCCACTGCAGCGATGGCACGCCCGGACCTACACGGATAATGCCAGCACCCAGTTTGCGGATACCGGAATAATAGGCCATGCCCGCCATGAACTGCCGGTCGAGGGTAAGCATCAGCTGGTAGATATCGCCCGGTTTACCATCGGCACAGGTAAATGAACCCGCTTCATTTTCCGCCAGCCTTTGCAAATCGGATTCCGTCAGGGCGATTGTCACCGGCGCTCCGAGGGTTCCGGAAGTGGATGTATATTCTATGATGCGCGAGCTGTCCACGCAACGGAATTCGTCGTTATAGGCCTGCAGGTCTTCTTTATTGGTCACCGGGAGTCTGCGCAGGTCTTCCAGTTTTTGGATGGACAAAGGATCAATGCCGTGACTGGCAAAACGTTTTTGATAAAAAGGCGCATGCGCCGCAAGATATCCCATCAGCTCCCGGAGCTTTTTTTCCTGCAGTGCACGAATGTCGGCCGCGTTTAGGAAATGCGTATTCATAATTCGAGGATGACCATGGCCGTTGCCATCGTTTTTATATGTGCGAGGGATACATGGATCCGGCCGATCCCCAGCGCGGCCACGGCAACGGCCGTTTTGCCAAGCAGCCGTATGAAGGGGCGGCCATTGTCTTCGTTCCCTACTTCGATCTCATGAAAATTCAGCTCTCCTGCCCATCCCGTACCCAGGGCTTTCAGAAATGCCTCCTTGGCAGCAAACCGTGCCGCGAAATGTTCCGCCGGCTGCGCCTTCGATTCGCAGTATATGATTTCTGCCGCCGAAAAAACCAGCGGCTTAAATCCGCTGTCCCGGCTCACCCGTTCACGGATGCGTTCCACGTCAATGATGTCCACCCCGGTTCCGAATATCATGGCGCCCCTCCTGATTTTAATAGACAGGTGTGCAGTCGCCGGCGGATATCATCCGCTTCTCCTTTGGTGGCGATTTCTTTGCGCAGCGCTGCTTCGTAATAGGGAATGGCTGATTTGTATGCTTTCTGTTTAAAATATTCGTTGCCTGCCAGGACGTACGCGTGATAGTAATTCGGATTGCTGGCCACCAGGCTGTCCGGGGAAACAAACAGCCCATCGCTGATCTCTTTTTTATACCGGCTGAAAAGTTCAAAATGCCGGAACGAATCTGTTTGCAAAAAAGGATCCGCCGGAACCTCCAGGTTGCTGTCGGAAATTTCGCGGTCTGTTTTCATGCCGGCCAGCGCAAAAACTTTTTTCAGGTCATAGCATACGTAGGCGCCCAGCTGCCAGGGTGCCGTGGACACCCATACCAGTCCTTTCTGTGGTTCAAATACAATGGAATGATGGGCGATAAATTGATTGACTGCTTTCTCATTGCCGAGTCCGATGTCCGATCCGTGCAGCCCGCGCCGGTCGCGCAGGATGCGGACGGTTTGCTGCACGGTATTTTCTTTGGTGGAATCCAGCAGTTCCTGCAGGCGCTGGTAACGGTATTCAGAAGCGTTTTCCCGGATCGCTTTTTGATTGGCCGGCAGATGGCCGAGGCCCGCACTCTGAAAATGATTCGTGCAGAGTATGAAATTTTTTCGTGGATCATACACTTCCACCGAATCGGGGGTTTTCTCAATGATCACAGCCTTATTGTCTTTGGCTGATCCCACCAGAAATGATTCGGACACAAACATCTTCCGGCTCCTGGCGATGGCCAGCGCCTCCTGTATATTTTGCGCGTACTGAAGGATCTCCCTGGCCACCAGCGACACCGGCGTTGCCGCGCCGAAGGGTATGCTTGATTTAGCGGCATTGATGGTGACCGTTAGTCCCTGGTCATTCATCCCCGACACCACCCCAATAAAACCGCCCCAGGTGACGGACATGAATTTATGTCCTTCCGCCGGATTCACAAAGGACACGATTTTGTCTTCCGCGAAATGATCGCCTACATAAAAATCAAAATTGCGGCCGATGATCATCGTGCTGTCGGCCGACCGGCTGCCCCAGGTGCCAAAAGAAGTGCATCCCACCAGGGCGAGGTTTTGCAGGGCATGGCCAATATCGTGGGCCGCATGGTAATTCAGGATCCGCTGGTAGTTGCTGCCGATATAATCGTATTTGGCGGAAGCAGCCGCAGACACGCCGTATATCTCATCTTTATATTCTGTGGTAACCTGCTTGTCCAAGTTCCGGTTAAAGAATCCGACAAAATATTTAAGAAAATGCAGGTAAAATTTTGAGGGCACCATCCTATTGATCTGGTCATTAAAATAGTCTTCCTGCTTTTGCACCAGCTCCTGTGAAATTTTTCCGTTGACGACACCCCGTTCATACGGCGTGCCCTCCACATACATTTCAAAAAGACCCGATTTGCTTTTCCGCAGCCAGCTGTTGTGCAGCGTATAGAATCCATGACCGTTGTCCGTCCGCTGCCAGTTCAGCGCCGAACGGTCGGCCACCGCAGGCGGACTGGTCTTCGAAATAACAGCGATATAGGCCAGTCCAAGCAGGAGGCTGATCAGCAAAGCGCCGAGTATGCGCCGGAACAGGGAGCCGTATGGTTTGCGTTCAGGCATGATTGATTTTTTCAATAAACCCGGAACTGCCTGTCACTGCGGCACAGGTCACCAGTCCGCTGATGGCGGCGCCGAGGATACCATGCAGATTCAGGTGCTGGCCGGTAAGAAAAAGATTCGGCAGTTTGGTGCGGGTTTCTATCCGCGTACTGTAGGGGTCGCGAAAATTTTTTGCCGCACCATAGAGATTGCCATCGTCCGTACCGATATAATCCCGGTACGACAACGGCGTGGAAGTATAATACGTATCGATGCAGTCTTTGATCGCCGGAAACCGGGCATATACAGTCTGCAGCAACTGCTCCGCCTTTCTCTCCTTAAACCGGGCATAGTCCTCGCCCCGGTCGTTTTTATGAGAAACCGTATTGAAACTCTCTGCCCAGGGACGCATTTCTTCGTAGCGCATATATGCAAAAATAGTCATCCCATCGGCAAATTCGCGGGTATCTGCGGTGGGCGACATATAAAGGGCATACCCTCGTGGCCAGTCAGCCTCGGTATAGCGGTCCATGTCCCACAATTGTCCCTCCGCATGATAGTAATAATTGTGCTTTATATAAGGATAGCAATCCTTTTTAAATACGATGTTGACAATAAAAGACGAGACCGTCGGCCGGAGGTTTTCGAAACGCGTTCTGGTCATCGGCCGGATGATGGCTGAATCCGTCATCCGGAGCGTTGCCGCGGGATGGATATTCGAAATGTATTTATCTGCTTCCAGCCGCCTGCCGTCGGTGAGCTCTACGCCGGTGACGGCGGCCTCGTCGGTCAGAATTTTTTTCACCTCGTGATTGCTAAAAATCTCTCCCCCGCGATCCCTGATATTCGCGGCCAGCAACCGGGCGATCTGCGAACCACCATCCACGCAGCGCCAGGCGCTCTCGATATAACTGTTCAGGATCAGTGCATGAACATACAAAGGTGTTTCTTCGCCGCTGCCGGCATAGAGCATGTTAGTGCCCGCCAGCACGGCGCGCAGGGTTTTGTTGGCGGTCAGGGATTCAATGAAATTTTTTGCGGAGATGGGAAGCACTTCCTCCTTGCCGGTTCCATCCGCATCCATCTGCAACTGGTACATCGGAAATTTTGCACAGATGGCACGGAGCTGATCGCAATACAGTGTGATAGCTTTTTCCTCGCCGGGAAAATCGGCAGACAGGCGCGCGATGAATGCATCGTATCCCTGGCTGAGTACATATTCTTTTGGATCATCGCCCACGAGGATTCGGTCGAATCCGGGATCCATTTTTTCAAGCCTGAGTTTCTCCATCAGTCCCAGGTATTTAAAAATCTGGTAGAGATTCTGTCCGGGCGCCAATCCGCCCAGGTAATGGACGCCCGAGTCGAACAGCACTTTTCTGCGCGAAAATATCTGGAGGCTGCCGCCGAGTTGTTTATTTTTTTCTAGGATGCAAACGCGAAGTCCCTGGCGACTCAGCACATCACCACAGATCAACCCGCCCATGCCGCTGCCGATAATCAGCACATCATATTTCATGATTCGCCTCCTTGGTTATGACAAACAGGATATTCGAAGTAAGTTTTCCGGCATCGATCACCCGGCAGGACAGCTTTTTGTTGGCGGCGATTTTTTCCACCATCGTGCGAGACAGAAAAAACAGTCCTTTACCGCTTGTTTTATTAAATCCCGAAAACCGCGTGGAGAAAAATTCAGACAGGCGGGTTCCGCGATGTCTTTCTTTCATGTCCCGGTCCCCATCCCGGATCAGCAGGACCCCGCCTGCATTCAATCCATCCATACAGCGTTCGACCAGCCTTTCCTGTTGGTCTGGTTCAAGATAGTGCAAAACATCCGACAAAAGGATACCGTCTGCATTCGGAATCAGGAACGCCGATGCGTCGGCTGTCTGAAAGCGGATCTGCGCGGTTTTGCTGAAACAATGGTTCGCCACGGCTATTTTATCTTCATCATAATCGATCCCGGTTATATCCCGGTTCCGCGCAGCGAAGTACAGCATATAACTCATAAATCCGTATCCGCAACCGATGTCTATGATCCTGCCGGCTTTGGGCAGGAGCTCATGGAAAAGCTGATAATTGTTTTCAAGCTTCACCTTGATCCGCATATACCATTCCAGCACGGGACCCTTGTACACATAATTGTAATAGAGCAGTTCCCGGAAATATACCGGCTGTTCTTCGGAAGCCGACAATTCGCTGAACGCCGCTTTGAATGTTTTTCCGATCTGCTTACTGCGTTCGGTATAATTCGCGCCGACTGAGGCGTCCGATGCTGGGATCCGCGGAAGGATCTCGATTTTTATCCGGCCATCCTTCAAAAGAAAATCGCCTTTTGTCATCGTATACCCGGTACCATGAATGAGCACCGGCACCACATCCAGCTGCAATTTTTCAGCAAGATAGAAAGCGCCTTTATGAAATCGCCGGAGATGACCATCTTTTGATCTCGTGCCTTCGGGAAAAACCACGATCGAATAGCCCTGCTGTACACGGCCTGCCAGCAGGTCGATGCTGTTTTCGATGCCGTCTGCCACGGGATAGTAATCTGCCATCCGCACCACGGCGCCAAATACCGGCGAGCGCCACACCCATTTATTGGTGAGCAGCACCACTTTCGGATAAAGCATGGTCATTACCAGGATGTCCAGAAAGCCCTGGTGGTTGGCGATGAGCACCGCAGGTTTTGAGAAGTCTTCACGGCTGGCATTGACCACCGTCTTTTTTACATTGCCCATGATATACAGGACCGTCCAGGTATATTTTGACAGGATATAGTGAAACCCGAATTTTCCTTTTTCCTTATTGAATGGATTGATCCGGATCAGGATAAAACCGATGACCGTCATGATCAGGCTTCCTGTGGCAAAATAAGTAAGCGAGAAAACGGATTTGAATAAGCCCGTGGCCGTCCATGGAAAATGTTGTTTTTTGATCCGGTTGCTGATGAGTGCGTGGAAAAGAAAGGGGATCATCACCTGCGCGATCAGGACGACGGACAGGATACCCGTGATTGAAATTACGGCAATGGACCGCAGGGCGGGATGTTTGGCAAAGATCAGCACGCCGAGTCCCGCCAGCGTGGTGATTGCCGATAAGACGATCGAAGATTTATAGGAGGAAAGATTTTTCTTCCCGGTGCGGTATTCCTGCAGGAGTCCGTCCATGATGAACAGGCTGTAATCGTCCCCCAGACCGAAGATCAGCGCAGACAGGATAATATTGACGATGTTGAATTCAATGCCAAACAGGCCCATGATACCAAGGATCCAGATAAAAGCGATGAACATCGGGATGAAGGACACCAGCGTGAGTTCAATCCGTCCATAGGTGATCAGCATCACCCCGAATACCAGCAGGGAAGTCATCCACGCGATCTGGGAAAAATCCAGGTTGATGATGCTCACCAGTTTGCCGGCGAGGTACTGCCGGTCCACCACGGTGACCGCCGGCAGGGTTGAAAATCTCGCATATACCCGGGCGCGGTCTTCCGGCAATACCCGCAACAGGGTCACCACGGAAACCTGTCCGGGTTTGCTGATAATATAATCGCCGGCAAAAGCATTTTGCAGCAGCGATGTTTCGGCGGCATTCAGCGGCTGCGCGTTTTTACTGAGCGATGCAATGAATCCATCAAAAGCACCCGGGGTGAATCCCGCGGCGGCGCCCGCATCCTGCAGTAGTTGCCGGACCCTTTGTCTTTTTTCCGTCGTCCAGTACCTGTTCCATCGTTCTATTCTTTCCTGCTGCAGCGAATCTGACAGGAAAAGACTGAAAGCCCCGGAGCTTTTCTTTATCACCTGGTTGTCTTCCAGCGACCGCATCAAGGGTTGCAACTGTTCGTTGCGTTCAAGTGCCTGCGCCAGGTTTCTTCCCTCCGTGATGAGGTATACCGATCGCAGGCTGTACGCATTGATCCTGTTGAGCGTGGCTTCCGACCTTTGCAGCGGCTCCGGCATAAAATTCATATGCATCATGTCGGAATCAAAATGGACGCGACCTGCAGTGAAGGCGAATACGATCGTTAGCAGGGTGATGACACCCACGATATATTTATTCCGCTCGGGATGGTAGCGGGCCAGTCGTTCGATCCAGGACTGCCCGTTTC
>CAZZYD010000221.1:0-6645 GCA_964658175.1 uncultured Puia sp. | reverse complement strand
GTGTTGTTTCATGGCGAAGTGCTTGAAAAAACGCCCAGGGGTAAAAACGCCCAGGCTATTCAGGCTTTCAATGAACGGGTGCGGACCGACGACCGGGTAGATAAGGTAATGCTTACGCTGCGCGATGGGCTCCTGCTGATCCGAAAAAAGTAAACTGGAACGAAGATGCATTGGAAAAAAATCATCGGCTTTTGTGTGACCCTGCTCACCAGCGGGATGCTGCGTGCGCAGACAAATGCCGATGTGCTGGCCTATATCCAGACCTATCACGAACTCGCGATCACCGAAATGCAGCGCGGCGGCGTGCCGGCTTCCATTATCCTGGCGCAGGGCATCCATGAAACGCTCGCCGGCACCAGCGACCTGGTGAAGGCTTCGAACAATCATTTCGGCATCAAGTGCAAGGACACCTGGACCGGCCAGGTCGTTTACCATGATGACGATGCGCGGGCGGAATGTTTCCGCAGCTATCCCAGCGCCGCCGATTCCTATCGCGACCATTCAGATTTTTTGCGCAACAGCCCCCGGTATGCATCGTTGTTCAGGCTCGACCCGAAAGATTATGAAGGATGGGCTTACGGACTGCGCAAGGCCGGCTATGCCACCAATATCAGGTATTCCCAGATCCTCATCAAACTGATCAAAGATTACCATCTCGATCAATACACCCAGGCCGCGATGGAAAAACCAGTGGCCGACAGCGTCAGGACATCGATCGCCGTAATCGAACCGAAACCGGTGCCCGTGACGCAGTATCCCGAAGGAATCTTTACGATCAACGAAACGAAGGCCGTTTTTATAAAAGAAGGGACTTCCCTGCTCTCTGTATGCGAACAATATGATATCGCGCTGAGCCGGTTGATTGAATTCAACGAGCTGGATGATAAAAATATCCTTACCCGCGACCAGCTGATTTTTCTTCAGAGAAAACGCAGGACAGGCGTAAACCCCGTACACATCGTGCAAGCCGGAGAAACCATCTACACAATCTGTCAGCAGGAAGCCGTCCGCTATGAAAGCGTGCTGGAATTGAATCACCTGCAGAAAGGCGAAGAACCCGCGGCCGGAGAAAAAGTTTACCTTCAGGCCCCCGCTGCCTCCAGGCCTCTCCTGTTGAAAGACCAGCCGGTATCGGCGGGAAATCCTTCCATTCCTTCGTCATTTTAACTGTAGCAATGCCCGATATCCAGCTTCATGATAAAAAGTTCACGCCCTATATCAGCACCGAAACGATCCAGGATAAAGTAAGGGAACTTGCCGGCGCTATCAACAGGGATTATGCGGGAAAGAAACCCGTATTCATCGCGATTTTGAACGGCGCCTTCATGTTTGCCGCGGAACTGTTCAAATCGATTCAGATCGATGCCGAAATAACCTTTATCAAACTCGCTTCCTATAAGGGTACCAAATCGTCGGGGCAGGTGATCACTTCCATCGGGCTGGACATGGATCTGATCGGAAGGCATGTGATCATTGTTGAGGATATCGTGGACACGGGAAAGACCCTGCATGAATTTCTTCCCCAGCTCCGCCACATGCAGCCCGCCTCGCTGAAAATTGCGGCCCTGCTCCATAAACCCGGATCCACGGTATATCCCCTGGTGGTCGATTACAGGGGCTTTGAAATACCGGATAAATTTGTGGTGGGTTATGGGCTGGATTATAATGGATTAGGAAGAAATGCGGATGCGATCTATCAGCTTTTGGAATAAAAAACGTTTGCTATGAGGATGCCGTATAAATCACCCATTCATTGAAGATATTCGCTGCCATAATCTGCCTGCTGTTGCTGTTCTCACAAAGCCGGGCGCAGTATTACCTGCGGGGTGAGATCCGGGACGAGCAGAACAATCCGGTGCAGAATGTGCGGATCAAGTTACAGTCAAACGAATTCATCTATTATTCGGGCAGTTCGGGCAGCTTCGGGATTACAACGCCCAGGACGACCGATTCCATTTCGCTGACCGCCGATGGCTATTTCCCTTATACTGGCAGGGTCAGCGCGGATAAATATCAGACCATCATCCTGAAATTGCGGTTTGCCCCGATACCAAAACCGACCAACCGCCTGATGTCTTTTACCAAAAGTCTCACCCAGGAAGACTATATCCGCTGGACGGTTGGCGCTGAAACCTATAGTTCACTGGTGGAAAATGAGTTTATTCCTGCCAGCAGGTTTCCGGTTACCGGATTTGCCATCAATATCAACAAAGCCTCGTACAGCAATGTCAGGCGATTCCTGAATATGGGTACGATCGTACCACCGGATGCGGTGCGCACCGAAGAAATGCTCAACTATTTCAATTTCGATTATACGGCGCCTGGTGGCGACAGCAGTTTTGGATTTCATTCCGTGATCTCTTCCTGTCCGTGGAATACGGCAAACCGGCTGCTCTTTCTGCATGTCTGTGCAAAAAAAGCGGATATAGACAGCGTGCCGCCGGCCAATCTCGTCTTTCTGATCGATGTCTCCGGTTCGATGGACCTGCCCAACCGGCTGCCGCTGCTGAAATCTGCGTTCAGCCTGATGGTAAACAATCTTCGCCCGACCGATACCGTGTCGATCGTGGTGTATGGCGGCGTGAACGGGGTTTGGCTTACGCCGACGGCGGGCAGCGAGCGAAAAAAAATCCTCGAGTCCATCGATGAGCTGGAACCGGGTGGCGCCACACCTGGGGAAGCCGGCATCCGCGCCGCCTACCGCTTAGCCAAGAGCACCTTTATCAAACACGGAAACAACCGGGTGATCCTGGCTACGGATGGCGATTTTAATGTCGGCCAGCAGTCAGACGACGAGCTGGATCAGCTGATCAATGGTTATGCGAAATCGGAGATTTATCTCACCTGTCTCGGTGTGGGCATGGGTAATTACAAGGATTCGAAACTGGAAATACTGGCCAAACGCGGCAACGGTAATTTTGCCTACCTCGACAATGAAAAGGAGGCGGAAAAAGTGTTGATGGAAGAATTTACGCAAACGGTATATGCCGTGGCAAAAGATGCGTATCTCGACATTGCTTTTGATCCGACGCTCGTAAAAAATTACCGGCTCATCGGTTTCGACAATAAACTCAATGCGCTTACTGACAGCACCAACATCATCCAGGGCGGTGAAGTAGGCAGCGGTCATTCACTGATGGCGCTGTTCGAGATCAGTGGTGGCATGGACAGCAGCTCGATGGGCAGGACGCTAGCCAATGTAAAACTTCATTACCGAACGCCAGGCGATACGGTGAATAAAATGCTGGCCTACCCCGTCGCGCCTGTCTACCGCAATTTTGCTGAACTGGCGCCGGCTTACCGTTTTGCGAGTTCTGTGGCCCTGTTTTCCAGTCTGCTGAAAAACTCTAAGTATACGGAAAAAGCCGGCTGGCAGGAGGCGTGGAATATCGCCAACGGCAGTTATGATCCCGCCAATGTTTCGCAGAAAGAATACCTGGTGATGGTGGACAAGGCGAAGAAGATCTATCAGAAAGAGCGCAAAAAAAAGCATGCGGCCAGCGCAGAACATTAGCTTTCATTTTACCCGTCAAATATCACTGGGATTAATTATCTTGCAGGCCCGTCAAAGGGTATTCGGGGCGTAGCGTAGCCCGGTTATCGCGCCTGGTTTGGGACCAGGAGGTCGCAAGTTCGAATCTTGCCGCCCCGACGAAAAGTCAGTTAAAGCAAATTACGAAGCCCGTCAAACGCAGTGTTGGCGGGCTTTTTCGTTGATAAGCCTTCCAAAACGAATCAAGGAAAAGCAAGCGCCTCAAGGAATAATCCTTGAGGCGGAATGGCATGTTGCTTGCGCCTCAAGGATTTGGTCATAAGCCGTTGTCGAATAACGGTTTGCAATTAGAAATGATTCGATTTACTCAGTTCTCGTACTGACACGTCGACCCTGGCTGATGTGAGCCATCATTTCAAAGCAAACCGAAACAACAGTGTGTCACCTTTAATCCATTTTGAAATGAACAGCGCATTCAGTTTTTCGATCGACATGGTCACCCGGCTCAGCAAGAGTGACCGGGCATTTGGTTTCATCTATGCACGGGTTACCGTTTGTGGTCAGGCCGTTGAGGTTGCTCTCAGAGAAAAAGTCAGGATGAGCGATTGGGACATTGCCCGGGAACAGATCAAAGGCAGATCGCCTGAAGTCAGAGAGGTAAATGCCCACATCGACAACGTCCGGTTTCGGATTAAGGAGCAATATCATGCGCTCCTGGACAAGCGGGTTTCGATCACTGCGGAAGGAATAAAGCAGGCGTACTACGGCGTGCACCAGATCCAAAGCAAAGGGCATACGGTAGGAGAATTGTTGGACTACCATGCGAAGATGGCACCAGGTCAGCTCACCCCTGGCACCCTTAAAAACTACGTCACCACGGATGCTTACCTCCGAAACTTCATCAAGGCCCAATTTAACCTGAGCGATTATTACCTGGTCGATCTCAACTATGAGTTCATGACAGAGCTGGAACATTTTATCCGGAATAATCCGGTTAAGAAGCATGATCCCTGCGTAGGCAACGGGGTAATAAAACACCTTGAACGGTTTAAGAAGATGGTGAAATGGGCACGTCAACTAAAATGGATCAGTTCCGATCCGTTTGTCGACTATGAACTAGCCCTGAAGCGATACAGACGAATTAAGCTGGATTACCGGGAACTGGGAAAAATTGAACAGGCCCGGTTTGAAACGGCCCGGCTCGAGTTCGTTCAGGATCTTTTTCTTTTCAGTTGCTATACCGACCTGGCCTATGCAGACGTAACGGCGCTCAAACCGAGTCATTTTGAATGGGGAATGGATGGGAAAGTGATTTTGAAGATCTACCGGGAAAAAAGCGATGAGCTTTCTGCCATACCGGTTCTGTCCATGGCTGCAGCCATCATCGAGAAATATAAAGCCCACCCGATGGCCGTGAAAAAGGGAACTGTTTTTCCTCCTGTTACCAATCAGGAAGTAAACCGCAGCCTAAAGATAATAGGGGAGATTTGCGGCATCCAAAAGTATATGAGCTTCCATCTTGCCCGGCACACCTTTGCCACCCTTATAACGCTTAAAAATGGGGTTCCGATTGAAACGGTGAGCAAGATGCTTGGGCACCGCAAGATTACAACGACGGAGATCTACGCGGTGGTCGATGATGAAAAATTACAAGACGATATGTTAGAGGCGGAAGAAAGGATTCTGGCGCGGAAGCAGATTGTTCCCAAACCGTCCAAGTTTTGAAAGGACAAACTTCGTTTGATGGACAGGATAAAAGAAGGCTGCGCGGGACACAAACGGGCAGCCTTCTTTTATCCTATCCACATTTCTTTTTCTAAGCGTCACGACTAGAATACACCAATTTCAATTCAAGCCCAACGCCAGACCACAATGCACTCCGGGGCAGTAACCTACCCCCAGGGCGAATACATCGTCCGGCATATCCGAAACGGGTACTACGATGATGAGCAATTGATTTCCGACGGGACAACAATCCTTAAACCATTGCCTCCGCAAATTGTCGGATGATGAAAAGCAGGTTGGCAACGAAAACAATCCCCAATACTTTGAACAACCATCCTTTCTTTAAAAAGCAATAAATACTTACAATGACATTACCTAAAATAAGAACACCGCTGGAAATCCACGCAAAACCTGTCGTCATTTCAACATCGAATTCAAAATATTCAATTGTTGACATGACGACGACATAGATACCCACGATGACTACAAGCAAATCAAAAAACCTTTTCAATTCGGTAATTTATCTGCTAAAATTCAGAATTAAAGTAAATATTGCATTCCATATTTTTGATTGTAAAATCCTTCGTTTGGGTCATTATCTTTCACAATGAGACTCAATAGGACTTTCAGACAATGAGAAAATCGCGAATCACCAAACTCAACGTAATTGCATCCCTGTTAATGGGCCTTGGCTTGTCGTTTCACTTTTATGGCAGACTTTACCACTATAGCTTTTTAGCGATAGCCGTCGGCCTGATTATTTTCGCTTTTTCGATCTTTGGTTGGGGAACCCGGTTTATAATCTGCTTTCTTATGATCTCGTTCATAGCTTATCAGTGTTACAATTCGATTAATACGCCAGAGCGGTATCTGATTTCAGAAAATTATCGGGGGCCCGTGATTATTGTGTATAATCAGTTGAAGGGGCAGGCTCCGGAGTTTGATGGAAAGCGAAGACTGTACCGGATACCCTCGACTGGAATACTTTTTACGCAATTTCACGACGAACAGGGTTTGATCAACCAGGATTATTACTACGTATCGCCATCAGGTTCAAGACGCCGCTTAGGCGTTTTGGATACCCATCAATTCAACGAGAACTTTACCCTGGAAAAAAATTTAACTGAACCTTCGCGTGACAGTTTAGCCGTTTTCGACCCCGTCTCGGTGGGAAATTTACAAAGTTCTGTCGTTCAGGACAGGCTTATTGTTACCGAATTGTGGGTAGGAGCTTACAGGAATTTAAATTTCGATAAAGACTACCCAACTAAACAGATTGATAGTCTTCTACTTCTTCTGCGATAGGTCTAAAGCAGTCCATTCCTTGCTTGACAAATTACCCCGCTCTAGGAGATGCCATCTTTTATTGCAGATGCCAATTCCGTTATCCGCCCTTTGGAACCGGTCGCTGAAAACAAATGGCATGC
>CAZZYD010000220.1:0-6648 GCA_964658175.1 uncultured Puia sp. | reverse complement strand
GAGGTTGTCCACTTCTTCGGAGAAATAGCCAATGCGGGGATCATCCATGCGTGGCCTGAAATCATTGACCGGCATGGCCAGAAAACTATGCTGCATCCGGATGGTGGAATATCGTGCGTCGGTAATATCCTTGCCGCCGCCATTGAATGGCGCGGGATTATCATATTCCAGGTCCACGATCACGTCGGTGTTGTCAGGATAGGACCGTACTTTTTCGTAACCCGATTTGGTGAAATTCAGGTTTCCCAGATTGAATACCGCGCCAGGGGGAAGCCCGGGTGGCAGGAGTGGCTTTACCTGGTCGAGTTTTTCACTCAGCAGGAGCGCATCCACCGAAACGAGATATCCGTCGTCATCCTGTGAAGCGACTTTATCGGAATAAAAAGTGGAAGCAGCCACATCCACATTGGCGGATTTGCTGATGGCGTTGGTGGAATCGTAGTAGAAATTTGTATTAACCTCTGAAAAATTTATTTTATCGTATTTCTTTTCGATCTTAAAAATGAGGGTCGTGCGGATCATGTTCTGGTTCAGAAAAAGTTCCGTGGGGCCGCCGAGCGAAAAACTCTGGTAGATAAACTCCTTGCCGAGCTGATCCTTTTTTACATACATCAGCAGGCTGCCGGTGGCCGTATCCTGGTACATGGTGAAAAGACCGTCAATTTTCCTGGTTCCCTTGATTTTGTCGGCAAAAGCCACTTTGGGAGACGCTTTTTTTACGGTATCGGGGAGGGCGGCTTTCGCTTTGGTTTGGGCCTGGCTGCCAAGACTTACTAAAAGCAAAAGACTGCATAAAACGTACAGGAACTTCATAAGCAGGTAGTTTAATGCCTAAGATTACAGCAAATTCCGATTCGGGAAAAAATAATTTGATAAGCGGCGGCTTGCATTTTACAAATCTTAACGCTACTTTTAACCGCTCCGCCCAATAAATGGTGCAATACTTGCGTTAGTCACGCGAAATCCTCCTTCTCCTCCAATTTCCACTGTAAACAACCTCCTGTTCTAAAAATCCGTATTCGTTGCAATACCATCTATTTGTCAACGAAAATGCTCTAACCAATGAAGCGATTCCTCCTTGCCGTGCTGTTATTGCCCGGTTTTGTCCAGGCCCAGCGCTGGCACGTGAATGTAACAGGTGGTATGTCAAACTATACCGGTGACCTGCAAGCGAAAAAATACACTTTTGACCAGTCAAATTTTGCCTTTGGCGCCGGTGCGCAGTATGATGTAAGTCCGCATGTGGCGATCATCAGCAATATCAGCTTGTTCAAGGTGGGTGCCAGCGATGCCTATAATATCAAGGATGACCAGTCCCGGAACCTGAGTTTCCAGACCAGTATTGCAGAACTGAATCTGCTGGGAGAATATACCTTTCTCAATCTTCGGTACAACGCCATTTCCCCTTTTATTTTCGGGGGAATCGCTGTTTTTCATTTCAATCCATATGCATACGATACCGCCGGCGCCAAGCATTTTCTCCGCCCGCTGAGCACCGAAGGAGAAGGCCTGGAGGCCGGCCGGAAACCCTATTCCCTCACCCAGTTCGCCATTCCTTTTGGCGGTGGTATTAAATTCAGGGTATCCGATAATATTGTGCTGGCCTATGAAGTAGGCGTCCGCAAGACGTTTACCGATTACCTCGACGATGTAAGTACCACGTACGTAGACAAGGCGACACTTCTGGCAGCGAAAGGCGCCAAAGCCGTGGAGCTGGCCTATCGGGGCGGGGAACTGAAAGGCGGAAACCCAACTTATCCCGCAGAAGGCAATATCCGGGGTGGGCAAAAGTATAAAGACTTCTATTATTATACCGGCATCCGGGTGAGCATTACCATCCTCTCCAAAAACGACCCGTATTACGGCCGGGGCCGTATCGATTGTCCACGACCCGTCCAATAATTAATGCCTAATTTTACAGGCTAATCACTTGGAATGGCCTATAAAAATCTGGGAGCCTTTATTGAGAAACTGGAAGCTGCAGGGGAGTTGATCCGCATCACCGCATTCGTGGATCCGAAGCTGGAAATCGCTGAAATTACGGACCGGGTGAGCAAAACACCCGGACAAAACAAGGCGCTCTTATTTGAAAACACCGGTTCAGCTTTTCCGGTGCTTATGAACGCCTACGGCAGTTACCGGCGCATGTGTCTGGCGCTGGGTGTCGATAAACTGGATGATATCAGCAGCGAAATCGAAGCGCTGTTCAAGATGCTTTCCGCACCAAAAGAATCCATCACCGATAAACTTAAACTCCTGCCGAAACTGGGTCAGTTCGCCGGCTGGATGCCCACGGTAAAAAAAGGCCGGGGTGAATGCCAGGAAATCGTGCTGGCCAATCCGGATATGGGTCAGCTGCCGGTGATCACCTGCTGGCCGAAAGACGGAGGCCCTTTTGTAACCCTTCCCATCATACATACCAAAGATCCCGAATCTGGCACCAGAAACGTGGGCATGTACCGGATGCAGGTGTTCGGACCGACGCTCACCGGTATGCACTGGCATAAACACAAGGTGAGCGCCCGCCATTTCAACGCCTATAAAAAACTGAATCAGCGCATGCCCGTGGCCGTTGCCCTAGGCGGAGATCCGGTGTATGCCTATGCCGCCACCGCTCCGTTGCCGGATAACGTGGATGAATACATGCTGGCGGGATTTCTGCGGAAGAAGAAAGTGGAGCTGGTACGCTGTCTCACACAGCCTTCCATTGAAGTCCCCGCCGATGCGGATATCATTATTGAGGGATATGTCGAGCCATCCGAAGAGCTGATCTGGGAGGGCCCCTTTGGTGATCATACCGGATATTATTCATTGCCTGACTGGTACCCGCGGTTTCATGTCACCGCCATCACCCACCGCAAAAATGCGGTTTACCCTGCCACGATCGTCGGCATTCCGCCGCAGGAAGACGCCTGGCTCGGCAAGGCGACAGAACGTATTTTTCTGGCGCCGATGAAGATGATGATGATCCCGGAAATTGTGGATATGGAAATGCCCGTCGAAGGTGTTTTTCATAACCTTGTGATCGCGCAGATCCATAAGGAATATGCCGGCCACGCCCAGAAAGTGATGAGCGCGATGTGGGGCGCCGGACAAATGATGTTCAACAAGATCCTGGTGCTGGTAGACGAAGGCGTATCCATCACGGATTATGCTGCGCTGGCGCGATATGTTTTCAAAAATCTTAACGCAGCCAAAGATATTTATTTGTCGCAGGGGCCGATGGATGTGCTGGACCATAGCTGCAGTAAACTCGGTTTCGGCGGCAAGATGTGTATCGACGGATCGAAAAAGATGACCGAAGAACTGGACGATATCGATCACGCCGTGGACACGCTGACGGATGCTTTCGATGCGGCGACCGCCGCGGCATTGCCAATTGAATTTCCGGAAATTCATGCCGTCAATGCCCGGCTGCTGGAGCAGGAAATTCCGTGCCTGATCGTAACCCTGATGAAAGATAAAAAAGGACAGGTGCGCCGTCTGCACACCGCGCTCTGCGAACGTTTTCCCGCGATGACGCGGGTGAAAATGGTATTGTACCTGGATGCCGGCATCGACCCGTCTAACCTGCCCGTGGCACTCTGGCGTTTCTGCAATAACCTGGACCCGAAACGGGATGCCTCACTGTACAATGAAAATGGCATACGCTGCATGGGACTGGATGGAACCACCAAGACCGCGGCGCTGGATAATTTTCAGCGCGACTGGCCGAATATCATTGTAGCCAATGATAAAACGATCCGGGCCATTGACGAAAAATGGGCGCAATTGAATCTCGGACCTTTTATTTCATCGCCATCTTTATTATTCCGCGATCAGTTATACGGGGAAGAAGCAGTGGTACAGACAAACTAACGTAGGCCGCTAAAAGAAATATTTCACCCCGATACCAATGCCGATATAGGAAAAATTGGCGGGCTCGTATAATTTTATTCCCGGTTTATTGGGATCTTCCGGCGCGGTAGACACGGATTTCTGATACGTCCAGTACCGCGAGCTTTTGTCAAGTCCATCCAGCTGGTTTTGACCATTTGTACTGTATTGGGTATAATGTCCATTTTTTATGGGTAATGACATCATCTGTCCGTTCAGTTCGCCGGTGATGGCAATCGTTTCTGATACGCGGAATGACAATCCAAAGGCTGCCGTGAAACCTACTTTCGGTTTGAAATTATCTATCTGGCTGGTATTTATCTGATAGGGCTGTCCCGCATTTACAAAGCGCAGGTCAACGTCAGCATAATGTCGGCTAAAAACGGAAATCGCAAGCCCGAGTTTGGAATAAAAAGACAGCAGATCGCCACTGTTACGGAGCACCAGGGTGGGCTTCAGCAGAACGCCCCTGATCCTTTCGGACAGTTGTCCAGCGAGGGTACTGCTGTCGGTGGTGCTATAATTCGTTTTGATGTGGGAACCGTTCATAAATTCGGCCCCCAGTTCAATACCAAAGTTATTGTTGATCATTTTTCCAACTCCCGCCTGCAGACCCAAACCCCTTCCATAAGATCCGTATACGCCGGTAGTATACGTAACAGACTGCTGAACAGCGACGGTCTCATTAAGTTTTCCCGCATTGCCCGTAAAGGCGTAGATGGGTTTAAAGAATACATAGGTGGAACCGGTCTGCGCCTGCGACGCCGGTACAAAAATAAAAATCAGCAGACAGGTGGATATCAGGTGAATCTTTTTCATACTCATTGTGTTAGTCCTGGAAATTATCATAAATAAAATCCCGTCCGTTAGTATAGAAGAATTTTCTCATCGCTGTCTCGGGTGTCAATCCATACATGAATTTTTGCTGGTTGTGAATGGCGACGAAGGCCATTGTAAAGGTCTCCATCAGTTTATGAAAGGCCGGGATTGACTCTGCAGTCGGGCACAAGCTGATGGGATGAATAAAGCCGTCGAAATCGGATCCAATGGCCAGGTGATTCCAGGCCGTGGAATCTGAGCGACCGCAGACTTCAATCACACGGAAAATGTTTCTTAGCAGCGGCTCAGACTGATAATAATCTTCAAACCGGATTTTCGTACCATCTTTCAATGTAAAATGATCGCTCCCAAACAGCGAGATAAATTTCCGGTGGAGATAGCGGCGGTATCTCCATGTATAATTGGGCATGGTATATCCGAGAATTCTGCTGTCCATATTCAGTCCGAGGATGCCATCGCTTTGATAAATGTATTTAATTTCGTCATCGCAGAAATTGATTTCCCAAGGATAGAACCAGCCAAGGGTGTTGTAGTTTACGTTGCCTTCAAAAGGATTGAATGCGGTGTCGGCGATTGCGCCTTTGGGAAAATACAGATTCCTGTCCTCCGGCTTTAACAGGCCGGTATAGGTACGCCAGTATTGATCATGATCGTTCATTTGCACCTGGTAAAACGTTTTACCGAATATCAGTTCTTCATACGAATTGCTGAGGGGAAACTGGGCGGTTGCGATGGCCACCTGCCTGGATTTTCCACTTAAGCCGATATGGGATGCAATGATAGGGATGGTCTTTTTTCCGGCTGAACGCCTGATTTTATTTACACTGTCGATGTATTCATAATACTGGAAGCGGGCTTTTATATCCATGTGCTTGCAATCCAGGTAGATTGGCTGTTTGAAGTCATGTTCGGCGTCCAGCAGTTTGTACATTACCTGGTAGCCAATGTCTGTACGGTATTCATCCTTCGAATAGGGCAGGGTGAGATGCAGTTTTTTGCCGTTGCGTTCCACCGTGGTGTCGATCAGCCGCTGACTTCTCACGTTGCCAATGATACCGTCGCCATATTTTGCAAAGACATTTTTTTTGAAGTTATCAGAGAGACTCGCCGCCGTTAACAGGTCACGCCGGAAGCCCGGTTTGTCCAGGCTTTTTGAGTTGCCAAACATTTTATTCCAGCCGAAATGAGCTACTGTGATAAAAAATACACGGTGAGGCAGGGCATGCAATTTATCAATATTACCGAATATCTCGAGGCGGCAGGCAGTGTTGCAGCCCGCAGTTTTTATACTATCAATATTCCCCAGGGCCTTGCTTCCAAACAACACATGGCCTCCCTCAATGGACAATACCAAGCCAATGCCGCCATCAGCGATAATCCTTTTCAGGTCACTATTATTTTTCGCCAGCAGGATTTTGGTGTGATCCACCATGGAATCCTGGTTGACGACGAAATAGTACTCCCCCATAAATTCATTGAAACCGGAATTTCCAGGTTCCGCGAGCACTGCCTGCCGCGGTATCGACATATGTGTGACCAGGTGCTTGTTCAGCCAGCGCTCCGATTTTGTACCGAACAATATTTTTTCCGGGGGAGTAATGGACATGCACAAAACCGATCCGCCCAGTCCCTTCAGATTGGCATAATTGGCTTCGTCGTAGTTTCCCATATTGGATTCCTTTCCTGTGCGCTTATCATGTAGTTTTCTGGCAAAGGGAACCCATCCAAGCCTGCCGTATTTTTTGTTTAGAAATGTGGGATCATCCGCATGAAGGATCAGGCTGTCAGGACTTTCAACATACCGGTAGTAATTTTTGAACGTAGTGTGAATGTGGAAGTCAGCAAAAGGCGTATCGGTATTGGTTATCTGAGATTTTGCCCGGAGCTGCGCAAATGCCATCAGGCAGCACAAAATAACTTTAGTTTGTTTTA
>CAZZYD010000219.1:0-6668 GCA_964658175.1 uncultured Puia sp. | reverse complement strand
AGGGGTTAAGACGCATCCCTTTCACGGATGAATCACGGGTTCGATTCCCGTACGCGGTACAAGTTGGCGGGTATTCCGCTTGAAACAATCCCTTCAGTCGCTCAAATACTTCATTGAGCGACTTTTTTATTTGCGCTCAGAAATACTCCTTTCTTTGATCCTGTGCCATTATGACTTGGGTGTGACATCTTTCGTCCCTTTAATCAAACCGATCCCCGCGAAGAAAAATATGAAACCCAACACCACATATACGATCACCGTTTTCGTATGCTGCGCGCCCGGCGCATCGCCTTTCACAAAACTATAGGCAGCCAATAGCAACCCAATAATCCCCAGGACAGTAAGGATCATGCCGAATACTCTTTTTTCCATATTGAGGGTGTTTGTCGGTGAACTTTCTCAAATATATTAAATATGTATCCTCTTACGTGCCTAAAATGGCCTCAATCATGTATTTTTCGTTATTCTCCACGCCGGCAAATCCTACAGATCTCATGTATAAGAAAAATCCCTTTCTGCTGATAGCAACCTGTTTTCTCTTTCTGATACCGGCAGCAGGCCAGACAAATACACCGGCTTTGCCCCGCCTGCTGATACGCCTCGATGATATCGGGATGAGTCACTCCGTAAACATGGCCGCAGAAAAACTTGCGAAGACAGGCATTCCGTTTTCAGTTTCCCTACAGTTCGCCTGCCCCTGGTACCAGGAAGCCGTTGCCATCCTTAAAAAATATCCGAACGTAAGTGTTGGTGTCCATCTTACCGTCACCTCCGAATGGCGTGGGTACCGCTGGGGGCCCATCACCGGCCGCACGGCCGTACCAAGTCTCGTGGATTCCATCGGTTACTTTTATCAGTCAACGACCGCTTTTGCCAACAGTGGCTATAAAATAGCCGAAGTGGAGACAGAGCTCTCCGCCCAGATCGAGCGGGCACTGGCCTCCGGTTTAACGATCAGTTACCTCGATCCGCATATGGGTGTCGCTTTGTCCACGCCGGAACTCCGGGCGCTCACAGAAAAACTGGCGCACAAATATCATCTCGCCATCTCGCCACTGAGTAAAGTCTCCTATTTTGGAGAAACCTATATGGAAATGTGGGGCGAACCGGTGGCAACAAAAAAATCTGCCTTTCTGAAATATGTAAATCACCTCGATCCGGCAAAACCAAACTTGGTGGTCATCCACACGGCGATAGCCTCTCCCGAAATAGATGCCTTGTACGACATGAACAGCAGCATGATGAATTCGCCGGAAGGGAAGCCGCTGACCGGCATTCACCGTCAGACAGAACTGAATATGTTATTGTCACCCGAATTTATGGACCTGGTGGGAAAGAAATTTACGCTGATGAACTATCAGCAGTTGTTGGCAACAAAGGATATTAATGTGCTGATACCGGCTACCGTAGAAATGAACCAGTAAGTGTTCGCCGCCTCATATCTTTTCGAATACCTTTGACAGTCTGTAGCATCCTTCAAAAAATAATGTCTCAGCGATATGGAATACAGACAGCTTGGCCATTCCGTATTGCGTGTACCTGTGGTCAGTTTTGGCACAGCGACCTTTGGAGGGGGCAATGAGTTCTTCAGGTCTGGGGCTGTACGCAGGTGGAGGAAGCCACGCGACTCGTCAGTCTTTGGCTGGATGCCGGTGTAAGTCTTTTCGATACTTCGAACGTATACTCTGCCGGCGCAGCGGAAGAAATCCTGGGAAAGGCCCTGAGCGGCCTCCGAAATAAAGTACTCATTTCAACAAAGGCAGTTTTTCCTGCAGGCAACGGCATAAAGTACGCTATTGTCCGGCGCATGCCGGTTTGCATTCAGTCAAACTGGCCCGTATATAATTCATAATACTTTCCTCTGAGCTTTAGCAACGAGGCGTGATCGCCCCGCTCTATGATCCTCCCATTCTCCAGCACCAGGATCTCATCGGCATTGCGAATGGTAGATAGTCGGTGTGCGATCACGAAACTTGTTCTCCCTTTCATTAAATGATCCATTCCCTGCTGAATGATGAGCTCGGTTCGGGTATCAATCGAACTCGTGGCTTCATCAAGGATCAAAATCGCAGGCTTTGTTATGGTCGCCCGGGCAATATTCAATAATTGCCGCTGTCCCTGGCTCAGGTTGCCTCCATCATTTTCCAGCACCGTATCATATCCCGCCGGCAGCCGCATGATGAAAGAGTCGGAGCCGGCAAGCACAGAAGCTTCTTTTACTTCATCATCCGTCGCTTCCAGCCTGCCGTAGCGGATATTCTCGCGTACCGTCCCGGTAAATAAATGCGTATCCTGCAATACCATCGCGAGCGATTGCCGTAAGCTGTTTCGCTGAATTTTTTGCAGGTCAATTCCGTCAATACTGATCGATCCGGATTGTATATCATAAAACCGGGGTAGCAGGTTCATGATGGTGGACTTGCCAGCACCTGTGGATCCCACGAGTGCGATTTTTTGTCCCACCTTTGCCTCAATATTTATATTTGTTAATATTGGCTTGCCCGGATCATAACTGAAATAGACGCCTTCAAACCGCACCTGTCCGGTTACATTCGTCAGTGCTGCGGCATCCGCTTCATCCGGTATTTCGGGAATTTCGTCCATGATTTGAAAAATACGCTCTGCGCCGGCCATCGCCGATTGCAGGCTGTTGTACTGACTGGAAATTTCATTTACCGGCCGCCCGAACTGCCTGGAATATTGTAAGAAGGCTGCCAGACCGCCCAAATCCAAACCCCTGAATATGGCCAGCACGCCACCCACCGTTGCAGTCAAGGCAAAATTGATGGTGTTTAAATTCTGGATCACCGGCATCATGACTCCGGAATACAGTTGGGCCTGGGTCGATTTTTGACGCAGCACTTCATTGATGCTTTCAAATTCTGCCCCTGCCCGCGATTCATAGCAAAACACCTTAACCACTTTCTGCCCGGTAATCAGTTCTTCCACATACCCATTGACCGCACCCAGTTCTTTCTGCTGATCTGAAAAATAACGCTTGCTTTTCTTAATAATCCGGGAAGCGACATATAACATCAACGGTACCACGACGAGCGTAACCATCGTCAGCAGGGGACTGATATAAATCATCAGGGCAAAAATACCCAGTAGCGTGATCGTGCTGGTGAGTAACTGGATCACACTTGTATTGAGGGAATCGCTCACATTATCCATGTCATTGGTAAAACGACTCATCAGATCACCATGATGGTTGCTGTCGAAAAAATTGAGGGGGAGGCGTTGCATTTTACTGAACAACTCCGCGCGGATCACGGCAATCGTTTTTTGAGCTACGGTGATCATCAACCTGTTGAGAACGAATCCGGCGATAAATCCCACCAGGTAAATACTGATCAGCCAAACGATCATATGGAAAAAGCCATCGAAATTTTTGGGAATGATATAGTGATTGATAATCGGCCTGAGGAGATAAGAACCGGCGATGGTTGATCCCGTGTTGATCAGCAACAGAAAGAATATGAAAAAAAGTTTCGCCCGTTCACGGGCCAGGTATTTCCATAATCGCGCGACAACAGCGCCGGAATCTTTAGGCTTTTCGACAAAGATTTGACCCTTTCTGCCAGGAAGGCGCGGTATCGCTGCCTTGCTTTGTTGGTTTGCAGATTCGTTCATGGTGCCGGCATTTCATTTAACTGCTGCGAATGAAATATTTCCTGATAGACCGGGCTGGTTTGCAGGAGTTCCCGGTGGTTACCGCTGGCAATCACCGCACCCTCGTCCATAATGATGATCTTATCGGCCGACTGGATTGAACTGATCCGCTGGGCAATGATAAAGGTGGTCGTTTCCGGCAAATGCTGTTTAAAAGAAGCCCGTATCCTGGCATCTGTCGCCGTGTCAACGGCACTGGTGCTATCGTCCAAAATAAGTATGACCGGTTTCCCCAGGATGGCGCGCGCCAGGCAGATTCGTTGCTTTTGCCCACCGGAAAGGTTCACGCCGCTTTGTCCCAGCAACGTCTCATACTGCTTTGTAAATGAGATGATGAAATCGTGCGCCTGCGCATCTTTGGCGGCAGCCACTACCTCCCCGTCCGTGGCATCCTGCTTTCCCCATTTTATATTCTGGCTGATCGTTCCCGAAAAAAGTTCATTTTGCTGTAATACCATATTAATACTTCCCCGGAGAACAGCCAATTCGTAGTCGCGTATATCGATATCATTCACCAGGATCCGGCCCTTGCTTACATCATAAAGCCGGGGAATCAGCTCGACCAGCGTGCTTTTGGAAGAGCCCGTGGCACCGATAATGGCGATCGTCTCTCCGGAATTTGCAGTCAGGTTTATATTCTTCAATACATATTCCGGTGCCTCCGGATGATATTTAAAACAGACATCTTCAAATACGACCTTCCCCTTTTTAATGGCGTACATATTCGACGAAGCCTGGAGGGCGTAACTTATGTCAACCTGTGTATCAAGTACCTCCAGGATTCTTTCGGAAGATGCCTGCGCGCGGGAAAAAGTCATTATGGTCATGGACAACATGGTAAGTGACATCAGAATCTGCGTGATATAGGTAATGAAAGACATGAGCTGACCCACCTGGAAATGACCGTTCATTATTTTAGTGCCGCCAAACCATACAATAGATACCACAGACAGGTTCATCACCAGCTGCATCACCGGAAGGATCAGGACCACCAATCCGGAGGCTTTCACGGCAATTTCCCGGAGTTTGTCATTGGACAGACCGAATTTCTTCACTTCAAAATCTTCCCTGACAAGTGATTTCACCACCCTGATGTTCACCAGGTTTTCCTGGATAATTCCATTAACGCCATCCAACCTTATCTGCATTTGCTCATAAAAAGGCAGGGCCTTTCTCAGGATGAAAAAAATACAAACTGTCAAAACCGGAATGGCAACAGCGATGATGATGGCCAGCGGCGCGTTTATGCTGATGGCAATCACCACCGCAAATAAAAGCATGAGCGGTCCGCGGATCAGCATGCGAAGGGACATCATGACAACTTCCTGCAAAATATTGACGTCGTTGGTAATTCTGGTCACCAGCGAAGCCGAGCTGAATTTGTCGAGATTTGAAAAAGAGAACTCCTGAACTTTATTGAATATCCCTTTGCGAAGTTCGGCGGCAAAACCAACAGAAGCATGAGAGGAGTAGTAGATGTTCCCGATATTGGCCGCGATCGCCAGTAAAGATAACAAGATCATGATGCCACCGGTGTGAAGGATATACGACAGGTTTTTTTGCGCTATTCCTCTGTCTACGATATGGCTCATCAGCGAGGGCTGGACGATTTCACAGAAAACATCCACGATCACCAGACAGGGCGCGAGCCACAGCGCCCGGATGTATTTTTTAAAATAGGGAAAATACTTACCCATAAAAGATCATGCTTTAGCTGTGTTTCGAATTCAAAAACGCCTGCACCCCTTTGGTGATGGCTTCTGTGTACTCATTGCTACCATGCTCACAGCGAAGCGGATCAATCTGATCAAAATAATTATCGATGGTCTGGCTTCCATATTTCTTTACATAAAGATCGTCATCCGGAACGATATGATATTCATCATGATCCTCTTTCTGGACTATGGTAAGTCTGGCCGTATGACTGGCGTTCTCAAAGGAGAAAGTTATTTTAAACTCGTGCTGTGGGGGGTCTTCTACTTCCATGCTTTTTATTAATAACGTTTTAACGCTTGAAGGACGATATGTGAATTATGCAACTATTCGAAGGAATTATATAAAAAACAAACCTGCTACACGAACTATCTTCGACAGGCTTGAAAATAACACTGAATTTAACTCATTAATTTGACAGAAGCCCAATCTTGTATACTTTCTTTGAACGGAGGATCATCGAGCATAAAATTTTCTTTTTACCGGATATCGAAAGGATTAACACCCATTCTTTTTGGAGAAATCGAAAACGCCGGCGAGGGCCATGCTGAATTCAATTACACCCATGCATCGACCGGTATCAAAACCAAAGAACAAATTGACCACACCGGCGATGAGTCTCCCGTGGATTATCTGATTGACTGGCTCGAAAAACAGGATATTTTCAAATCAGTGAAGGCCATAGGACACCGCATCGTCTTTGGTATGGACCACACGGAACCTCAGCTGATCACGGATAGATTGCTGGATGAATTCGCGCAATGGGTCACATACGATCCATCCCATATGCCCGGTTCGATCGCGCTGATAAAAAAACTGATCAGCAAATATCCGGAACTGCCACAGATCGCCTGTTTTGATACATCTTTTCATGCCCCGATGCCTGCAATGGCCAACATAATTCCTATTGCCCGCAGATTTTATAAAATGGGCATCAGGCGATATGGGTTTCATGGACTGTCTTACCATTATTTAACGGATGAACTGGCCCGGATTTCCGGACAGGCACCTGCAAACAGCCGGGTGATTATTGCGCACCTTGGCAACGGCGCGAGTCTTGCCGCCATTAAAGACGGTCACAGCATCGATACCAGTATGGGCTTTACACCAGCCGGCGGGATTACTATGAGTACCCGTTCGGGAGATATTGATCCGGGGATTGCCGAATACCTGATGCAGCGTGAAAAACTTACACCCCGGGATTTCTTCCAGCTGATGAATAACGAATCGGGGATGCTGGGCATTTCGGACATCATGTTTATTTGCTGCATCTTGCACAACAT
>CAZZYD010000218.1:0-6680 GCA_964658175.1 uncultured Puia sp. | reverse complement strand
CTCGGCCATTTGCAGGTAAACCTGTTTTAAGATCGGTCCCATTTTTTTGGCGATCGTACCCATCACCATCAGCAGATCGCACTGGCGCGGAGAAAAGCCGAGCCGCTCGGCGCCAAAACGACCCAAGTCGTAATGAGACGCCATGGTCGCCATGAATTCAATACCGCAGCAGGAAGTGGCGAATGGCAGCGGCCAGATGGAATTTTTGCGGGCCAGGCCCACCGCATCGCTCATCTTGGTGGCGAAAAATCCTTCGCCGGTATATCCTTCCGGACGTTCGGCAATGCTGAAATGACTTTGTGTATTGGCCGGTATCGGAGTGAGGTTAAATCGTACGGGTCTTGACATACAAAAAATTTAAACGATGATCAATCCTCCCATTGAAGGGCACCTTTCTTGATAATGTAGACGAAGCCGGCCAGGAAGAAGGCGGTAAACATCAGCACGGCGCCAAAACCCGGCCATCCAAGCTCCCTGAAATTAACAGCGTAGGGATAGAAAAAGATCACTTCCACATCAAAAAGAACGAAAAGGATCGCGACCAGAAAATATTTTATCGCCATCGGCTGGCGGGCATTGCCCACGGACTCGATGCCGCTTTCAAAATTGGCAAGTTTTTCGTCTGTACTCCGCTTGGGTCCCAGCAGATGGGTCACGCCTAACACCAGGAATACAAAGGCGCCTGCAAAAAGCAGCTGAATGCCGATCGGAAAATAAGTACCGGAACCTGACGCTTTTGTAACCAAGGGAGCTGCCTGAAGAAAAATGGAATTCATAAGCCTGGCGGTTATCAGCAAAAATACGTCAGCAATCGGAGATTCCAATTGCAAAAGCGCCTTTGTATGACCGGAGCCGATACAAAGGCGCTTATATATTGAAAAAATCGGTGCTGACTATTTGCCTGCCGCTCCTTTTGGTTTGGCTGACGGCTGACGGACTGGTGGCTTTCTGGTTAATGCGTCGATGATTTTTTTAGCAGATTCATTGCTTGGATCCACCTCCAGCGCTTTCTGCATATACTCTACCGCCTTCGGCTTATCCTTTTTGATATCGTTGTAGTAACTGGCGAGATAAAAATAAGACTGGATCACCTGGGGTTTGTATTTCACCGAATCGGGCAGCGTGCGACCCATCTGCGCCAGCTTCTCATACGCTTCTACCGCAAGTCCCTGCGAATTCGAGGAATCATCCTCGGCCTGTTTACTTCTGGCGCACCAGAGATAACCGTAGATTTCATTCGGATATTTCGGGATATAGAGTCCGCAAAAAATGCTGTCCGATGTTTTATAGTTCCCTGCCTGGTAATTGGCGATACCGTACGCATACAGATCGGAGTTTGCCGGATTTTTGATCGTGGCATACAGACTGGCTGCCAGGGCAGCCGCTGCCGGCTTATTGTTGAGCGTCTTCGCCAGCGCAATGCCTTCGTTGGCATATTTGGCCTTATTTTCCTGCAGGGTATCCCGGCCAATGGCTTTTTGATAGTAAGCAAAAGCCATATTCTTGGACGGCGTGTCCGGCATCTTGGAATAAATTTTTCCGAGTTCTTCATAATCCGCACCCAGTACAATGGACGTATCGGCTTTGGTGAAGAACGTTGTCATGGCATCCTTGGCACCCGGGATATCTCCCAGCGTGTCAGAGGTATAGGCCACCATGCGGTACATGCGCGGACTAACTTTGTCACCATACTGGGTGATAAGTTGTTGTGCACGTGCTTTGGCGTCGGCATTTTTACCGGAAGCATACAGGAAATCCGTTTTCAGGTATTCCACTTCAGGACCCTGATCGGAATTGGCTACGTATTTATCCAGATAGCCCGCAGCCTTGTTTACATCCCTGAAATACCAGTAATAAAATAACTGGTAATAGGCAGGCGCATAGGCCGGATCGATCGTGGTCGCTTCTTCAAAAGCAGGCAGAAAATAATCCTTGTTATTCTGGGTAAGATAGATCATGCCGGATTTGAATTTCGCTTCCGCAATTTTTGGATCTACGCTCAGGGCACGCTGGTAATTAGTGATGGCCTGGCCCCCGTCGTAGATTTTGCGGTACGCGTCTCCGAGGATGATATATGTATCTGCGTTGTGAAAATTTTTCGCTTGAGTGCCTTCGATAAGTTTCGTAATCGCATACTGGGCATCCCCTGCTTTGGCATCTACGTTGGCATACCCAACGGCATTGATCACATTCAGATCCTTCCCTTTCGTAAGGCTGAGAGCTGTTTCAAAACGCTGGCGCGAATCGGTGGTATTGCCGTACAGTAATTCCACATGGCCCATGCCCACCAACAACAAAGGCGCGGAACCATTGGAGGCAAGCACTTTCTGAAACAGCGCTTTGGCGCCCGCAGTATCCCGTGTGTCCTTCCGATGGATCAGCGTTTCTCCGAGCCAGTAGACCGCATCGATATTATTCGGATTGGCGGCGAGTACTTTTTCAAAGGCATCCTGCGCACTTTGATAACGCTCATAATATAAAAATTTTTTGCCCTGTTCAACCGTCTGGGCCATTACGGAACTGCTGAAACAAACAATGGCGAACAGCAGGCTGATTCGAAGTTTTCTCATGGTCAAAATCTCAGTTTATGTGTTAAATATATATCAAAAACATTTTAATTCTTCATCTCCACATCTCTTACTTCAAAAGTCATTCTGGATGGAACAAGAAAGGCGCGGCGAAACACGAGCTGGCCTCTTTCATATTGCAAAAAATTAACGAAGTTGTTGCCGACTCCGTTATAATTCTCTTTGATGATATAATACAAACCCCGTACCATGGGATACCTGCCCAACGCAATATTTGCCTGGAAAGGTTTCACGTAGGGTTTGTCGGGGCACCGTTCACACTGAATAGCAGCCACTTTGACCTTGGTCAGAAAGGCGAGCGCCGTGGAATCTTCCTGGTCGCCGATCCAGCTGACGCCGATAAATCCGATCGCATGTTCATGCGATGCCACATAATCAAGCACCTGTTTACTGGACCTTGCCGCCACCACGTTTTTCCCGAGCGGTTTTCCCCGCAACACGGAATCCATCGCAAACCGTACCGTACTCGTAGCCGATACGCCATCCATCACCACCTGGCGGTTTTGCTGATCGGTCCCCGACAGGATGGAGCGTATTTCATCCATCGTGAAAATGCTGTCCTTTTCTTTATTGTTCATCACGACTGCCACCGCATCGTAGGCAAGCAATCCGTATACCGGAATAAACTGAAACGAGTCCTTATAAAAACTTTCCTCGGATTTCTGCAGACCGCGGGTAACAATAATCATTCGGGTGCTGTCACTCTGAAGGTCTTTGAAACAAGCCGCTTCGGGTTTGTAGTCGACCAGGATTTTTGCATCGGGAAAAGAATTTTCAAACACTTTCACTTCCGAATCCATGACCGGCTGAAAGGATTCATCCACACTGATATGGATCGTGCCGGACGTCGGCGTTTCCTGGTTGCCGACTGTTTTGTTGTGGCAGGCAGCCAGCATCATCATCCCCGTGATCAGGACCATGGCCGATGTCATGAATGCACCCGGTTTTTTTACATCGCTCATCAGTCGAAATAGTTTTTTTGATATCCGCGGAACGCACGAAACCCACCATATAAAATACAGAGGCCCGCGAAAGCATACCGGGCGCCGGTGCCGATATTTTGAAAATCAAAACCAAGCCTGGGCGCCAGGAAAAAAAACACCCCGATCCCCATGATGATGATGCCCATCCCGTAGTCCATGATGGACCTCCGGTTGGAATAATTTCTTTTCCGATTATCCGAATCCTGGTCTTCCGACATAATTGAAAAATTTAATGCGAACGGCAATATACAGAATAACACCTAAAAGAGATAGGCGCAAAAAGTCAAAAAAATACCAAAGACATCTATTCACTTACGGTAAACACAACCGGCAGCATATAATACACGTTTACCGGATGATTGTGCTGCAGACCCGGCTTCCACCGCGGCATCCGCTGGATTACACGCAGCACTTCCCGGTCGTATTCGCCGCCGCCGCTGTGGTTGATTTCCATACCAGACACGATCCCGTCTTTGTTCACCACAAAGCGTGCAAGCACGCGCACCTGCGTGCCCGCTTCCTGGCCTGTTTCCGGGGCATGGAGGTTACGGGATAAAAAACGTTTCAGGGCGTCCGCACCGCCGGGAAATTCCGGCATCTGTTCCACCCCATTGCTGTAGATTTTATCATCGGACAGTCCGGAGGCAGAATCCGCTGCAGGAAGCAAGCCGTTTCCATCCCGGCCCGTGGTTCCTGCCGGGCCGCCGGGCCCGTTGTCCGCTGCCCCCGCATTGGTGACCGCCGCGATGGTCTTTCCTTCCAGCGCTTTGATTTCGGGAATGGGTGGCACATCGTTTTCCTTTACGATCAGCATGGTAACCTCTTTGATGCTGGCTGTCCGCGTTTTGGGCACGGCGGGAGGAAGCACCGCCGGCTTGGGCGGTTTTACCGCCGGCTTTTCAGGGATGGGGTTAATCAGTGAGATCACCCCGGTTACCGTGACGGGTTTTACAAAAACAGGTTTGTATAACAGGATGAAAAAGGAAGCAATCAGCACGGTGGTTAGCATCACGCCCAGCGCAACCAGCAGTCGCCGGTTATAAAATTTGCGCAGCGGGTAAGCGCCATAGTCTTTGTTGCGGTGTTCGAAAAGAATATCCAGTGGATCGGCTTGCAGAATGTCCATCGGTTCCATGATCTCTGTTTAAATGGATGAATAAATCAGATACATTGAACCCGCGCAGGTTTCCAATAAGATGCGGAAAGCTTGATTATTCCATAAACCCCTATTTTTGTCAACATGAAAATTTTAATGGTTTGCCTGGGAAATATTTGCCGCAGTCCGATCGCCGAGGGTGTGCTCAGGGAAAAAGCGAGAAAAGCCGGGCTTGACTGGGAACTGGACAGTGCCGGGACAAACAACGGATACCATGTGGGCGAAGCGCCGCACGGACTGTCGCAGAAAGTAGCCAAAATGCATGATATCGATATCAGCGGACAGCAGGCCCGCGCCTTTGTTCCGGAAGACTTTGACCATTACGATAAGATCTATGCCATGTCATCCGACATTATCGTGGGCATGAAGTCCATTGCCAAAAAAAAATATAATCCCGCCAAGGCAGACCTGCTGATGAATGAGCTGTATCCCGGAAGAAATATCAGTGTCCCCGATCCCTGGTCCGGCCCCGAGGAAGGATACCACAAAGTATTCGAGATGATCGACCAGGCAGCAGAACAGATTATCCATAAATATGGGGATACGGAAACAGCTGGCGGCTCCCAGGCATTGAAAAAAGCATGACAAAGCCCAGCCTTCCCCAGGGAACCCGTGACTTTGCCCCGGATACCGTTCGGAAACGGCAATATATTTTTGCTGTGATCCGGAATGTATTTGAGCGGTACGGTTTTGAACCGCTCGAAACGCCGGCCATGGAGAACATGGAAACCCTCCTGGGCAAATACGGTGATGAAGGCGATCAGCTGATCTTTAAAATTTTGAATAACGGGCTGGACAATCCGGCCAAGGCAACGGCAGTGCGCGCATCCTTTGAATCCATCCTCGAAGGCAAAACCAGCAAAGCCATTACGGAACGCGCACTCCGCTACGACCTGACCATTCCGTTTGCGCGTTTTGTGGCGGGCAACCAGCACCAGCTGACTTTTCCCTTTAAAAGATACCAGTACCAGCCGGTTTGGCGTGCAGACAGACCCCAGAAAGGCCGTTACCGCGAATTCTATCAGTGCGATGCGGATATTGTCGGCAGCAGGTCACTGCTGAATGAAGTGGAATTCACCAATATCTATCGCAGTGTTTTTTCGTCGCTGAAAATTCCGGTGCAGATCCTCCTCAACAACCGCAAGATCCTGGCAGGTCTGGCCGTTTTATGCGGGGGGATTGATAAACTCATTCCCATCAGTGTGGCTATCGACAAGCTCGATAAGATCGGATTGGAAAAAGTGAAAGAGTCTTTGTCGGCACAGGGGCTTACCGACAGCCAGCTAGACATCGTGGAGAGCTTCCTGGCGATCAAGGGTAGCAATACCGAAAGGCTCGAGGCGCTGAAACAGCTTTTCGCCCGGGATTCCCCTGCGCAGGGAGGCATCAGCGATTTGGAATACATCCTGTCTTATTTTCTTGGTGATGAAGATATCCTCATCGATCTTTCCCTTGCCCGGGGATTAAACTATTATACCGGTTCCATTCTTGAAGTCAAGGCAAAAAATGTTTCGATCGGCAGTATCGGCGGCGGCGGCCGCTATGATGACCTCACCGGGCAGTTCGGTTTACCGGACATGCCGGGCGTGGGCATTTCGTTCGGCGTCGACCGGATCTACGATGTGATGGAAGAGCTGAAACTTTTTCCCGAAGGCAGCGCAGCTGGCACGCAGGTCCTGTTCTTTAATCTCGGCGCCGACGAATCGCGCCGGGCCTACAGTCTGTTACAGGACTTGCGGACGCAGGGCATTGCCGCAGAACTCTACCACGAGTCCGCCAAATTTGACAAACAGTTCAAGTACGCGGAAAAAAAACGAATCCTTTTCATTGCCATCCTCGGCAGTGAGGAACTTCAATCCAACAGCATCAAAATAAAAAACCTGACAACCGGTGTGCAGGTGGTGGTGGCGGCGGATGCGAAAGAGATTAAGGCCGCGGTAATGGACTGGGATG
>CAZZYD010000217.1:0-6699 GCA_964658175.1 uncultured Puia sp. | reverse complement strand
GGATTTCTTTTCCAGGACATCACAGAAAAAGCCGGCGTAGCGGGCACTGCCGACTGGTGTACCGGTGTCACGATGGCGGATGTAAATGGCGATGGCTGGCTGGATATCTACGTGTGCTCGGTGAATGGCAAGCTCGGCCTGCAGGGAGCGAACCAGTTATTTATCAATAACCGCGACGGAACATTTACCGACAGCGCGAAAGCGTACGGCCTGGCATTTACCGGCTATTCCACCCAGGCGGTATTTTTTGATTATGATCATGACGGGGACCTGGATTGTTTTCTCCTGAACCAGTCGGCACATTCGGTGGAAACCTTTGGTGACACCGCCAACCGGCGTATACCCAGTTATGCGGCGGGGGACAAACTTTACCGCAATGACGGCAAACCCGGAAACCCTATGTTCACGGATGTTACGGCATCTGCGGGAATTTATTCCAGTGCCCTCGGCTACGGCCTTGGTGTGTCCGTGGCCGATCTGAACAACGACGGATGGGAAGATATTTATGTTGGCAACGATTTTCACGAAAACGATTATTACTATATCAACGACCGGCATGGAGGATTTACGGAATCCGGCGCCGCGCATTTTAATCATTATTCCCGCTTTAGCATGGGCAATGATATTGCGGATATCGACAACGACGGACAGCCCGATATTTTTACAGCAGACATGCTGCCGGAGGAGGAGTCGGTGCTGAAAACTTACAGCAGCGGCGAACGGGCGGATGTATACAACCTTTCCATATTGCAGCAGGGATTTCAGGCGCAGTACTCGCGCAACAGCCTGCAGAAGAACCTCGGCAATGGCGCCGCATTCAGTGAACAGGCGTTGATGTCAGGCGTGGCCGCCACCGACTGGAGCTGGTCGCCGCTGATCGCTGATTTCGACAATGACGGCCTGAAAGATATTTTTGTTTCAAACGGAATCGTAAAACGTCCGGTGGATCTGGACTACATGAAATTCATTTCTTCCAATGCTGTCAGTCGCATGCTCAACGGTTCCACCGTGCTGGACAGCGCCGCGCTCAGCCAGATGCCCGATGGGAAAGCCGTGAGCTATTTGTTCCGGGGTGAGGCAGACGGACATTTCACCAATGTCAGCAATGCCTGGGGGATCAGGACACCGGCGTATGCCAACGGATCGGCGTATGGAGACCTGAACAACGACGGCAACCTGGACCTCGTGGTGAACAATATCAATATGCCGGCATCCGTGTATATCAACCAGGGCCGGCCTGGCAGTCATTATCTGAGCATCGCCTGCAAGGGCGATAATAAAAACACTTCCGGGATAGGCACTAAAATATACCTGTTCTGTCACGGTAAATTACAGTACCAGCAATTGATGACGACCCGTGGTTTTGAATCTTCGAGTGAACCGGGATTGCATTTCGGCCTGGACACCGCGACGGCAGTGGATAGTCTGCTCGTGGTCTGGCCGGATCAGCGTTTTCAACTGTTGAGGAAGATTCGATGCGATCAGCGCCTGGATTTATTTCAGCAGCAGGCAGGCGGAGCCTATCAGGCTGTTTCATTTTTTCCGGCGCCGCCGCCACTGCTGCGGGATATCAGCGATTCCGTTCATCTATCCTGGATGCCTAAGGAAGACGACCGACACAATTCTCCCTGGGATTTTCCCCAGTTTACATCACGCTATCCCGCCCTCGCCGTAGCGGATGTAAATAAAGATGGTTTTGATGATTTATATTTCGGCGCTTCCATCGCGCAGCCGGCGCAACTTTTTCTTGGTACGCCGGAAGGTGGTTTCGTTTTGTCGCCGGATGCTGTTTTTCAACAGTCAACGGTTCACAGCGAATCGGCCGCGCTCTTCTTCGATGCAAACGGAGATGGCAGCCAGGACCTCATCGTGCTCACCGATGGCAACAATGAGCCCGACCGGCTTTACCTCAATGACGGCAAAGGCCATTTTGCACTTTCGGCACCGGGTATTCCCTATGTCGCCGGCCGGAAAACAGTCGTGCTCGCATCCGATGTTGATCATGACGGAGACCTGGATCTTTTTATCGCGGTGAATCAGTTACCCGGTCAGCAGCCCGCTTCTTATATTCTCTATAATAACGGGAAGGGTGTTTTTAAGCAGGCACCCGCGGCGCCTTTTGCCGGTGGTGCGGTTACGGCTGCGGTTTTTGCCGATCTGGACGGAGATGGCTGGGAAGATCTTGTGCTGGCCGGAGAATGGATGCCGGTGACCGTATATAAAAATGAACAGGGCCGTTTCGTGAAGATCGGGATGCCGGCATTGAACGGCTTTTGGGAAACCCTGGCGGTTGCCGATATGAATGGAGATGGCAAACCGGATATCATCGCCGGCAATTACGGACTCAATTCCAAACTGCATGCGACCCTTGCCGATCCGCTGACTTTATATCTGAAGGACTTCGATGAAAATGGCCAGATGGATCGGGTGCTTACCTATCGCAGCAAGGGAAAGGAATATCCTTTTCTTGGAAAGGATGAAATGGAGCGGGCCATTCCGGGCATCCAGAAAAAATACCTGCTCTACCGGGATTATGCCGGCAGAACGGTGCAGGAACTTTTTGGCGACGGATTGCGCAACAGCACGCAGCTCCACGCGCAAACCATGGCGTCCGGTATATTTTTCAATCAGGGTGCGGATCGTTTTGCATTTATTCCATTGCCGAAACAGAACCAGGTGTCTCCGCTTTTCGCGCTGTTGCCGGAAGATATAAACCGGGATGGAAAAACAGATCTGCTGAGTGGAGGGAATTTTTATGGAGTGACCCCTTATGAAGGCCGGTATGATGCCGACTGGGGTTCTGTATTATTGAATGACAACAATCATGGATTTAACTGGATCAGTCCGGTGCGCAGCGGCATGATGATCCGCGGCGAACTCCGGGCATTGAAAAAGATTCACCGGGCATCAGGAGATATCATCCTGGGCGTTCGCACAAAAGATCCGCCGGTATTTTTCAAAGCGAACTTGCATTAATAAATCGGAAAGATCAGTTCATAATATTGGACATCCGTCGTCGGATAGAGTTTGTATTTCTCCATCGGTTCAGCCACCATCGACAGGTGGTGATCGCTCAGGTATTTATTCATCGCGCTGCGCAGGTCTTTCATGCGCACATAAGATCCGGTAAAAGAGCCGGTCAGTAGTCTTCCATTGGCGGGCAGTTTCAATACCCGGATATCTTTTTTGGCCGCGTTGGTTTTCTCCACCGGCATACCGACCGCGATCTCCATGGAATCTTTATTTCCACCGGGAAAACTGATGTATTCATAATCTGCTTTCAACGGAATTTTTTCTTCCCGGCAGAACCCGTGCAGGGATTCGCTGAGCGCGCGCAGCGTGCTGTCTTTAGCCGTGCGGAGTACCCGCTGCTGTCTGGTGAGAATGAGCGTGTCGGTCACCGGTACAACCGCAATCGGAAATCCATACAGGGTAGCGGGGTTTTCAAGAAATGCTTTCAGTGAGTCCAGACCGGACTGCATATAGTCTGCGCCGATTTTTGATAAGATCCATTTTCGCAGCGGCGCCTGCCTGATCCAGTATACCCGCGTCTGGTCGGCAGATGTATCCGGCACGGCGGTCAGTGATTGCAGTACTTCATGATGTCCATCCGACTGACGATAGGTGAGCCCTGCGGGGTTGGAAGAAATGACAACCGGTGGCCCGGTCATGGCGGCACGCGGATACCAGTTCGGCCAGTTTTCGATATCCGTCAGTTGTTTTGAAACATCAAAGAGTGTTCCGTGAATCTTTACTTCCCTTTGGATGGTAACGGGAATCGGGAGCAGGCAGATGATTGCCAGCAAAATCAACAGCAGGATGGCTGCCCGCCGGATCCGTTTTCCGTTCATGCGCAATTAATTTTTCAGTGCTTCGAGGATCGCTTTCAATTCTGCGGGATCGGTGACATAAACATTTCCGTAGTCAAGGATATTTGGATTCCGGTAGGTGACCGGATTGGGAATGATCGTTCGGGCAGAACCATGAAATTCGGTCGCGCCGGTTTCTACGGCAAGCGCGGAAATATTTCGGGCATTGATGCCTGCGCCTGGCATGATGATGATTCGTGCGCCGGCCTGGTTTACCAGCGCTGTCAGGATTGCGCCGGCTTCCGGTGCGGCGCTGGCCTGTCCCGAAGTAAGCACGCGTTCGCACCCGCACCGGATGATGTCTTCGAGCGCATGATAAGGATCAGGACTGGCATCGAAGGCCCGGTTGCAGGTTACGCCCATCGGGCCCGCCCACTCCACGATCCGTTTAAGCCTTTCGGTGTCGATGGTCGCGTCGATGTTTGAAATGCCGACGGAAATGCCATTGCAGTTCAGGTCCCGGCACATTTGTATATCGGCGCGGAGGATGTCAAATTCGTCGTCATCATAAAAATAATTTCCCGAACGGGGGCGCAGAATGGGATAGAGATCGATGCTTATCTTGTCGCGGACTGTCTTGATCGTACCATAACTCGGGGTAGTGCCTCCTTCAATCGGATTGTCGCAAAGTTCCACCCGCGCGGCGCCGGCGGCCTGGGCGATGAGGGCAGACTGGATATTGAATGCGCAGACTTCAAAGATTTTTTTTACGGGCATGCTGGTTCAGATTAAAAATGAATCGGGGTGTAAACGGATCAGTAGATATTTTTTGCCGGATAGACTTTGTCTTCGGTATCAGTTCGGACAGAATAAGAAAATCCTTTTTGCAAACTGTAGCCGCCGAAAGCACCCTGTTTGTTCAGGGCCACAAAACCGACCTGGATGGTTTTTGATTTTTCCGGACTCCGTTTGATGATGCGTTCCACGGCCTCTTTGCAGGCCGCTTCGGGCGATCGTCCCTGGCGCATCAGCTCTACCACGAGGTGCGAACCCACGATGCGGATCACTTCTTCTCCTACGCCGGTGGCAGCGGCAGCGCCGATTTCATTGTCTACATAAAGTCCCGCACCGATCACGGGAGAATCGCCCACGCGTCCGTGCATTTTGTAGGCAAGTCCGCTGGTGGTGCAGGCGCCGCCGAGGTTCCCATTTTTATCCAGGGCAATCATGCCGATGGTATCGTGGTTGTTCGGACCGCCGGGCATCGGATCGTGTTTTTTATCGTACAGCCGGTTTTCAATATTCATTTCCGGTTTGTAGTTCGACGTTTTCAGCCATTCCTTCCAGTCTTTTTCGCTTTGCGGCGTCAGCAGGTTCATTTTTTCAAAACCATTCGCGAGCGCGAACTGCAGGGCTCCGTCGCCGACGAGTATGATATGCGGTGTTTTCTCCATCACGAGACGCGCGACAGAAATCGGGTGCATGATGTGTTCGAGACACATCACCGAACCGCAATTATAAAATTCATCCATGATGCAGGCATCCAGCGTTACAAATCCATCGCGGTCCGGAAGACCGCCGAAACCGATGGTCTGGTTCGTAGGGTCCGCTTCCGGAATCCTCACTCCTTTTTCGACGGCATCCACGGCACGACCACCCTTGCTGAGTACGTCCCACGCACCGACATTGGCGGTTTTACCAAAGTCCCAGGTGGAAATAACGATCGCGGAACCCGCAGCAACGGCATCTTGCTTTTTGTTCTTTGCCGCAAGCAGTGTGCTGCCGGCTACAAGCGCGGCGGATTGGAGGGCGGACTGCTGCAGAAATTTTCTTCTTGTTGACATATCCATCTTATTTCATTATTTCACCGGAATGGTCACGCTGATTTGCTGTGCTCCGGCCAGGGTGTCGATGCTGGTGTCGCTCGTCCAGCTGTTTTTGTGGATCACCACATGGTCCGGCAAATGACCGCTGTCCAGAAAATCAAGCTGCAATGCAGCCTGGTCACCCGCGCTGTTTACCTCAAGCACCAGGTTGATCCGGCCATAAGGCGTGCGGATCCCATTGAGTTTTGTTACTGCGCCCGCACGTGCCCATTGCTTCGGAAAACCCTGGAACAGGTGCAGGTCTTTTCCGTGATCGAGTTCGATCATGTGCACGACCATCCGGATAAATTCCGCACTGGCCCAGTTGTGGGGCATGTCTCCCACTTCTTCATATCCTTTGCCTACAGGCTTCTGTTCTTCGCGCCAAACCATGGTTGGCGAAGCGTGGTTGCCATAGTCATATAATAACTGCGGCATCTGATCGCCGCGACCGAGCCATTCGAGGGCATGGCCATAAAAAGAACTGAAATAAGTCCAGAGCCCCTGTTCCATCCAGCCTGTATTCAATACCAGCCCTTCTTCGCGGTGATCGTGCAGCATGTCCATGGTGCCGGATGCCATCTGACGGGCCATGGAATCGTCATCGAACACCATACCGGGATATACTGACTGGCAAAAAGCCCACTGGCCTTTTTGCGGCGCCTGGTTCTGTTCGTTTTTGATCATCACCGGCAAATAGGTATTTCCTTTATCATCCTTGCGCAGGTCTTTTTTGGCCAGCGTCATAAATTTAGCGTAAAAATCGTCGTACTCCTTTTGCCAGGTTGCGGCTTCCTCGTCTTTGCCGATCCATTTGGCAGCCCAGATCGCCCATTTCATACCGCCCAGGCACCATTCGGTATTCGAATAGTCGTTGCCATGCTGAATACCGCCATCGATATTGCCGTCGGGCAGCAGGGTGTAATATGGCTTGGTAGAATCCTTCATCGCTTCCGCCCGCAGGTAATTGATGCGATGGATACATCCTTCGAGCACAGACCAGTTTGCCTTGAGCCATTCCTTGT
>CAZZYD010000216.1:0-6734 GCA_964658175.1 uncultured Puia sp. | reverse complement strand
AGCCTCTACGGAAACAATGATGTGATGGCCGCCGATCCCATGCACGGAACCCATGTAGCGGGCATCATCGGGGCGGAAAGGAATAACCACAAAGGAATGAATGGCGTCGCAGACAATGTAAAGATCATGATGGTCCGCGCAGTGCCCAACGGCGATGAACACGACAAGGATATCGCGACCGCCATCCGGTATGCGGTTGACAATGGCGCCCGCGTCATCAACATGAGTTTTGGAAAAAATCTTTCCCCCAATAAGGTTTGGGTGGACGATGCCGTAAAATATGCTGCTTCCCGGAATGTGCTGCTGATCCGTGCGGCCGGAAACGATGCCGCCAATATCGATACCACCGGAAGTTTCCCGAGTTCCGCTTTTAAAAATTCAACCGAACGCGCCAACAACTGGATCACCGTAGGCGCCAGCAGCGACCCGCTGGCGGAGGAAGGCTCACGGACATATACAGCCGCTTTTTCCAATTATGGAAGAAAGGAAGTGGATGTATTTGCCCCGGGCGTTCGCATCTACTCCACCTTGCCTGGCGGCAACCAGTACGGCAATCTGGACGGAACCAGCATGGCTGCACCGGTGGTGACGGGGATCGCCGCGCTCCTCATGGAATATTTTCCGACGCTGACGGCAGAACAAGTCAAATATTGCATCACCAAATCCACGTACAGTCCCGCTGCAAAAACAAAGAGACCGGGTTCGGATGAATATGTGACCCTGTCGGATCTGAGTCAGTCAGGTGGTATCGTCAATGCCTATGGCGCCGTAAAGCTTGCCTACAGTCTCACGGAAACAAAAACCAAAATGCCGGTGCGTTCATCGGTGCAGAAAAGTCTAAAATAATCGGGTCAAGTTCGAAAGAAGCAGGATATTTGGGTAGACACCATGACCCTAACCCAAAATCGTATTCACCGCATTGCGGTCAGCTGCTTTTTTTTCCTGGCAGGGATGTGTTTTGCATCCTGGGCTTCCCGCATTCCCGATATACAGTCGAAATTGAATTTGTCAAACGGTTCGCTCGGAGGCGTGCTGCTCAGTCTGCCCATAGGCCTGCTTGTATCCCTGCCCATCGCGGGATTTCTGGTGGCGAAGTTTGGCAGCCGCATTGTGCTGATCTGCGGCGGCACGGCCTACTGCTGCATCCTTCCCCTCCTTGGTTTTGCCGCCTCCACACCGCAGCTGATGATCACCCTGTTCTTTTTTGGGATGGCCGGAAATATGCTCAACATTTCAGTGAATACCCAGGCGGTAGGCACGGAAGCGCTGTATAAGCGTCCGATCATGGCTTCCTACCACGGCATCTGGAGCCTGGCCGGATTTACCGGCGCGGCCATCGGCACCGGCATGGTGAGGCTCGGTATCATGCCGGGGTATCATTACCTGGCCATCATGAGCGCCTCCCTCGTGATTGTTTTATCCACCAGTCGCTCCCTGATAAAAAAAGATGCAAATACTGACAGCCGCCAACCGATTTTTGCAAGACCCGACCGGTCTATTGTCAATTTTGGCGTCATCGCTTTTTGTTCCATGATCTGTGAAGGTGCGATGTTTGACTGGAGCGGTGTATATTTTAAAAATGTGGTGCAGCCGGATCCGGCCTTCGTCACCATTGGATATACCGCTTTTATGAGTACGATGGCAACGGGTCGTTTCATCGGCGACTGGGCAACACAAAAGATGGGCATGAAAAGAACCCTGCAGGTAAGCGGATTGCTCACCGCTTCGGGATTACTCGTCGCTGTGCTCTTTCCCCATTTGATTCCGGCCACGCTCGGATTTCTGCTCGTGGGTGCGGGTGTTTCATCGGTGATTCCGCTGGTATACAGTGCCGCCGGAAAATCGAAAGTGATGTCGCCCGGGGTAGCTATTGCAGCTGTTTCAACGATCGGTTATCTGGGATTTTTATTCGGTCCGCCTTTTATCGGATTTATCGCGCAGGCTACGAGTCTCCGTGTTTCACTGGCACTGATTGCCGTGATGGGAACCATGATCGCGATCATCGCCACCAAACTGAAAAGCCTGGAATAAAAAATCCCCCGCAAATCATATTTGCGGGGGATCGTCAGTATAAAAGACCAGTTGTTTTTATCTGTTGTACACCACGTTTTTGAGGGAAATCATATCGTCCATCACATTCACTGCTTCTTTGAGATAGATATCTGTTTTCTTACTATCCACCCAGAGTTTATAGTTTTCGGATTTGAATTTGTCGCCGTCATATTTTCCCGCGTCCTGGGGCAGGCTTTGAATCGTCATCGGCACCGCTAGTTTGCTGACTGCCTCAATTTGTTTTACCGTCGATTTTATCTTCTTCTGTTCGGCGCGGTAATCGGCGAGGTTCAACGGATACAGTTTATCATTTTGCTCATCCAGCCACTTGGCGTTGGTGGCGATGGTGGAAAAAGCCTGATTGGTCTGCAGGCGTCCGCTGCTGGATGCCTTGATATTACTCAGGTCGTAGGCATATCTCCAGGTACTGTAATCCGCTTTCGGCATTTCATCCCAGGGCAAGGCATCCGGCTGGTCTTTTTCACGCACTTTATAATGTTCGTATAGATCCGGCAGCACGATATCGGAACTCACGCCGCGAAGCTGCGTGGAGCCGCCGTTGATGCGGTAAAATTTCTGGAGCGTCAGCTTGATGGATCCCAGCGGACCGTTGGCATCGGAGAAGCCCATGCTCTTGTCAAGCGGAATATTGCGTTGAACCGTGCCTTTGCCATAGGTCGTGGTGCTACCGATGATGATCCCGCGGTGATAGTCCTGAATGGCGGCTGCAAATATTTCTGAGGCCGAGGCGCTGAATTCGTTTACCATCACGGCGAGCGGACCATCGTACAATACTGATTTATCATGGTCGCTCAATACCTGGGGCTTGCCATCCCGGTCTCTCACCTGTACCACGGGACCCTGGTCAATGAAAAGACCTACCATCTGCACCACGTCGTACAAAGAACCACCGCCATTGTTGCGGAGGTCGAGCACGATGCCGTCTACTTTTTGTTCCTTTAGTTTTACAATTTCACGGGCCACGTCGATAGAGCAGCGGCTTCCTTTCGGATTATCAAAATCGGCGTAGAATTCCGGTAGGAAAATATAACCGATCCGACCTTTGGTTCCGTTAACGATCACGCTCTTGGCGAATTTTTCATCCTGCACGATTTCATCGCGGATAAGGGTAACTACTTTCACGGTACCATCTGCTTTTTTCAGCGTCAGTCTTACTTCCGTCCCTTTGTTTCCCCGGATGATCTTGACCGCATCTTCCACAAGGTAGCTGGAAAGGTCGACGGGTTCGGCAGAGCCCTGCGCTACTTTCTGGATCACGTCGCCCACGGTTACCTGTCCTGATTTCCAGGCCGGGCTGCCGGTGATGAGCGTGGTGATCTTGATTGAGCCGTCTTCATCGCGCAGCGAAGCGCCGATGCCGAAGAAGTGACCACTCATGTCTTCATCGAAGGATCTTTTTTCCACGGGTGGAAAATAGTCGGTGTGCGGATCCATACACTGAACGATGGTTTCCACAAATTCGTTGAACTGGTCATCCGGACCTGCTTTGATCTTGAGGTGATCATAAAAGCGATCCATCATCTTCAATGTTTTATCCCTGGCTTCCTTTTCCAGCTGGTCGTTGGTTTTAACCACCGTACCGGCTTTGCCTTTGGCAGCCTCCTGCTGATCCAGAAGATCTGCATATTTTTCGAGCGTGATATATTTTAGTTTTTTCCGAAGCGCTTCCCGGCGTTCCGTATCGTTTGCGGGAAACTGGATTTTGTCGTAATCCAGGTTCACCTGTTCGTCTTTGCTGTAATCGAACGGCTGCGCAAGGATTTCGTGACAGAGATTTTGCGTTTCCTGTAATCGGCGGGTGTAGATCGCGTTTACAGCCGGCACGAACTGCACTGGCGATTTGCGGAGGATTTCGTCGTCGATCGAGTTTTCGTATTTCTTCAGTTCGGTGATGTCGCTCAGCAGAAAAGTTTTTTTCTCCTGATCGATTTCAGCAATGTATTTTTTGAATACTTCGCGGGAAAAACTGTCGTCGATATTTTTCGGACTGTAATGGATCTGCTCCAGCATCTCTCCCACATTTTCCAGAATGTTTTCATACTTGGAAGGCGGATTCGGATTGTAAGCAAGGGAACGAAAGGCAAAAAAACACCCGACACCCAGTATCAGGATAGCGATGGGCAAATTCCGTTTTGTGAGCATAGACTTGAGCACTTTTGACATACTGCTCAAAAATAACGATTAATACTACCTTAATGTTGTAGGGAAATCAATATTAACGAAGCCTTCCGTAGAAAAAAACAAGGGTGATCGAGGGGTCTCGAACCCCCGACCCTCAGAACCACAATCTGATGCTCTAACCAACTGAGCTACGACCACCGTTTGGGAGAGCAAAGCTATAGGAAAACTCCCTTGATTCAAAATGAAAATAAGAACTCGCCGGTATCCATTTACCAATGGCCTGGCACGGGGATCGCACGGTTCCTTTTAAAACCAAAATCTGCCGCTCATCGAGTAAAAACGGCGATCGCGGCCGCCAGCCCTCAATTTTGCACACGTATGAAACGCACCACACTTCAATTGATCTTATTGGTATTGACAGCGCTGTCGTCGGGACAGTCCATTTCTGCACAGGATATCACCCCGGGCGCCACCCTGCCATCGGGTGGTCGTCGCAATGGCGCCCCACCGGCCATCGGACATTTTTACGGAAAGATCGTAGAGGCAAAAACGAACAAGGGTGTGGACGGCGTTTCCGTTCAACTCGTCAAATCAGTTTTCGATCCCGCCACCCAGTCATATAAAGACTCCGTAGTCGATGGCCTCATCACCGGCTCGAAGGGAAATTTCAGTTTTGAGAACCTGGCGCTGTTTGGGCAGTACCGGTTGAAAATAACCGCCGTCGGGTATAAAATCGTTGATCAGAAAGTCGCCTTTGATTTAAAATCTGCCGGTGGCGGAGGAGACCTTCAATCTGCGATGAATGCGGTGGATAAAGACCTCGGAAATATCAAATTGAATACAGCCGCCGAAACGCTCGACCAGGTAGTGGTCACCGCCGTCAAACCGCTGGTTCAACTGGGCATCGACCGTAAGATTTATAACGTTGAAAAAGACATTTCATCTCAGGGTGGTTCTGCCGTGGATATCATGAAAAATGTACCCTCGGTCGCCGTTGACATCGATGGAAATGTCACGCTTCGAAATGCCACGCCGACCATATTTGTTGACGGAAGGCCTACGACCCTGACGCTCGATCAAATTCCGTCTGACGCCATCCAGAGTGTGGAAATAATTACCAACCCGGGCGCAAAGTATGATGCTTCGGGCGGCACGTCCGGCATTTTAAATATTGTTTTGAAGAAAAACAGGAAGGCGGGGTACAATGGCAATCTGAGGGCGGGAATCGATAAGCGCGGGCGCTACAATGCGGGTGCAGATCTGAATGTGAAAGAAGGAAAAATAAATGTATTCGCAAATGGAAATTATAACCAGCGAAAAACCATTTCACCGGGCATCACCGACCGCACCACCATTGGCGATGATCCCGATACCCGGCTTCATCAAAATGACAACAATATCAACAAGGGTTATTTTGCCTTTGGCAGACTGGGACTCGACTACCTGATCGACAACCGCAACACCATTTCCGTATCCGGTACGCTGGTTCATGGTTCATTCAAACCATTTACGGCCAGTGATCTTTATGTGGACACGCTGTTCAGCAACGGCGCCATCAATTCTTCCTATACCAACCGGATTTCCAATACAAACAATTCCTTTAACAACCACGCCGGCGCCCTGAGTTTCAAACATACGTTCCCCCGCGCCGGGGAGGAATGGTCTGCCGACGCCAATTACAGCAAGGGCACCAATACGGTGAACAACCTCGTCAATTCAACCATCTATAACCAGTTGGGTGGGCCGCAAACGGGAACCTATGCCCAGCAGCAGATCGGATCCGGCACCAACCAGTATTTCACCGGACAAACAGATTTCACCAATCCTTTCAGTGAAAAATCCAAGCTGGAAGCCGGCGCACGGGTTGCGATCCGGAATGTGAGCAGCGTGAACAACCTGGGAGTGATTGACAAATCGGGTGGGTTCAATCCCCTGCCCCTGCTGTCGTCCAATTATAATTACCACGACCGGGTGGTGGCCGGGTATGTCACTTATTCCAATTCGATCAAGAATTTCGGGTATCAGCTCGGGCTGCGCGCCGAAAGCTCTTCGTACAACGGCAACAGCACGTTCGCACAGAAGGACAGCCTGTCCAGCAGCGGCGTTAAGGATACCCTTGGAAATTTCAGCAACAGCTATGCGGTGAGCCTGTTTCCCAGCGTGTTTCTGACGCAGAAACTGGGGAATGACCAGGAATTGCAGCTGAACTATACGCGCAGAATCGACCGGCCAAGTTTTTTCCAGCTCTTCCCCTATACAGATTATTCCGATTCACTGAATCTGAGCCGGGGAAATCCCAACCTGCGGCCACAGTTTACCAACTCCTTCGAATTGTCCTACCAGAAAACCTATGGCGCCAACACCTTCCTGACGTCAGTATATTATAAACGAACCACGGACCTGATCACCCGGTATCAAAGCAAGGAAATCAATCCGCTGACAGATTCGCCTGTGATTATCAACACGTTCATCAACGCCAAGTCGAGCTTTGTGGGTGGTTTGGAACTGATCGGGCACAATACGATCTCCAAATGGTGGGA
>CAZZYD010000215.1:0-6734 GCA_964658175.1 uncultured Puia sp. | reverse complement strand
CATTCGATCCGGGCAATGCCGCGGGTGATCGCCTTCGCGGGCAGTATCACTTTTATCTTGGGCTGCGCGCAGCACAGGATCAAAAACAGCAATGGCAGGAGAAAACCCCCCCGGTGTAACTTGAGTATTGACAACATATTCCTGTTCGTTTACCAGTTACAAGTTTACGGATTCTTTTCAAAGCGAAGCGGTATTCGTTGTTTTACCCGATATTACAGGTGAATCGTTTTTCAAAATAATGTTGCTGCTGCTATGAACAATAAACTGGCCCATATAGATGTGTTCGTTTTTGTCCTTTACTTCATCATTGTATCCAGCTACGGATACTGGATCTACCGCCGCAAACGGAAACTGGTCACCAGTACCCACGATTTTTTCCTGGCCGAAGGTTCTCTCACCTGGTGGGCCATCGGCGCTTCGCTGATTGCCTCGAACATCTCTGCCGAACAGTTCATCGGCATGAGCGGAAACGGATTCAGTATCGGGATTGCGGTGGCTGCCTATGAGTGGATTGCCGCCATCTGTCTGATCATTGTGGCCGTATGGTTTATTCCGGTCTATCTCAAGAACCGGATCTTTACGATGCCGCAATTCCTTAAAACGCGGTATAACGAAACGGTGGCGCTGATCATGGCCATCTTCTGGCTGTTCTTATATGTATTCGTCAATCTCACCTCGATCCTTTTTCTCGGCGCGGTGGCCATCAATAATCTGGTCGGCGGCAATGAAAATAATTTCCACCTCATCGTGATCGCCTTGTCCGTATTCGCGGTTGTTATCACGCTGGGGGGTATGAAAGTGATCGGCTTCACCGACGTGATCCAGGTGACGGTACTGATCATCGGCGGACTGGCCACCACCTATGTGGCCCTGACGGTGGTGAGCAAACAGTTTGGTATGGGAGAAAATGCGCTGGCGGGATTTAACCAGATCCTCAAACATGCGCCGGATCATTTTCACATGATCTTTTCAAAACCGGGTACCGATGCCACGCCGCAGCAGATCAACAATTACCTCACCATTCCCGGCCTGCTTTCTTACGCCGCGGGCATGTGGGTGCTCAACCTCAATTACTGGGGCTGTAATCAATACATCACCCAGCGCGCACTGGGCGCAGATCTTCACACGGCCCGCAAGGGAATCCTGTTCGCCGGTTTTATCAAACTCGTGATGCCGGTGATCGTGATGCTGCCGGGCATTGCAGCCTACGTACTGCACCAGCAGGGAAAGCTGCAATCGGAAATGATGGTGCACAGCAAGAACGGACAGGTGGTGAGCGACAATGCGTATTCAGCGATCCTTGGTTATTTACCCAATGGCCTGATCGGCCTGTCGCTGGCGGCCCTCACGGCAGCCATCGTGGCATCGCTGGCCGGAAAGGCAAACAGCATCTCCACCATCTTCACCCTCGATGTGTATAAAAAATATATCAATAAGGAAGCGCCGGAAAAAAAGATGGTATGGATCGGGCGGCTGACGATTCTGGCGGCGCTGGTGGTCTCCATCCTGCTTACCTGGAAAGATGCGCTGAATATCGGAGGCGAAGGCGGATTTACTTTTATCCAGAAATATACCGGCTTTATCAGTCCGGGTGTATTCGCCGTTTTTATTCTGGGCATGTTCTGGAAGCGGACGACCGGTACGGCCGCCGTGGCGGGTGTGATTTGCGGGTTCGCCTTATCGGTGCTGTTTAATGTTTTCGCGCCCAAACTGATCGGCCACGATACCTGGATCTATACGGCCTATCCGGACCCAGCCTCGGGAGAATACGTCATTCCATTTCATATTTGCATGGGATTGTCATTTGCCTTTACAATGCTGCTGATGGTCTCCCTGAGTCTGCTCGGACCGAAAGTCAATCCGAAGGCTTTTGTGCTGGACAAAGCCATGTTTCGCGTATCACCGGGCACGCTGGCGGGCATCGTGATCATGTTGCTGATCATTTCCCTGCTCTATGTTCGTTTCTGGTAGATCTATTTGATGGAGAAAACCTGGCGGAGGTGCAGAAAATTGCTTTCTGCATGATCCAGGGTGATGAGTCCGCTATGCGGCTGGTCGAGGTCCAGGATGGCGAAGACGGCCAGGGCAATCATACCGGAAAACCCCGTCACCATCACCCAGTCCATTTTGCCGGTACGTTCATACCCTACCATAAAGCCGGCAGCCAGGCATAAAATAAGCAATTGCACCAGGATCGCAGATGGAATTACATTGTCACGCGACGCCTGTCGTTCGGTCACCGAATCCATCATGTCGTTAAGCGCCGTTACCATCGAATAGGCGGCCGTGCGGACGGATGCGTCTGTCGAATGCGCCTGCACCGAACAGAAATACCAGATCAGGTGTGATTGCGCGGAGGAAGTCTGCTGGGCGGCAGCCGTTTTTACAGGATCCGACCCCGCGTCGTACAAATCGATGCGGCGGTCGAGGTATTGTTTGATCTGCTGGCGGAAAACATCCCGCACGCTGTCCGGAAAAAGATCCGACCGCAAGTAACTGGTGGAAATATTATTGGCTTCTTTGACCATCACCTGGTAGCGGGTCTCATACCGGCTGTTGGCAATCCCGAACGTGAAGGAAAGAAAAAGTGCCAGCAGACCCAGCAGGGATCCTTCCACGGCAGTGAAACCTTCGGCCAGGAACTTAAAATGTTTTCTTACCTGATAGGCTTTCACGCGGTTGCCCACGGCGAAACAGGCAATCATACCCAGCATGAGTATCAATGCCAGTACGGCGGATGGTATGTTATTGAGGAGTGTCCGGGACATAACGACAAACTAAGTTAGCAAATTCGCTATAGTTCGCGTCAATTTCAGGAGCCGGTTAAAACTTATCGATGTGCTTGAGCACTTTGGCTTCGATATAGAAGATGGTTTCCTCCGCAATATTTTTTGACTGATCCCCCACCCTTTCGAGCTTGCGGATGATCGACTGGTTATACAATGCCTGGCTGATATCGTCCTTGTGCGTCTTGAGGTAGTTGACGGTGATATCGGTGGAAGCCATATTGATATTGTCGAGGAATTCATCTTTTTTGAAAATACTGCGCGCGAGCTGCGTGTCTTCCGTTTCAAAGGCCTCGAGCGTATCCTCCAGGATGTTGATCGCTTCGTCGTACATTTTGACAACCCCGGTGGCTTCCAGCAATTCTGCGCGGAACGGGGCTTCGGCGCTGATCACATATTTGGCCACGCCTTCGGCGATATCGCCTATGCGTTCGAGGTTTGAATTGATTTTAAGCACCGCGAGCACAAAACGCAAATCGACGGCCACGGGTGTCAGCAGGGCGAAAATATTCTCACAATCACGATCGATCTTCAGTTCAGCCCCGTTCACGCGTTTCTCGCGCTGCACCACTTCCCGGGCCATGTCCTTGTCAAAATTGACCATGGCGATATTGGATTTCACCAGCTGTGAATGCACCAGGCTCCACATATTGATCACTTCCGTTTTTAAAAGTCCTAATTCGATCTCGAGTTGTGTCATGGCAGAAAAATATAAATGTACTTAAATGGACCGGCTCAGCTGAAGCGGCCGGTGATGTAATTCTGGGTTCTTATATCGGTCGGGTTGGTGAACATCTTTTTTGTGTCGTCATATTCCACCAATTCGCCCACATAAAAAAACGCCGTCTTGTCGCTGACCCTGGCTGCCTGCTGCATATTATGGGTTACGATCACCAGGGTGTAGTTTTTCTTCAGGTCATGCAGCAGTTCTTCGATGCTCGACGTGGAAATCGGATCCAGCGCAGACGTGGGCTCATCGAGCAGCAGCACTTCGGGTTCCATGGCGATTGCGCGCGCGATGCACAGCCGCTGCTGCTGGCCGCCGGAAAGGAATGTGCCTTTTTTATGGAGGGAGTCTTTGACTTCTTTCCAGAGCGCGGCACGGGTCAGTGATTTTTCGACGATCACATCCCGCTCCGCTTTGGGAATTTTCATCCCGTTGAGTTTGTAGCCGGCGATCACGTTGTCATAGATACTCAGGGTCGGAAATGGATTCGGACGCTGAAACACCATACCGATTTTAAGCCGCACGAAGATGGGATGCGTTTTGTAAACGTCTTCATTGTTCAGCAGCATCTTGCCTTCGCTGGTAGCGCCGGCGATGAGTTCATGCATCCGGTTGATACAGCGGAGATAAGTCGTTTTCCCGCAACCCGAGGGTCCCATGACGGCAACCACCGTATTCTTCGCGATTTCCATGTTCACATTCTTCACCACATGATTGGTACCGAAGGACGCATTGAAATCAATACTTTTTATAATTGTATGTTCCATCTTTTGGTTGTGAGCTTTGTAATGATATTTAATAAAAGCACGGTGAAAAGCAGGATCAGCGCCGCTCCCCAGGCAAGGTCGTGCCAGTCGTCGTAGGGACTGGTGGCATAGTTAAAGATCAGCAATGGCAGGCTCTGCATCGGCTTCGCCATGTTAAGATTGAGATAAGGATTCCCGAAGGCGGTAAATAACAAAGGGGCGGTTTCTCCGGCGATACGCGCAACCGACAGCATGATGCCGGAGATGATGCCGCCGATCCCGGTGGGCACGATGATCTTCAGGATCACTTTATGATAGGGCAGCCCGAGCGCAAGGCCCGCTTCTTTCAGTGAATCCGGAATCAGCTTCAGGGTTTCTTCGGTGGAGCGGATCATGATCGGCAGCATCATGATGGCCAGCGCAACACTTCCCGATATCGCGGAGAATGTTCCTACAGGTTTTACAATCCAGAAATAAACAACGATACCGATCACGATCGAAGGCACGCCCTGCAGCACATCCACGCAGAGCCGGCTGTAATAAGCGAGTTTACCGGTTTTATTTTCACTGAGATAAATACCGCAGAGCAGGGCGATCGGGACGGCGATCACCGAAGCCACCGCCACGATCAGGATGCTACCGAGCAGGGCATTGGCGATCCCGCCACCCGGTTCTCCGACCGGCGCGGGCAGGTGCGTGAGAAAGGTCCAGTTGATCTTGGTGATGCCCTGTTTAAAAATATAAAAGATGATCGCCAGCAGCGGGAAAGTAACGATAAAGGCCAGCACGACGATAACGCCCTGCATGACCTTGCTTTTGGCTACCCGGAATTTTACGTTTGCGTTCATATTTTATTCGTTCGTGAATTTCTTGATGACTCTTTTCCCGATGATATTAATCACCACCGTAACCAGGAACAATACCAGACCCAGTTCGATCAGCGCTGACAGGTAAACGGTATGATCTGCTTCCGTGAATTCGTTGGCGATCACGCTGGCCATCGTGTTTCCCGGCGCAAAAATGCTGTGGGGGATCAAACTGGTATTGCCGATCACCATGGTTACGGCCATGGTTTCACCCAGGGCGCGGCCGAGGGATAACAGCACACCGGCGAAAAGACCTGATTTGGTATAGGGCAGCACCACACTTCGGATTACCTCAAAACGGGTAGCTCCGAGTGAATAAGCGCCCTCTTTCAGCGGCGAGGGAACCATTTTGATGATTTCTCTGCCAAGGGAAGCTGCATAAGGGATGATCATGATCGCCAGAATCAGCGCGGCGGTAAAGATGCCGATACCATAAGGCAGCACACCGAGTTTTGTTTCGAGACTGCGAACCAGCGGCACCAATACAATCAGTCCCCAGAATCCATAGATCACCGAAGGCACCGCGGCGATCAGCTCTATCATATTCTTGAGCAGGTTGGAAAGCCATCCGGTGCGGTTATATTCACCCAGATAAATGGCGATCGCAAAGGAAAAAGGAACGGAGATGATGAGTGCAAGGAAGGACGTAAGCAGGGTTCCCAGCAGAAACGGATAGGCTCCATACACATTGTTCACCGGATCCCATGTTTTACCCCAGAGGTATTTAAGACCGAGTGACTTCATGGAAGGGATCGACTCGATGATGAGCGTGAGCAAAATTCCCAGCACCAGTACCACCATGACGATGGCCACCATCACCAGCGTTCTGCGGAATGCCATTTCGGTCCGGATCTGTCCGTATGACCGTTTTTTCTTTCTGTCGACTACCAGTTGTTCCATCGCCGTACAATATAGAATTACCCGCAGGATCTGCCTGCGGGTAATTTATCAAAAAAAGATGAATGCCCGTTTTGAAATGCTGTCATCTCCATTTCAGCTACACAATAGGCTTTCCGCCGAAAGTGGCTGATTTCAGGATCTTTTCAGCGGTGGCAAGGGCCTGCTTTGACAGCGGCGCATAGTTGAGGGGGGCTGTGTACTGCTGACCCTGGTGTATATTCCACCACAGCAGCGTAAGCAACGCCTTGGCCCGGGCCTCGGAACGTCCACTGTAACTCTGTTCCTTATAGATCAGTGCCCAGGTGAATCCGCTCAGGGGATATCCGTCCGGTGCGTCGGTATCGGTAATAAATATTTTTGCGTCCGGCGGCAGGGTTACATTTCCGGCTGCGCTGACGGAGGCAATCGAAGGCAGGATGAAAGCGCCCTTCTTGTTCCTGATTTTTGCATAGTCCATTTTATTCTGCAGGGCATAGATGAGTTCCACATATCCGATTGCGCCCGGGGTCTGTTTTACCAGACCGGATACGCCTTCGTTTCCTTTGCCACCCAAACCGGTGGGCCAGTTCACGGCGCCGCCGCTGCCTACTTTGGTTTTCCACTCTGGACTAACTTTCGAAAGGTAATTGGTGAAGATATTCGTGGTGCCGCTGCCGTCAGAACGATGGGCCACCAGGATCGGGAATGCCGGAATGCTTACGCCTTTGTT
>CAZZYD010000214.1:0-6742 GCA_964658175.1 uncultured Puia sp. | reverse complement strand
TAAAGGCGCAAAGAATAAATTCTTTGCGCCTTTTCTTTCTTTGCGTCTTTGCGTGCACCAAAAACTGGCTGCATCGTCGCATGAAACAAAATTTACTTCTTCGCCGGCGCCTTTGCAGCAGCCGCAGGAGCAGCCGCAGCCGGAGCAGCCGCTTTCGCGCCTGCAGCAGGCGTAGCACCTTCTTCCTGTTTCAGCTGACGGGTGAGTACGATGGAAGCGATGGGAATGCGGGGCGAATTCAGAATTTCATAATTAGCCGCCTTCACATCTTCCACCCGCACGTTGCCATTCAGTTCCAGGTTGGTGAGGTCCACTTCAATATTTTCGAGCAGGTATTTCGGGAATGTCTTCACCTTGAGTGATTTCATTTTGGTGATCAGTTTACCACCATCCTTTACGCCTTTTGCTGCGCCGGTAAATTTCAGGGGAATGGTAGCGACCACTTTCTTGTCTTCCACCAGCTCCATAAAATCCACGTGATTGAGGTCGTCTGTCACTTTGTTGAACTGGATGTCCTTCAAAATGCAGCGATAACTTTTTCCTTCCAGCTTTACTTCTACCAGCTGAAACTTCGGCGTATATACCAGGTTCTTAAATGCCGCAACAGGAGCTGAGAATGTCACCTCCTGCGAACCTCCGTAAATTACACCGGGCACGTTACCCTCAGAGCGGAGTTGGCGCGCGGCCTGCTTGCCTATGCCGGTCCTGAGTTGTCCTTCGATTGTAATTGTGTTCATTGTATGTTTGGTTTAAAAATACTTATTTGTTGCGCAGCTGGGAGTGTATGAACAGTCCCGTAATGCTTCTGTTTTCAAAGGCATTCCGGATGGCGACGGCGAAGAGGTCGGCTACACTCAGTACCTTGATCTTCGGGGAAGCTTTTTTCAACGGAATCGTATCGCATACCACCAGTTCTTCCAGCACGCTGTTCTCTATGTTTTCGTATGCTTTCCCACTCAATACAGGGTGCGTACACAATGCCCGCACACTTCTCGCTCCTTTGTCTTTCAGCAGTCCTGCCGCTTTGGCCAGGGTGCCGCCCGTATCGCAGATATCATCAATCAAAACAACATCCCGGTCCGTGACATCCCCGATCACCACCATGCTGGCGATCTCGTTAGCGCGTTTCCGGTGCTTATCGCAGATCACCATTTCAGCATTAAAATAGGATGAGATTTCGCGGATACGGTTGGCGCTGCCCACATCGGGGGCGGCAAAGGTAAGGTTTTCGAGCTTAAGATTCTCTATATAAGGGATAAAAATGGCTGAGCTGTCCAGGTGATCCACGGGGATATCGAAGTATCCCTGGATCTGTGGCGCATGAAGGTCCATGGTGATGATCCGGTCGGCGCCTGCGGCAACGAGCATATTGGCTACGAGCTTGGAGCCAATGGCCACCCGGGGTTTGTCCTTGCGGTCCTGGCGGGCATATCCATAATAAGGAATCACGGGAACGACCTTGTACGCTGAGGCGCGGCGGGCTGCATCGATCATCAGCAGGAGTTCCATCAGATTATCCGTAGGCGCGAAGGTGCTCTGGATGAGAAAGAGCATGTCGCCACGGATGCTTTCGTTGTAAATGGGCTGGATTTCCCCGTCGCTGAAATGCTGAAGGGTTATTTTTCCGGGATTGCACCCATATCTGCGGGTAATTTTTTCTGCCAGGTACTGGGATCCGGTACCGGAGAATATTTTTGCTGTTCCGTGCATAAGGTCTAGTATGCCACGAAGATATACAGATAACCGAAAAGCCTCAAGGATCGGACGTATTTATTACGCCAATCTTTTATGCTTTGATTTTCAATGATTTCGACTAACGATTGACCATCGCCACCGCAGGTTTCTCAGCCGTTTTTTCGGTATAAGAATTCTTTGCTGTTGACTTGCTGTTAACCGCGTAAAAAATGGAAGAACAAACGAAAATGGAGAACATCAGCGCTACAAGATACATTCCGATGCAGAAAAGGGCAGAATGCCAGCCGCCAATGGCAGAGAGTGTGGATTTGGATTTCATTGGATTTTATTTAAGTTTTTCTAGGGTGCCCTCCGGACGTAAGAATACCACGAACAGGAGCTTGTAAAGGATAAAAATAAGTTTTACCGTTGGTCTATGCAAGCGCAAAACTACTCTATTAAGGAATGGCCGGGAGATGACAGGCCCCGCGAAAAACTACTACGTAAAAATACGAATGCCCTCAGCGATTCGGAATTGCTGGCCATCATCCTGAACAATGGCACCCGGCAGAAATCGGCGGTGGACCTGGCCAAAGAATTACTCCAGACCGTCCGCTTCAACCTCAACGAGCTCGGGCGGCTTGGTATCCGCGACCTGATGAAAATCAAGGGAATCGGTCCGGCCAAGGCCATTGCCGTGATCGCGGCCCTGGAACTGGGCCGCCGCCGGCATACCATGGGCGCGCTCGACAAACCCCTGGTGCGGGACAGCCGCGAGGTGGCCGGTTTTCTCCAGGTGATGCTGCAGGACCACCGCCGGGAGATGTTTGCCGTACTCTTCCTCAACCAGGCAAACCGGGTCAACCATTTTGAAATCATGAGCCAGGGCGGGATCACCGGCACCGTTGCTGACCCGCGGGTGATCCTCCGCAAAGCGCTGGAAGAAAATGCGGTAAGTCTGATATTATGTCACAACCATCCTTCGGGTAGTTTGAAGCCCAGCCGTGCCGATGAGGATCTCACCGGAAAGATCAAGCAGGCGGCGCTGTATCTCGACATCAAAGTGATCGATCATATCATTGTAAGCAACGAGGGCTATTTCAGTTTTGCCGATGCGGGACTGATCTGAAATAAAAAAGGCTGCCGGAAAGCCGGCAGCCTGCTAAAAAAATATTGAAAAAATTATCTCGGTCCACTGTAGGTAAGCGTATCGTACAGAAAGAAATCAGGACGACCATTCTGAGACATGATATATGCCATGTAAATGGTTTTGGTAGCCGGATCATACCTGCTATCGGTGACAGCAGGGTTCAATCTGAATGCACGATTTCTAGCATCAGCGGATGGGTTGGCGATGCTTAACAACAAATTCGTAGTCGGGTCGAAAGTGAACACCGGGGTCGCCGCGCCGAAAGAGGCCGTACCTTCCGTATCACCAAAACCAATCATTGGACCTGTTCCTGAAGTAGAAGTGCTGAACCAGTTCGAAGCCGCGCCCACAGAATAAAAACCAACCACACCTGGCCACTGGTGCACTTTAGGCCCGCTATAAATAGCGTAATCCTGCCAGCCAAATTGTTGTTGGCGGAATACATAGTTACCGTCGTACTGATTTTTGATGACGATGGACACAATTCCGGTATTCAGGTTTGAGCTGATGGTATACCCGGATTCAGCTACACTGCCAATCACAAATCCGATCGCCACATCCTGGCCGATATAATCACTGGGTTTGAATTTAACCTGCAGATAACCTACACGGGATCCTTTGGGAATTGTTACCACACCGCCTGGATTGATGATGGTAAGTCCCGCAGGCACCACATAATCCGTGACTGAGTTGTCGGGATCGTTGTTGTAATTATCGATCAGTGTGTCCGCTTGTACGAGCGTGACGTGAATATCTGTGGGAGCGTCGACAGGACCACCGAGTTCAACAGGTACAAAATCAACGGTCGTATCATTATTGGAGTTATCATAGGCAATGGATGTAAACTGAGGCGACGATTGGCTCACCTGTACTCCAAGACTGATGATCTTGGTGTTCCCGCCGTTGAACGACTGGATTTCTCCATCGTTAAAGGCCTTGTCTTTCAAGCAACCCACCAGCGCCAGCACACTCACCGCAGTGACAGACAAAAGAGCTTTGACATTTCGAGATTTCATATTTTGCTTTTTACATTTTTTTTAAAAGGATCACGGCTTATTAATTCGTTTGCCAGAAGAGTTTTGATGTGAAGCTGTTAATTGTCCCCTGAGCCTGTACGTTCGCATTGTTTGTCGTGTATTCCGATTGGGGATACAGTAAGCGCACGGGTAACGTATTAGATATTCTTGCAGGTGAAATGGAAATATAGTTATTATCTGCCTGCAGGATATCCAACCGCCGCTGGTCAGAATAGGCTTCTTCCGGATCAATGCCTACCAGGGAGAGATATTTCTGATAATCGATGAAACGCGCCTGATCATCCACAGCACCACCGTCAACTGTAGCATAGTCAGCGACCGTCGGATTGGCAGCAATGTAGGCTGGCAAGGCGGAATCTACATTGGCAACGCCCAGCCACACAAAAGACTCCCTGAGCGCAGCGTTATATGCAGCGGCCGGAGTTGGACCGGTGAACCAGCCGCGGGCTACCGCTTCGGCATAGAGGAACATGCTTTCAAAAGCTGGATAGATCCACTGATTCTGAACAGCACCCGTTCCATCACCCTTGCTGCTTGAATTCAGGGTTCCGATCAGGGCAGGCCCAAAATAGGAACTCTGGGCACCCGTTGGAATGTTGGCTGTTTCATCTCCAAATTTATCACCGACATAAGTGCTACCCTTGAATCCTGCGGGGTAGAAAAAGCGCGGTAAGCGGGGGTCATTTGTATTACCAAAGATATCTGTGATATACTGGTTCGCGTTGGTTGATGTCGAAGCGATGATGCCGGTCGGATCAAATCCGAAACCCGCATAAAAAGGATTCTGTTTATTTACATCGTTCACATAACCTGGATTTACACTAATGTTCTGACCGGACATCAACACACCACCCGTTGCTGTGATTTTTGCTAAGTCTGCAGTCGGGCTGAATCCGGAGATTTCTGACTGACGGATCAGCAGGCGCAGTTTGATCGTGTTTGCAAAGGCGATCCAAAGAGTCGCATCGCCGCCGTTTATAATGTCAGCCGGTGCAAATTTCTTTGGCTGGGTCAACTGCATGTACCCAATCGCTGTATCCAACACAAGCTGGAGATCGTTGTAGATATCCTGCGCTTTGTCGTAAGCAGGTGTCGGATAAGTACCGACCTGGAAAGCTTGTTTGTATGGAATATTGCCAAATAAATCGACTGTTTCCTGCCAGAGTTTCGCAGAAAGGATCATGGATGCGCCAACCAGCGAAGTGTCACCACTCACCAGGCCTTTCTGTTCAGCCAGTTTCAAATCGAACAGCACATTGTAGTTATTTGAAAAAAGCGTGTTTCCGAAAGTGAAATCGATATTATAATTGATCAGGTTTTGCTGCGGTGCGAAGTCACCATTCTGCGCAAAATAACCGATCCACTGGTCAAGAAAACCGAAGTCACCACTGGCGACCCGTCCACCCTCAGCGGCTTCCGCCTGGGTGAAGATCAATTCGGGGGTTACGTTGGCATCCGTTGTACGGTTCGGATCCGCATTTACATCAAGAAAGTTTTTCTTACAACCCGTAGCAGCAAGTCCCGCGACCATTACTACCCAGAGAAACTTTTTATAACTATGTTTCATTGAAAGATTTTTTAAAATGACTTAAAATTGAACGGTGAGTGATGCGCCGAATAAACGAGCTGGTGGTGACTGGAATCCGCTGGCTAACCCAAAGGTATTACCCGTGTTGCTATAGTTGAATTCAGGATCACCCCATTGATTTGATTTTGGAACAAACAACAGCAGATTCTTACCTACTGCACTTACCGTAATTCTCTTGATGATGGTACCGTTACCGATCCAACGTTGTGGCAGGCTGTATGAAATGTTCACTTCACGCAATCTCCACGCTGCAGCACTTGAATAGTAGTTGGTAGCGATTCCGGTGTTGGTGTTGGCACCTGTCCAGAAAGCATAGTTACCATTCTGCACCTGAACGCTGGTATTAGCTACGTATTTACCACCCTGCAGGATTTCAGAGTTCGGGAATACGAAACGCTTGCGACCGTATTGGGCACTTCTGGCAGAGATACCGGCGAAATCCTCATCAGGTCCGAGACCAGAATAAAAATCATGTCCGCCCTTGTAATCCCAGGTCATGCTGAAACTGAAATCTCCGATTGAATAAGAAGGGGTGAAACCCAGAACCCACAAAGGCAGTGTTCTTCCTTTGATGGTAAGTCCTGGAGACTGGGTCGGATTACCTGAAATAGGATCTACGATTACTTTGCCATTCGCAGAATCTCTCAAGTAATCAGACATCTGGAACTGGAATGCTGGGGCACCTACAGAAGCGATGTTGTTGACAGTTGGATATCCAACGGCTCCCTGAATAAATCCGCTGTTACCACCGATGATAACAGGTACGTTCCCAAGGGTAGCCGTTACCTTGTTGTTGTTATAAGTAGCGTTGATCTTGAAATCGATGCGGCCCTTGCCGATTTTGATCAGCGGGGTCAGACCGAGGTCCATTTCAACACCATAGTTATTAAAATCTGCTGCATTCGCCAGACCATTCGTATAACCTGTAGTCACCGACTGGCTTACATTCAGGATCTGGTTGGTATTTTTCTGGAAATAATAAGTAACCTGCGTATTGATGGTATTATTCAGGAAGGCCATTTCCAATCCGAGTTCTTTTGTATTTACAAACTCAGGCTTTAGGTTTCCATTGGGAATCGTTGAGTTGGCAGTAAAACCCGCTACATTTCCATAAGGGAAACCAAGTCCCTGAGAATAGGTAGCCTGCAGGTTATAAGGTCCGAGGTTTACGTTTCCTGATTTAGAGAGTGCTCCACGCAATTTCACGAAGGATACACCCGGAATTTCGCCGATCGCTGGAATAGCGTCAGACAATACGAGGGAAGCATTCACTGAAGGATAGAAGAAAGAACG
>CAZZYD010000213.1:0-6763 GCA_964658175.1 uncultured Puia sp. | reverse complement strand
TCGGCATGCCGGATATGCGCCGAAAATAATTTCAGCCGGTCATCGAGCGGAGCGAACGGCTGATTAAGAAGGTAGTCGCATTCGCCGCTGATATTGTATTGCGACGCATCCCAGGCAAAGGATCTGAATACCGATGAATACCATCGATCGCTCTCCAGTTGATTTTGTATGATGCGGGCGCTGATCTTATTGTTGTTGCTCAGCTGATCCATCGGGATCATTTTGAGCGAATCGATCCATTGGCCGGAAAATGAAATATTGCCCGCGATGGACAGGCTGTCCGGGATCACCAGTTTGTCGTAATATTTACCATAACCAACAAAAATGCCCTGGGCGGGATATTGCTGCCAGTAGGCATCGAGGAACCGGGTTTCAAACTGCGCAAACGCAGTATCGGCATTGGCGTCAGCCGTTTTTCCGGCGGGTTTGCAGCTAAATTGGGAACAGGCAATCAAAATTGCCAGCGCGGCGCAAAATTGTTTCATCGAAAAAGTATAAATGTATTTGAGGGGTGGAAAAGTTAGTAAATTTTCGCGTTCTTTGAAAAACTAACAACCGTTAGTTTTGTTCCGTATTTCTTTTATTTTTGTTTTTTTACCCCATACCATGGATTTTGCATTCAGTGAAGAACAACAGATGATCCGGCAGGCAGCGCGGGATTTCGCCGTACAGGAATGCCTTCCCGGTGTGATTGATCGAGATGAGCACCAGCGCTTTCCCCGGGAGCAGCTGCTGAAACTCGCGGAACTTGGATTTCTGGGGATGATGGTGCCCACTGAATACGGTGGAAGCGGTATGGATACCGTCAGCTATGTACTCGCGATGGAGGAGATCAGCAAGATCGATGCAAGCGTATCCGTGAGCATGAGTGTGAACAACAGCCTGGTTTGTTATGGACTGAACCTGTTTGGCAGCGAAGCACAAAAACAACAATACCTGGTACCCCTGGCCAGGGGAGTGAAAGATGGCGAATTATATATCGGTGCTTTTTTGCTCAGTGAACCGGAAGCGGGCAGCGATGCCACCTCTCAAAAAACCATGGCGGAAGACCACGGAGATCATTTTCTGCTCAATGGCGTCAAGAACTGGATCACCAACGGTAATAGCGCTTCGGTCTACCTGGTGATGGCACAAACGGATGCATCCAGGGGCAGCAAGGGCATCAGCGCCTTCATCGTGGAAAAAAACACACCCGGTGTGCTGGTCGGTGCCAAGGAAAACAAGCTTGGCATCCGCGGGAGCGACACCCACAGCATTCATTTTACGGATGTCAAAGTGCCGAAATCAAATCAGATCGGAGAGATTGGATTCGGATTCAGTTTTGCGATGAAAACACTGGCCGGTGGCCGGATCGGCATTGCCTCGCAGGCCCTCGGCATTGCGTCGGGCGCCTACGAACGGGCCGTGGCGTACGCCAAAGAGCGTAAAGCGTTTGGCACGGCCATCATGAACCACCAGGCCATCCAGTTTAAACTCGCGGATATGGCCACCCGCATCGAAGCTGCCAGGCTGCTTTGTATGAAAGCGGCCATTGACAAGGACATGGACCGGGATTATACCCTAAGCTCCTCCATGGCCAAGGTGTTCGCCAGCGAAACGGCGATGTGGACCAGCACGGAAGCGGTGCAGGTCCTGGGCGGCTATGGTTATGTGAAGGAATATCATGTAGAACGCCTGATGCGGGATGCCAAAATCACGCAGATCTATGAAGGCACCAGCGAAGTGCAGCGGATGGTGATCGGCCGCAGCATCCTGAAATAAAGATTTCCATCCTTTTTTTCTAACTTTCCTCCCATGAGTATCATCCAGCTGGAGCAGCTGCGCAAGGCCTATAACAAGGACTATGTGCTGAAAAATATAAACCTGCAGTTCGATAAAGGACAGGTGATCGGATATATCGGACCCAACGGCGCAGGCAAGAGCACGACCATCAAAATCATGGCGGGAATTATTTCCGACTTCGAAGGGTCAGTGAAGATCCTGGACATGGACGTTCGGAAAGAACCGCAGGAAATCAAACAACGCATCGGCTATATTCCTGAACAGGCGGTATTGTACGAAGTGCTGACGCCCCGCGAGTACCTGTGGTTTGTCGGCAACCTGTACAACCTCGAACGGCACGTGATTGAAACGCGCACGATGGAGCTGTTGCGGGTATTCGATCTGGCAGACAAGGCAGACACCCGGATGAACGCCTTCAGCAAAGGGATGCGTCAGAAAGTATTGCTGATCTCCGGATTGATGCACAATCCCGAAATCATTTTCCTGGATGAACCGCTGAGCGGTCTGGACGCCAACGCCGTGATCCTCGTCAAAGAAATCCTTTCCCAGCTTAAAAATGACGGAAAGACGATCTTTTATTCTTCCCATCTCATGGATATCGTCGAAAAAATCAGCGATCGCATCATCATCATCAACAACGGGGAGGTGATCGCCGATGGCGATTTTGCGTCTTTGAAAATGGCTTCGCGCAGCGGTTCGCTGGAAAATATTTTTTCCGAGATGACCGGCGACGGCAACCAGGCCTCGTCTGCCACTGAATTCCTGGACATACTCAAACACTAGTTTGCATGGGAAAGATAATGATCCGCATCGTGTGGTTTTTCCGCGGCTTTTTCAGCCGGCAGGGCGTGGATATGCCGCAGCTGATCGCCATCGTGGAAACCAAACTCAAAATGGACGAGCGGCGGGTGTATATGAACTGGAAACAACAGCAACAGAGGGAAAACCGCAATCACTTGCGGATCATCCTGCTCACCTTTCTCGTGTATGGCGTTTTTATCGCGGCCACGATGTTTATCGTGGATTCTCTGTTGTTATCCATGATCGTGGCGCTTGGCTTCGTGTTGTTCATGATGTCCATGACGCTGGTCACCGACTTTTCCTCTGTGCTGCTGGATACCACCGACAACCAGATCATCTTGCCCAAACCGGTGAGCAGCAAGACCTTTTTTATGGCGCGGCTGGTGCATATCATCATTTATATACTTCAATTCAGTCTTGCGCTCGGCATCCTCCCGATCATCGCCTGTTTTTATAAATACGGCCCGCTGACGGGAATCATATTTCTGATCACCTTTTTTCTGATCGTCCTGAGCTCGGTTTTTTTTACTTACCTGCTCTATCTGTTGCTGATGCGTTTCGTCAGCATGGCGAAGATCCGCGAAGTGATCACCTATTTCCAGATCGTCATGGCCCTGGTTTTCCTGGCCGGGTTTCAGTTGCTGCCACGGATGATGGGTGCAGACATTTTTAAAACCGAGTTTGTTCTTCACTGGTATTCCTTTCTGCTGCCGCCGATCTGGATGGCCTATACCATCGATGCGTTTCACAGTTTCAATTTCGACGGGCTTCATCTCCTCATGATTTTGCTGGCCCTCGGCATACCGGTATTGTTCTATTTTATATTGATCTGGTATCTGGCGCCGTCCTTTTCCCAGAAACTGGGCGGGATGGATACTGCCAGTTCGGAAGACGTCGCTGTTCCGGGAAAACCATACAAACGACCGCTCTCCACGTATTTTTCAGGCTGGATGACTAAAAACAATATCGAGAAAAGCAGTTTCGAAATGACCTGGAAGATGACCAGCCGCGACAAAACGTTCCGCCTGCAGTTTTATCCTTCGCTCGGGTATACGGTGGTGATATCCGTCATTTTCCTTTTCCGTGGTTCCCATGGGCCCTTTCAACTGCATTTGTCGGAACTGGCGGAGACCAGCAATTACCTGTGGCTGATTTATATTCCGGTGCTTTCGATGTCTGCATCGTTGAACCTGGTGGGTTATAACGATCAGTACCAGGCAGCCTGGATATACTACAGCCTGCCATTGTCACAGCCCGGCTTTGTCCTGTCCGGGGCGGCCAAGGCACTGTTCGTAAAATATTTCCTGGCCATTTATGTGCTGCTGTTTGTTTTCGCGCTGTATATCTGGGGGCCCGTGCTGATCCCGGACTTCATTTTGGGATTGTGTAACGATGCGCTGATGTATCTCGTGACGGCCTATGTGGCGCGTCATTATCTTCCCTTCTCACGACAGCCACGCGTACAGCAGCAGGGCGGCAAGTTCATCCAGGTGATCCTACAGATGCTGGTGATCGGTGTGCTGGTCGCCATTCATTACCTGGTACTGCATTTGCCTTACGTGAAATATATCCTGATGCCCATATCGGTGGCGGCCTGCTGGTTGCTGCTGACGAATCTCCAGCAAATCGCCTGGAAAAAAATCTCCGTATGACAACAGCCGGTCAAAAGAATTTCAAAGAAATATTACAGGAAGTACGCACAGCGGATGCGCATTTGCTGGCTGTATCAAAAAAAAAACCCGTTGAAGACATCAAGGCGTTGTATGATCTTGGTCAGCGCGATTTTGGCGAGAACTATGTGCAGGAGCTGGCTGAAAAGCATATTGAACTGCCCAAAGACATCCGGTGGCATTTCACGGGTCACCTGCAAAGCAATAAAATAAAATTCATCGCCCCGTTTGTATATATGATCCAGGGAGTGGACAGTCATAAACTGCTGCTGGAGATTGACAAGGAAGCCAGAAAACACCAGCGGACGATTCTCTGCCTGCTGCAGGTCCACATCGCGCAGGAAGAAACGAAATTCGGATTCAGCGAGGAAGAGCTTGAAGCGCTGGTGGACGCGATCGGCAAATACCACACCATGAACCAGCTGGGGAACGTACAGATCGCCGGGCTCATGGGCATGGCTTCCAATACTGACAACCAGCGGGAGATCAGGAAAGAATTTCTCTATCTCCATTCCCTTTTCACAGAAACCCGGGCTAAGCTGGGCGACGACCACTTCAACGTATTGAGCATGGGGATGAGCAGCGACTACAAGATTGCGCTGGAAGAAGGCAGCAATATGGTGAGGATCGGGAGTTTGTTGTTTGGAGAAAGGGGTTAGGCCAAAATTTTTTACTTTCGCAGTATTATGGGACTGAGCCTGCACGAAGAAGAAAAATCACTGAATTTCCTGGAAGAGATCGTTGAAGCGGATGTGGCCGCCGGCAAACACAGCGCCATTCTCACCCGTTTTCCGCCGGAACCCAACGGCTACCTCCATATCGGCCATGCCAAATCCATCTGCCTCAATTTCGGACTGGCGGCAAAGTACGGCGGAAAGACGAATCTGCGCTTTGATGATACCAACCCGGTGACGGAAGAAACCGAATACGTGGAGAGTATCCAGGAAGATGTGCGGTGGCTTGGGTTCAACTGGGCAAATCTTTTTTATGCGTCCGACTATTTCGACCAGCTCTTTGATTTTGCCGTGACGCTCATCAAAAAAGACCTGGCCTATGTAGACGACAGCAGCAGCGAAACGATCGCCACAGAGAAAGGCACACCCACAGAACCCGGTGTGGAGAATGACTACAGGAATCGCTCGATAGAAGAAAACCTGCAGCTTTTTCTCGCCATGAAAGCAGGCGAATATCCGGACGGCGCCAAAGTGCTGCGGGCCAAAATAGATATGTCATCACCGAATATGCTGCTGCGGGATCCCATTCTGTATCGCATCAAACACGCACATCATCACCGTACCGGTGACAAATGGTGCATCTATCCGATGTATGATTTTGCCCATGGACAAAGTGATTCGATCGAAAAAATCACCCATTCCATCTGTACGCTTGAATTTGTTTCTCACCGGCCGGTGTATGACTGGCTGATCGAAAATCTGGGCATTTTTCCTTCGCACCAATATGAGTTTGCGAGGCTCAACCTGAGCTATACCATCATGAGCAAGCGAAAACTGCTGCAGCTGGTGCAGGAAAAATTGGTGGACGGCTGGGATGATCCCCGGATGCCGACGCTGTCCGGCTTGCGGCGGCGCGGATATACGGCGGAGAGTATCCGGAATTTTACCGACCGCATCGGCGTGCAGAAAAGGGACAACCTGATCGATCTTTCCCTGCTTGAATTTTTTATCCGGGAAGACCTCAATAAAAGCGCCCTGCGCAGACTGGTTGTCTTTGATCCGCTCAAGATCGTGATCACCAATTTTCCCGAAGGCGTGGAGATGCTTTCCGTTACAGACGAACACCTGCCGGAAGGGGAGGGCGCTGTCCGTCAGATCCCCTTCAGCCGGGAACTTTATATCGAACAGGAGGATTTCATGGAAGATGCGCCGAAAAAATTTTTCCGCCTTGCACCGGGGAAAAAAGTGCGTTTGAAAAATGCCTATATCATCCAGTGTGATGAGCTGATCCGGGATGCGACCGGTCAAATTACCGCATTGCATTGCAGCTACCTGCCCGAAAGCAAAAGCGGCGCCGATACATCGGGATTAAAAGTACAGGGGACACTGCACTGGGTAAGCATTGCCGAGGCAGTACCGGTTGAACTCCGGCTGTATGAACGCTTATTCAATGTGGAAAACCCGGCGATCGAAGAAGGCGATTTCAAATCTTATATCAATCCGGATTCCCTGCGCGTGATAGCCACCGCATATGCCGAACCCGCCATTGCGCACGCTGCCTTTGCCGACCGGTACCAGTTCCTGCGCAAGGGTTATTTTTGTCTGGATAAGGACAGTTCCGAAGAGAAGATGGTTTTCAACCGGACGGTTACACTCAAAGATGCGTGGGCGAAACAAAATCAGTGAACTGGGATTCATGGGATGTGCTGGGATTTATGGGACATGGATATTGATATTATTGATTACAGAGTAGTAAGGACAAAAAAATAGGGATCCGAAGATCCCTATTACCGAAAAAACCACCTGCTATGAAATCAGCTAAAAAATAATCTTCAG
>CAZZYD010000212.1:0-6822 GCA_964658175.1 uncultured Puia sp. | reverse complement strand
AAATGTACCAGGGCGTTTCTCATCGCGGGAACCTAAAAACCAAAAATTTCCTGCTCAATGAATTTTTTCGCGGCATCCTCGCTTTTGAGGATAAGCTAGGACCTATTTTCATTCAGTTCCAGGACCGCTTTGGTCCGAAAAGAAAAGAGGAACTCTTCGATTTCCTGCGCAGCCTGCCAAAAGACCTCTGTTTTTTTGTGGAGCTGCGGCACCGCGACTGGTTTGCAGATCCTGAAGTAAATGGATCGCTCCTGTCTTTGCTGCGCTCACTCGATATGGGGATCGTCATCACCGATGCCGCCGGCCGCCGCGATGTCTGTCATATGGAGCTGACCATCCCCAAAACATTCATCCGTTTCGTGGGCAATAGCCTGGATCCGACCGATTATACGCGTTGCGATGAATGGGTGAAGCGGATCAAATACTGGCAGGGCAAAGGCATCACGGATATCTATTTTTTCATGCACATGCATGATGAAACGTTTACGCCGGAGCTGGCATTCTATCTGGCAAAAGCGCTTAATGCAAAATGTCAGTTGCAATTGCAGACTTCATGAAAGGCGCGCGGCAATCGCGTCCAGCCGGTCCTCTTCAGCTACGATCCGTTCCGGCTTGCCATGCACGAGGCTCCATTTGATCAGTCGGATATATCCCTTGCTGATTTCAATGCCGGTGATGGTGCCATCATCAAAACAGCAGCAACCCGAATTGAAATACCCCGGCTTCATTTTTTCAAAAGAATGATTGACAAAATCATATTCACGTTTCCTTCGCGGGATCTCTGCTTCAATGGCCGCGATGGCGGCGGTATCGCCGGCGGACTGCGCCTGTTCGAGTTTCAGGTATAGCCTTTCCAGGTGCGTCATCGAACAGAAAACAGGCTGGTGCGTGTGGCCGGTCACCAGCAATACCTGCTGCTGGGCGGCGCTCCAGTCGTACATATACAGATTGTGCAGCGTTTTCAGGTTGTCGTTGGTGGCCGGACTATTGGTATTGATCCGCAGAAATGATTGCAAAGGCCCCCAGATATAGCTGATAAACCATTTACTGAAGGCATTCCCATCGCTTTGCCTGTCGCCCTGGTGGCCATGGGTACAGAAAATATCGAGGTGGCCACCCGTGGGAAATTCTGCACGCATAACGATCCCCGTGAAAATATGGATCTGCTTTCCATAAATCTTTTTCAGGTATGACCCGGACAAGGGGTCGTTGTCCCAGAACAGATCATGGTTCCCGAAGACTTTGCAGTAAGCGTTTCGGTCGATAAAAAGTTTTTCCTTGTCGAAAACCGGCTGGTTGTGTTTGATGATGCCGAAAATGGTATTTTCCCAGAGTTCCTCGCAGTCGCCGAGGTTGATGAAATAATAATTCTCCTGATTGTAATAGTCAAGCGCGGCCAGGTAACAGGGTTCGCACACGGCAAAATCATCCGAGCCATTGCGGGTGCCGCGGTGCTGGTCGCTCAGGATCACAATTGAAGTCGTATCGGGCACAAACGGAAAAAGATTGCCTTTTTTTCCCGGTTCACTGATCGTGCTTTGATACAAATCCGTCAGTGCTTCCATTACCTCTTTTTTCACCGGCGCCGAGCTTACCCTGTTGGCAAGCCAGGTGATCGGTTTGGTAAGGAGGAAACGCAGCAGTCTGGCAACCATGAGAGGGGTCAATTAGGTGCTGAGAAAATTTGTGTGGTGCCGTTTTCAAAACCGACGATCAGTTTGGTGGCGAGGTGAATGAACAACCCGTTGTCCACCACACCGACAATCGCATTGAGTTTATCATGCAAAACCGGGGGATCGGTGATGGCGCCGAAAGCACAGTCAATGATATAATTGCCGTTGTCGGTGATATAAGGTTTGTTATTTTCTTTGTCCATCCGCATGGAGGGCAGGCAACCAATGGCCGCCAGTTTCTCTACCGTCTTCTCCCATCCGAAAAGCACCACCTCGACCGGCAGGGGAAATTTTCCTAAAATGCTTACCTGTTTGCTCTGGTCGGCTACGATGATGAGCTTTTTACTGTTGGAAGCCACGATTTTTTCGCGGAGCAATGCCCCGCCCCCACCCTTGATCAGGTGCAGGGTGCTGTCCACTTCGTCGGCTCCGTCAATCGTAACATCGATCTGACCGATTTCGGAGAAATCCACGATCGGAATGTGCAGCGAGCGCGCCTGTTGTTCAGACCGGAGCGAAGTGGCGATTGCCCTGATTTTCCACCCCTGCTGGTTCACGAGCTCGCCGATTTTTTCGATGGCCCAGTAGGCCGTGGTGCCGGTGCCGAGACCGACCGTCATCCCATCTTCCAAAAAAGAAACCGCTTTTTCAGCCGCCAGTTGTTTAAGGTTCATTGTATAGCATTTTGATTTCTATTCCGCTTCTTCCTTATCCCTGATCACCGACAATTCTCCGCTGTCGATGGTGATGGGTACAAGCCCCACCTGCACCACCGCCTTCTTGCCCCGGATCTCTTTGACATAGCCGATCTGATGATTTTTTTTCATTCTCACTTTGTCGCCCACGGCAATGTCACCACCCACTTCTACATATTTCGCGTCGAATTTCTTGCGTTGTTTTTCGCTGGCCGGTTTGGCGGGCTGGTTGAACAGCAGCGCCTGCATCTGCCGGATCACTTCCGGTTTATCTTCTGATTTCCTCCAGTCGCTCAAAATCTGTTTGAGTTTTCTTTCCATCTCCCGGACATATACCAGTTTCTGTTCCGAGATCTTATTTTGATTTTCGAGAATTTCCAGTTGTTGCTGATGCTTCTCCCGCCTCAGCACCGTTTCCATCTCTCGTTTCAGTTTTTCGTTCTCCCTGAGCAGGCCCTGCAGTTCGCGATCGCGCTTTTCAATCGTATACAGATCCTGCTCCGTACGGTTCAGCAGCTTGTCGAGCCTGAAATGTTCTTCGTCCACGAGTTTTCGGGCTGCGCTGATCAGCGCGGGACCCAGTCCGATCCGTTCTGCGATCGCGAATGTATAAGAACTTCCGGGTTTGCCGGGGATCATCCGGTACAATGGCTGCAATGTTTTTTCGTCAAAAGCCATGGCGCCGTTCACGATACCCGAGGTTTTGTTGGCCATTACCTTCAGGTTGAGGTAATGGGTGGTCACGATCCCGAATGCATGTTTTTTTACGAGCTCCTGCAGAATCACCTCAGCAAAAGCGCCCCCGAGGTTCGGGTCGCTGCCACTGCCGAGCTCATCGATGAAGAAGAGGGTGCGTCCATTCGCGAATTCCATGAAATGTTTCATGTTCAGTAAATGGGAACTATAGGTACTCAATTCAAATTCGAGGCTTTGCGTGTCGCCGATGTGAATCATGATCTGTTTGAAAATACCCATGGTGGAATGAGGATTGACGGGAATCAGCAAACCCGCCTGCAGCATGAGCTGCAGCAAACCCACCGTTTTCATGGTCACCGTTTTCCCTCCCGCATTGGGACCGGAAATCACGAGGATCCTGCTTTTTTCATCCAGCAGCATCTGGGCGGGAATCGTCGGCTTCTGTGCCTTTCGGTTGTACAGGTACAGCAGCGGATGATAGGCATCTTTGAGGTCGATGATGGGCCTGTCCTGGACGATGGGGTAATTTCCCCGGATGTCGACAGCCAGCCGTCCTTTGGCCGCTATGAAGTCAAATTCGCCCGTGATATCGAGATAGGTCTTCAATAAGGGCGCATGAACAGAGAGCCGGCTGGTGAGCTCGCGCAGGATGCGCTGCACTTCCTTATATTCGGCGTGCTCCAGCGAAAAGACATCATTGTTGAGTCCGATCGTTTCTTCCGGTTCGATAAAAGAAGTTTTGCGGCTGTCGCTTTCACCATGCAGGATGCCTTTTACCTGGCGTTTGTGTTCCGCAAAAACGGCCACCACGCGGCGGCTGTTGAGAAAAGACTCCTCAATGTCCGCCACAAATCCGGCCTTATTCAGTTTGGCGATAATTTTATCGAATACCCGCCGGAGTTCGTTCCGCTTGCGGAAAAGGGACAGCCGGATATCGGCGAGCTCCTGAGAAGCCTTGTCCTTCACATTTCCATCTTCGTCCAGCACTTCGTCGATCCACTGGATGATCGCTTTTTCATAAAAGCTCTCCGCGATTACTTTTTCCAGCGCGGGATAGGTAAGCCTTCTATCCTTGTCGAACCAGTGATACAGCTGCCGGATATTGTCCGCCAGTTTGCGCAGCTGGATGAACTGGTCCCCACCCAGCGTGGCGCCGGGCAGGCCCAGGAGTTTTATTTCTTTCGCCAGGTTGAAAACGGCATCGTTGGGAAAATAGGTGGATTGTTCAAAGATGAGTTTGAATTCATCGGCCTGTTTCAGTTCCAGGCTGATGATATCGAGGCGGGTATGGATCCGCAGCGTTTCGGCTTTTGCTTTGGCATAGGCAGACCGGCAGTGTGCCCCGAGCAGGGTCCTGATCTTTTCAAATTCCAACTGCACCAGTGCTGAATCGGGAAAGTACTTCATGATGGAATGGCAAAGTTAATAAACATTTAAAGCACGTGAATTGTCATATATCTTGCAATCCGCCGCTGCCAGGCCAGCGTATCTTGCCGGTATAAAAATATCAATATGCTCACCATCACCGCCGTACTTTTTTCTGCCCTTTTTGCTGCGGGCAAGACAACATCCGGCGAACCGGATCACAACACAAACGAAAACAACATCCCTGCAGGGGTCAAAAAAGACACCGCCGTGTTTGGCACCGGTTGCTTCTGGTGCACGGAAGCCGTTTTTCAGGAACTGAAAGGGGTGATCAAAGTGACCTCGGGGTATACCGGTGGTACGGTGCCGAATCCATCCTACGAGGCGGTGTGTTCCGGCAACACGGGCCATGCCGAGGCGCTGCGTATCGTATACGACCCGGCGGTGATTACCTATGACGAACTGCTCGAAGTGTTTTTCGAATCCCACGATCCGACTACGCTCAACCGGCAGGGCAATGATGTGGGCACGCAATACCGGAGCGCAATCTTCTATGAAAACGAATTTCAGAAAGAAAAAGCGCTGCATTATAAACGTGAGCTGGACAAAAGCCAGGCGTATAAAAATCCGATCGTGACAGAAATTACCCCGGCGAAGCCTTTTTATGTCGCCGAGGACTATCACCAGGATTATTACCGCCTGCACGGGAGCCAGCCCTACTGCAGCTTTGTGATCCGTCCCAAAGTGGAAAAATTTGAGAAAGTATTTAAGGATAAGCTAAAGAAAAAATAATGGCTTATTTTCGTCAAAATATAGCTGATGAATCTGCACGAATACCAGGCGAAAGAACTTCTTAAAAAATATCATGTTCCTGTTCAGGAAGGCATTCCGGTAGACAACGCCGGCGCGGCCGAAGAGGCATACAAACAAATAAAAGTTGAAACCGGCAATTCCTTTGCCGTTGTGAAAGCACAGATTCATGCGGGCGGCCGTGGCAAGGGAAAGATCCGCGGCACAGAGCAACGCGGCGTGGTCGTAGCCAAATCATCCGAAGAAGTAAAGAAAGTCGCCTCCGCCCTGCTGGGTGGTACGCTGGTGACCATACAAACCGGTGAAGCGGGCAAAGTGGTCAATAAGATCTTGGTAGCCCAGGATGTTTATTATCCCGGCCCCAACCCGGTAAAAGAATTTTACCTGTCGATCCTGCTGGACCGTGCGAAGGGCCAGAACGTGATCATGTATTCAACAGAAGGCGGAATGGATATTGAAGAAGTGGCGCACAGCACGCCGGAAAAGATCCACAAGGAATGGGTATTCCCCGGCGGTGGCCTGCAGCCATTTCAGGCAAGGAAAATCGCCTTCAACCTGGGCCTTTCCGGTGAGTCGCTCAAGAACTGCGTAAAGTTTGTGACCAATCTTTACAATGCCTACGTAGGACTTGACTGCAGCATGCTTGAAATCAATCCCCTTTTTAAAACCAGTGATGAAAAGATCATCGCCGTCGATTGCAAAATGAATTTGGACGACAATGCGCTGATGCGTCATCCCGACCTCGAAGCGATGCGGGATATCAATGAAGAAGATCCGACCGAAGTGGAAGCTGGAAAATACAACCTCAACTTTGTAAAGCTCGATGGAAATGTAGGCTGCATGGTCAATGGGGCCGGACTGGCGATGGCTACGATGGACATGATCAAATTAAGCGGTGGAGAACCCGCAAACTTCCTGGATGTAGGCGGCTCTGCCAATGCGCAAACGGTGGAAGCCGGTTTCCGCATCATCCTGAAAGATCCGAATGTAAAAGCGATCCTCATCAATATTTTTGGTGGCATTGTGCGCTGTGACCGGGTGGCGCAGGGCGTGATCGATGCCTACCATTCCATCGGCACCATCAATGTCCCGATCATTGTACGTCTGCAGGGCACCAACGCCATCGAAGCACAGAAACTGATCGGCGACAGCGGGTTAAAAGTCCAGTCGGCCATTCTGCTGAGTGAAGCAGCAGCGCTGGTGAAGAAGGCGGTGGCGTAGATGGTGTAGGGCTTTGTTTCACGCGACGGCGCAACGGATGCGCAACGACGCAAAGAATTTATCGTATGGCGCAAAGTGTAAAAGCTTTGCGCTATTTTTTTGCACCAACCCGTTGCGTCGTTGCGCATCCGTTGCGCCGTCGCTTGAAACAAAACGATGCAATCAATCATTTATCAACCACCGCATCCACCGGTCGTTTTGTCAATATCTCCACCTTCACCCTTGCCAGCCCGTTCCCCGTATATTTCAATGAAGCAGCCGCCGAATGGCTGAGGTCGATCAGGCGGTGATTGTTGTGGTTCATCCGGTCGGTAATACGCACGACCACCGATCGTTTGTTTCGCAAACAGGTTACACGAACC
>CAZZYD010000211.1:0-6849 GCA_964658175.1 uncultured Puia sp. | reverse complement strand
GGGCCTCTTACAGTTTTGTAAACGCCGTGCTCACCTCGTTCAAGTACATTCTCGCCAGCGGAAAAAAATACGATTATATCAGCGTGATGAGCGGTCAGGATTACCCGATCAAACCGGTGAAGACGATGGTCGACTGGCTGGAAAAAAATAAAGGGAAAAACTTTATCTGTTTTGAGGAGCGCGATGAATGGTGGAACCATGCTATCGGCCGCATCCATCAATATCATTTTACGAATTTCGGATTCAGGGGCCGCTACAAGCTGCAATCCATGATAAACCGCCTGCTGCCGAAACGCGTTTTTCCCCTCCCTTATGTTTTGTATGGCGGCCCGCGGGCGATGTGTATGACCCTGGAAATGGATTGCGTACAATTTATCGTGGACTTTATTTCAAGTCACAAAAAACTGCGTGCTTTCGCCTACTTCACCTGGGGACCGGATGAGTTTCTGATACCGACCATCATCATGAATTCAAAATTCAAGGATTCCGTGGTGAACAATAACTTCTATTATATCGACTGGTCGGGAGGCGGCGCCAATCCGAAAACCCTGACGGTGGATGATTTTGAAGTTCTTCAGAAATCAGATAAGATGCTTGCCCGCAAATTCGACATCGCGAAGGATCAGAAGATCCTGGATATGATCGACCAGCTGGAGACGGTCAGTTCGGCGTCTTCGCCGGATGCAGGGATTTTAATACCGTCTCATTGATTTTGACGGGATATTTTGCTGCCAGCGTTTCCACCCATTTACTCTCCAGGTAATTTTGATAGTCGTTGATCACCAGTCCGCGCGCCTCTTCAAAACTGCGGTTGGTTTTATCGGGATAACCCCTGATCACATAAGCGAACTGGATGCTCTGATCCACCGGATTTTTTTTGAGGTCCGTAAACCGGCCGCTTGCAGGGATCATGGTCGGCGCGCCGGGCAGTTGCTTTAATTCAAAGCGACCCGAGTCTGTCTGTACCTGGCCCGTCAGGCTGTCCTGTATCTTTCTCCACTGATTGGGGTGCGCGGTAAAAACCGACTGTACCAGGGTCGCCGTGGCTTCGCTGCCCGTCGTGAACAAAATGGCGTCTGCGCTTTGGTTCCAGGCATAGACGTCTGCATGCGCAATGAAATAAGCATGAAGGCCGGAAGAATCCTGTGAAGCCTTGTCCCAAACGTTCCGCTGCATGATTTCAAATAACAGATTACCGTCCTTGAATTCATTCACCTGGTAGGCAAAATCGGGGTTGTATTTTTCAAGATGATTTTTATAATAATCGAATAACATCAGCTGACGGTACTGGCTGAAAAGTTCAGTTGCCGTGCGCCCGTTGGTTTGTGCCGGCACGGAACGCAGCGATTTGCGGTAGTTCAGCCAATCCTTCACCGTGACGGTTTTTTCGGGAAAGGAAAAGATGGTTGTCTGCTCGGTAAGATCTGCATACACCGGCAGTTTCCTGTTTTGCAGCGAGCTGTCGGTGAGGGACCAGAGATGTTCCTCGTTGAGTGAAGCATCTTTCAATTCCGTTTGACGGGCCACGGTCTGGTACATTTCCCGTTTGGAAACTTCTATGCGCGGATCGTTGGTGACCTGTTCTTTCAGCGACGCCATCCATTGTTTATCCATGACCGCCGGCACCGGTTTTCTTTTTATTCTTTTGATGATATGATATCCGTAAGCTGACTCGACCGGCTGGCTTACATCGCCATCTTTCGCCAGCGCGAAAGCCGCATTTTCAAAACCGGCATTGTATTTCCCGATCGTAAACTCCGGCATTTCACCACCACTCTGGAAAGAGAGGTTGTCGCCGCTGAATTTTTTCGCGAGTTCGGAAAAATTCGCCCCTGCCCGTATGGCCTGGTACAGGGAATCGGCACGCGCACGCGTCGCCAGTTTCGCGAGGCTGTCCGGATGTTGTGGAAACACCAGCAGGATCTGGGCGATCCTGATTTTTCCGTATGCTTTGCGCTGGCCGAGACTCTTAAAAATATGATAGCCGTTGGGGCTGCGGTAAATCGCCGAGACCTTGCCTTCTTTTAATCCGTACGCGATATTTTCCATTGGGTAGGGCAGACTGAATACGGTGATGTATCCGAGATCTCCCTGGGTGGTTTTGGCAAACGGATCTTCGGAATAGGCAACGGCCGTTTGTGAAAACGATTTTCCTTTTCTGATTTCAGCCAAAGCGGCCTGCGCCTGCTGCAAGGCCTTGAGCGTATCGGCCGGCAGGGCAGATCTTGGCGCCGAAATAAAAATATGCTGCAGGTGAACATCGGTCTGGCTTCTTTTAAATACTTCCTCCACCAGGCGGTTCACGCTGGGCTCATCGTTTACATACTGGTCAACAATCTGGCTGCGAAAGTTCTTCACCTCATTCACCTGGTTAGGCAATGTATCGAGCCGCAGGTCCATGGCGGCCTTCACCTTCAGCCGGTAATTGATATACAGGGTCAGGTATTCGCGATAGGCCTTTTCGGTGGGCGCCGTATTGGTATTGTTCTTCTGAAACGCGCTCAGAAACTGTTCTTTTGAAATCGACTGATTGCCGTATGTGGCCAGGGCCTGGGCAACCATGGATCGCGGACAGGCCATCAGTAAAAAAATGGCCATCCCGGTCAGCCATCCCTGCTTTAGATCATTTGGCATTGACTTTCTTTATTTTAAGGCTGATCACTTCATCGAATTGCTGGTATGTGAGCTTCTTGGCAATGATGCGTTTGTTCTTGTCCAGCAGATACATCACCGGCGTTTGGTACACATCGTACAATTGCCGGTAATCCGGATGCCCCGCTGCGACTTCGGCGTCGTGCTGGGCAGTGGTCTGGTAAACGTTTATCCATTCATTCAAATTGTGTTCTTTAATGAAATTCAGCCAGTTATCTTTTCCCCCATCCACCATCACGCCCATGACTTTTACGGATTCGGCCTTCCATTTTGCCTGGTAGATCGAATCCACTTTGGGCACGGTTTCCTTGCAGTGACTGCAGGTCGGATCCCAGAAACAGATGATCAGGAAGTCGGCAGGAATATCGTAGAGGCTGACGGGCTTTTCGTCGGAGCCGGTCATCTCGAGTACCGGTGCGGGTTGACCGATCAGGTTTGCCATCAGGCTATATGCCCGGTCGTTGACGAATTTGCGGTATTTCTCGGTAAAAAATTCGGCCTGTCCGGTGTTGATGTATTTTTCAAAGAGATGGACAAAAACCGCATCCTGGCCCATGTATTCCGGGTTAATGTATTTCTGCACGAAATGGATCAGCAGGTATTTGAACATCTCGGCATTCGTGCGTGAATACAAAAGCATGTGGTCGATTTCCCGGTTGATGGAATCCGGGTCGGGCGGCACCAGGTCCTTATAATACCGGTCGAGTTTCGGTTCGAAGATCGGGGTCCGGATCAGCCTTTCGTCCGTGAACGACACGCTGTCCCAATAATGATTTTTATAATAGTGATACGCGAAGTTGCTATCATATTTTCCCGCGGGCTGTGCGGGCACCACGGGTTCATGCAGTACGCGCAGCAGGGTGGTCAGCATCGATTCGGGATATTTTTTTTCAATGTCGGCGCGGTAGCTGATCACGGCCTCGTTGTCTTTCCGGATCTTTTCCCGGAGGGTGGCCGAATCTTTTTTCGTTTTGGCTTTGGCAAAATCCTGCTGCCAGCCGGCGATCGCCTGTCCTTTCGTATTCATATAACCGGTATACTCCTGAAACTGCCCGTTATCCGTTGAGCCGGTGAATTTTACTCCGGCAGGGATATGCGCCGAGTCTGCATCGATCGAAAACTGCTGCTGCTTGTCGATCAGTACTTCGAATAAAATTTCTTTTTTGGGAGACACGATAAAATAGATCCCGCCCGGCAGTTTTTCCTTGCCCTGGAAAACGCCCTGGCTGCCGGCGTCCAGGACCACAGAATCTGCGACGGCCTTGATCTTTCCGTAGTAATAACCCAGATAGACCTTGCTGTTGGCGTAGGGCGTTAATTTCAGGTGGATCTGATAGGCGAACTGGCCATGGGCTGCGCACAGAATGAAGAAGCTCAGGCCCGAAAAGAAGAAATTTTTCATGAGATGGATGATCAGTGCCCGCTAAATTAAGGCATGTTTGCGATACCCGCGCCCTCCCGGTTGATTGAATAGTCATTACATTTGCCGCCGTGCGGAGAAAACAAAATATCGTGATCGAAAATCTGCTGGTCTCGGACTATGCGGCAGAGGGAAAATCACTCGGGCGCGTGGATGGAAAAGTGATCTTTATCGAACACGCCGTGCCGGGAGATGTCGTGACCGTGCGGCTCACTAAAAATAAAAAGGACTGGGCGGATTCTTTTATCCTGTCTTATCAGGCTTATTCGCCGGACCGGGTCGATCCCTTTTGTGAACACTTCGGTATTTGCGGTGGTTGCCAGTGGCAGATGCTGCCCTATGAAAAACAGCTTTTTTATAAACAACAGCAGGTAGAACAAACCTTGAAACGCATCGGCAAAGTGGCGTTGCCGGAAGTGCAGCCCATTCTCGGCTCCCGCAGGACTACCGGCTACCGCAACAAGCTGGAATATACCTTCTCCAATAAAAGATATCTCCTGCCGGAAGAACTTCGTCGGCCGGAGATTTCCAAACAACAGGATGCGGCAGGATATCATGCCAAAGGCATTTTTGATAAAGTGGTTGACATCAATACCTGCCACCTGCAGGATGAACCAACAAATGCCATCCGCAAAGAAGTTAAACGCTGGGCGATTGAAAAAGAATGGCCGTTTTATGACATCAACAAGCACGTCGGTTTTGTAAGAACCATGCAGGTCAGGCTTTGCAGAACCGGTGAGCTGATGGTAAATATCATGTTTGGGTACGAAGACCTGGCGGCCATCCATCCTTTGCTGGATCATCTCAAAAAAATATTCCCGGCCATCACGACACTGCTGTATACGATCAACAGCAAACAAAACGACAGCATGTTCAACCTGGAACCGGTAGCCTATATCGGGAAAGGCTATGTTGTGGAAAAGCTGGAAGACTACCGTTTCAAGATCGGGCCGAAGTCCTTTTTCCAGACCAATACGGAACAGGGGGAAAGACTGTATCAGATCACGCGGGCCTTTGCGGCTCTCACGGGAAACGAAACAGTGTATGATCTCTACTGCGGCACCGGCAGCATCGGTATTTTCCTGAGTGGACAGGCAAAAAAAATCATTGGCGTCGAACTGGTGGCCGAAGCGGTGGAAGATGCGCGCGAAAACGCGGCGCTGAACAATATTGACCACGCGCATTTTTTTACCGGCGATGTCACCACGCTCTGTGACGATGCTTTTTTCGCTGAACATGGCCGGCCGGATGTGATCATCACCGATCCCCCGAGAGCCGGAATGACCGATAAACTCATCCGCAAGCTGCTGGACATGGAGGCGCCAAGAATCGTTTACGTAAGTTGTAATCCGGCCACCCAGGCACGGGACCTCGCATTGCTGGACGAAAAATACCGGGTTAGCGCCCTGCAGCCGGTCGATATGTTCCCCCATACCCACCACATCGAAAATGTAGCCCAACTTTTTCTAAAGTAGTAACTTGCAGCTCAATACAGCATCACATTATGAACGAATTCAGACCGGGTAGTTTTCAGACGATCCCCCTCATTATAAAGAACCTGATTATTGTAAATGCCCTGGTATTGCTGGCGCAGTATGTGTTCCGGCACAACCCTACTTTCAACATGGAGGACTTTTTTGCCCTGCATGATACCCGTTCAGTTTTTTTCCGGCCGCACCAGCTGCTGACCTACATGTTTCTTCATTCCACCGAAGGCCTGACGCATATCTTTTTTAATATGTTCGCCCTCTGGATGTTCGGAGCCATTCTGGAAAATCTCTGGGGTCCGAAAAGATTTCTCATTTTCTACCTGCTCTGTGGCCTCGGCTCGGCGGTGCTTCACCTGATCGTGCTGCACTATCAGCTCAATCCGATTTACGAAACGCTCCAGCAGTATCCGCCGCACGATCAGATCCTGTTGCTGAACAACCGGAATTTCGATGTAAATGTGGCAACCCTGGGCGCTTCCGGTGCGGTATTCGGCTGCCTGGCCGCCTTTGGCATGTTGTTCCCCAACAGCCTGATATACCTGTACTTTTTCGTTCCGATCAAGGCAAAATGGTTTGTGATCGGCTATGCGGCCATCGAATTGTTTTCCGGCATCCAGAACAGCACGGGCGACAGCACAGCGCACTGGGCACACCTCGGCGGAGCCTTGGTGGGGGTTATCATCGTTTTATACTGGCGAAAAACAGATAAAAGAAATTTCTACTGAACCGTAAACCCGGCGGAATGTTAATATAGCATAAACAAGCCACCTGCCGGGTTTAATCCCGTACATTCATCGATATGGACGTGAAAGAAAACAGCTACAAGAAGAAGATGCACCTGGGCCAGGATGGCAATGCCCTCGTCCGGCTGCTGATCCTCAATGCCGTCCTTTTCGTGATCCTGAAATTCATCTTCGTCATATACCTGTTGACCGATGCCAATATGCCGGCTTATTTTACGAACGTATACAACTGGTTTGTGGTGCCCGCTTCCGCCAATACGCTCGCTTACCGCCCCTGGACCGCGCTTACATATATGTTCGCTGATTCGGAACTCTTTCGTTTCGTATCCAATATCTTCTGGCTTTGGAGTTTTGGCTATATCCTGCAGGACCTGACCGGTAACCGCAAACTGATTCCGATCTATATTTTCGGCGGACTGACCGGCGCGGGGCTGTTCGTATTGTCTCATTATATTTTCCCGGCCATGCATATCCCCGCCGGATCGGAAGTACTGGCCGGCGCCAACTGTGCCATCGTAGCCATTGCGGTTGCGACGACCGCCGT
>CAZZYD010000210.1:0-6901 GCA_964658175.1 uncultured Puia sp. | reverse complement strand
ACTGGAATTCAACAGCGAACTGCGGTTTAAACTGGTGTCCGTTTTTAACTGGGCCTTTTTCGTAGACGCGGGAAATATCTGGACGATCCGTACGGATTCATCGAGGATCGGTTCCAAGTTCGGAAAAGATTTTGCGCAGCAGATCGCAGCCGATGTGGGAACGGGGATCCGCATCGACGTAAACATCCTGCTCATCCGGCTGGATGTAGCCGTCCCTATCCGAGAACCGTACAACGCGCCGGGGGCACGTTGGGTATTTGACGGAAAAAATCTGGTATACAATTTCGCGATCGGCTATCCTTTCTGACCGGGTAGTCTGCCCGCCGGGTGGCAAACCTCGTGGATAAAGGAAAGTTTTTCCGCCACCTTACCGGAAATAATAAATGGATAGGGATCCCTCACGCCCATGCTTCTGTTGAGGCTGTTCATCGCAAAGGTGAGTGGCAGCCACATTTCCAGGATGCGTTCAAATGACTGGATCTCGTAAGGGTTGTTGTTGATATCCGCTTCAAGTTGCCGCGCCGCGGGTGCAATGAATGGATGTACGCTGATCCCGAATGCATAGGCGGTTTCAAGCGTGTCCATGATATGCATGTAATGCGCCCAGCTTTCTGCCCAGTCTTCCCAGGGATGCGAACTGGCATAGGCGCTGATAAAATTCACATTCCAGTTCACGGGTGCGCCGTTTTTGTAATGACGTTTCAGGGCTTCTTCATAATCATCCCGCTCGTCGCCGAAAATTTCGCGGTACCGGTTGATATAAGGGCTGTTATCGATCAGCCGGTCCCAATAATAATGTCCCACTTCATGTCGGAAATGCCCGAGCAGGGTGCGGTATACTTCATCCATCGCGCGGCGCGCCATCTCCCGTTCAATATCATCTGCTTCAGCGATATTGATGGTGATGAGTCCGTCGTCATGTCCCGTCAATACTTTCTTGCTGTCGCTGGCCAGGAAATCGAATTGCAACCCTTTTTCCGGATCCTGGTATTTGTTGACCAGCGGAAGTTTCAGGCACTGAAGGGCATATACCAGCCGGTGTTTCGCATTCTCGATCACATTCCAGCGCAACAGGTATTCCGGCTGGGATAGGTTTGGAATAATCCCATTGAGGTTACAGGCGCTGCAATACACATTCGGACTTTCTTTTTCCACCATCCAGTTGCACACACCATATTGATGGTTGGCGCAGTACTGATAGGCTTTTTTATTATTTTCCGTAATCAGAAAATAGGAAATCGTTTCCGGATGGTTGTCTAAAGCATAGAGCTGCTGGTCTTCTGCCAGGTAGCCAAGGGGATATCCGCAGCGGGTGCAGAATGTATTTTCAAAATAGACGAGTTGTCCGCAATGTGTGCACTTAAATAATTTCATCTGTATTTCTCTATAGGTTATTTTGCCCCGGCCGTTTGTTTAATGCCGGTGAACAAGGATTTCCACATCAGGTTAAACATCGACCGGTGAATGTCGCGTTTATAGTGCACGTCGGTCATCCGCAGCTCACCCTTTGCAGGATTGCTGTCCTTGATCAATAATCCGGCCGCGAGGGAAGGTAAAAATTTTTTTTTGAAAGGTTGGTTGTCCTTCTTTTTCAGCAGACTGACTTTCAGGTCGTGGTATCGGAAATTTAATTTACCGTCCGCTGCAGAATCGCCGGCCTTGAGGTCATAGTGCAGTCCGTCGATCTGCCCCTTGTCGATCCGGGCAAGCGCCATCGGTTCGGTTATCGGGTTCACATCGGTAGCGGCCATCGGCCCAAGGTCTGCCGTAAGATCGAAGCGTCCTTTGTTCTTTAATAGATACATGGTCATCAGCGCATGGAAGCGTGCCTTGTTCAGGAAGCGTGCGGTGAAATCGAGGGTCGCACGGTCGTTGTTCTTGGTATATACCGGCATATTGGTCATATGGGTAAAAATGGCCCGCACATCATAAAACTGCAGTTTGCCGCTGGTGTCGGACTTGCCATTGCGTTCCTTGTATTCAATAAAGGAATGGTTGAGGACGATTTTCCGGATATACAGGGGCAGCGCAAGACTTTGCAGTTTCTGATGCGGGTAGGTATTGATACGTACGATGGAATCCCGCGGGTAAGAGATATCGCGGTAAATTTTAAAACTGCTGCCAGCGATCGTCAGCGAGTCCGCCTCGATTTTTTTCTCCAGCATGGCCTTACGGTCGATTTTTATCAGCCGGATATCATCCATCCTGAAATCGTAGCGGTCTTTTGAAATTTTTGCATGGGCAGCAAAGGCGGTTTCACCCAGCCGCGGTTGAATACGAAGTTGTTTGGCGCCAAAGCTGGCCGTGGCGCTGTTGTAGCCAAAATCCGTCAGCCGGATATCGTAGTCGTGATTTTTGGTTGGCAGCGTGAGATCTTTGCCGGAGATGGCAAGGTCACGTGCAAAAAAAATGCGGGTGGAATCTTGCGCGTGCAGGCTGTCGATGGCCAGGTCCGTAAGGGTAAGCGTCAGATCGCTGGCTGTAAAATATTTTTTATGCGTGAGCAGGTCAGAGATATCAATCCGGGTATGCGCCAGCTCAATACTACCAATGCGGATACTCTTCAGTTTTCCCAAAATTTGTTTATAGAGTTCCTCGCCGACCGCATACCGGCTGCTGTCCCTGAAAAAATTGTTCACATAGATTTCAATCACCGCATTCGACAACAGGATTTTGTCGCCCTGAACTTCTTTGGATAGCAGTGCCTTGGGCGTTCTAACGCCGGAAATGGAAAGGGAAGGAATTGTCAGATTCAGCAGCACCGGCGGCTGCTTGCCGTTTTTCTGCAAAGCCAGGTAGGCTGCCGTATCTGCCTGCAATAAAATATGATCTGCTGTAATGCTCCCCGCCACTTCATCGATGACGAGGTGCTCATATTGGAGGCGATAAATGCCGTTGTTTTTACTGTCTACCGCCTGCGTCAGCTTTTGCTGTACAAATTCATACTTGTATTTCCGATAGACAAGAATTCCGGCGCCGACAAGAACAACCAGGATAAGAACGATATAAAGACTGATTTTCGGCCGCCCGGTTTTTGCCATTGATTAATTTGAATACAGGTTCGGCGAGTGAAACCTGCTGTTAACCGGAATGCGCTCAAAAGCGAGGCTCTGCTGTGGACCCGTATGCAAAAACCATTTATACATGTTCGTCTTGATGGTTTTCAGCAGGCCGATCGGCGAAGCGCTTTTGGTCGGAGTTTTTTCAGAATAGTCAACCTGGCTGATTTTTACTTTGAGTAAAATCACTTCATTGGATCTTGTCCTCGACTTGAGACCTTCATCGATCATTTCTATGCTGTTGATTTCTTCCGGGTCGGTTACAATAAATGCTTTGCCATACACTTTCAGGTAGAAATCCCGGCCCTTTTTAAAAAAATCGAGTTTGGCCGGAAAAGTGCGGTCAAATTCATAAATAAATTGTGGAGGTTTGGGAATCGCAAACCAAAGCTGTCCAAACTCATCTACCTGACTAATCTTGACGACGCAGGCAGGAATTTTTAGGATCGAATCACTCACCGAAAAAAACAAAGCATTCTCCAGTTCGATCACTTTCTCCTGTATAAATGACAAGGGAAGATATTCAGACATAAGTGTAGTTTACCGGTAAGGTTCAAATTAGGTACCATTCTTATAAACCGCCTAAACCCAATTTTGGAATCGGGGATAGGATGGGGACATCTTTCGCAAAACTGTTATAAAGAGGGAGTTAGCCATGTATAATTAATAAGATTGATTTATTTTGCCGGCGCAATGTCTCTTCGGTGTTTGAAAGGTCGTTGACAGAGTGAGTAAAGAATTCCACATGCCCCAGTCATTTATTAAAAAGTCATGGCAGATCCTCAGGGATACCTTCAACCAGTTTCTGGATATCAACGGACTGAAATTGAGTGCGGCCCTGTCTTACTATACAATATTTTCCGTTGGCCCCATGCTCATCGTCATCATCTCGCTGGCTGGAATTTTTCTGGGTCAGTCTGCCGTGGAGGGCAGGATCTATCACCAGATCAAAGGCCTGGTAGGCAGCGACGCCGCGCTGCAGGTGCAAAGTATTATCGGGAATATCCGGACCACGAAACACGGAAAGCTAGGAGGGATCATCGGCGGCGTAATCCTGCTGATCGGCGCATCCAGCGTTTTTTCTGAGATCCAAAGCTCCATCAACTATATCTGGTCGGTACCGGCGCGAAGAAAAAAAGCCTTCCTGATTGCCCTTATCCAGAAATTACTTTCGTTTTCCCTGTTGATCGGGCTGGCCTTTATGATGATCGTTTCCCTGCTTGCCAGTGCGCTCATCGATCTGTTGAGTACGCAGCTCGAACGGTATTTTTCAGTAGGGGTAGTGGAAGTGTTTTATTTCGTGAACATCCTGCTGATCCTCGTGGTCATCACGTTTTTATTTACGATTATATTCAAGGTGCTCCCCAATGCCATCATCGAATGGAAAGATGCGATCATCGGCGCTTTCTTCACGGCCCTGCTGTTTCTGCTCGGAAAATTCCTTATCGGATTTTATCTGGGCAGTTCAAAAATCGGGGCAACTTATGGGGCAACGGCATCCATCATCATCCTGATGCTTTGGGTATATTATTCATCGATCATTCTCTATTTTGGCGCCTTGTTTACCCGGGTCCGGGCGGAAGCCTATGGCCGTCGCATCCTTCATAAATAACATTTACCGGGAAAGAAGGAACGTTGACCCGGATTAACATCCTGCGCCTGATCCTGGTATTATTTTTTCATTGATGTCATTGTTGACAAGTTATTCATTATTTCCTAAAATTTATTTTTATGGACACGTCTAAAAACAGCAACAACAACAGCGGAACCAGTGGAAAAGACAACCAGTCAAAAGGAAACCAGCAGCAGGCTGATCAGAAGAATCCGAACACAGGATCAAAGAATCAAAAACAGGATCAGAATGGCGTAACAGCTAAGGATCAGGATAAACAATGGGCTAAGTCATCGGGAGACATGGGTGAGGATGAACATGGAGATGACAACGGCAATCAGCGTTCAAAATCGACGATCCAGCAGGGTCAAAATGATCAACAGGGCGGACAGAGAACCAAATAATGGTTTGCTTGTTACAAAACAGGGCATCTGAATACGAAACCTCCACAGGTTTTTGAGTTTCAGATGCCCTGTTTGCGTATTTTTACCCTTTCCTCGCTGCAAATTGTGAAAAATCGATGTCGAAAGTAAAGAACAATCCAATACAGGAATTTCTAACGCAGCTGCGTATCTCCTTTCTGGGAGACAACCTGATGCACAAGTACGATAATGAGAAGCCTCCGATCCGCGCAGAATTGTTTAGTCTTGAGCAAATGGAGGCTTATGCACGGACGCTCGCAGAAAGTCATCAGATAACGGAAGAGCGCACACCGGAGCAATTACTCAAGCGCCTGGCAGATAATGAAGAGATCTTACTGGAAGTATATGCCCTGCTGACGGAATCGGCCAAGGAAAACAGCCGGATCACCCCTGCAGGGGAATGGCTGCTCGACAATTTCTACCTGATCGAGGAACAAATCTACACCGGCAAAAAACATTTACCCAAGGGCTATAGCAAGGGATTGCCACAGCTGTCGAAAGGACCTTCGGCGGGCTATCCGAGGGTGTACGATATCGCGCTGGAGCTGATCGCACACAGTGATGGCCGCGTAGATCTCCGCAGTCTGAGCAGTTTCACGGCAGCCTATCAGGAAGTGGCTGAATTGAAACTCGGCGAGCTCTGGGCAATTCCCATCATGCTCCGCCTCGCGCTGATTGAAAATCTGCGCAGACTGGCGGCACATATCGCCAAGGACCGCATCAATAAGAACCTGGCCGACTATTGGGCGGACCAGATGACGGAGACGGCCGAAAAAGATCCCAAAAGCCTGATCCTGGTGATCGCCGACATGGCGCGCTACGGACCGCCAATGGAAAGTTCTTTCGTGGCTGAACTTACCCGTCGACTCGTGGGGAAAGGCGCTGCCTTTTCTTTGCCGCTCAGCTGGATCGAACAACGTTTGTCAGAGAAAGGCATGACCAGCGATGAGCTCGTGCACCAGGAAAATCAGAAGCAGGCGGCTGACCAGGTATCCATCAGTAACAGCATCGGGAGTTTACGGTTTCTCAGCACCAACAACTGGCGCGACTTTATCGAGGCGATCAGTCCCGTCGAAAAAATATTGCAGCAGGATGCCGACGGCATCTATGCCACGATGGACTTTCGCACCCGCGATGAATACCGTCATGTGGTAGAAAAAATTGCCAAAAGCAGCAATGAAACCGAAACCGCCATTGCGCAACGCGCGATCCGGATGGCTTCGCACGCCCCGGAACTTAAACCGGCGGAAGCAGACCGCGCGGCTCATGTTGGCTATTACCTGATTGGAAAAGGAAGGAAGCAGCTTGAAAAGGATTGCGGGGTGCGCCTGACCGCGAAAGAAAAAATATACCGGGCCGGGAAGCGGGTTCCGCTCCTGCTGTATATCGGCTCCAGTTTGCTGATGGCTGTCCTGTTTTCCGGATCCCTGATCAAAAAAGCTTATGAGGATGGAATTCAGAATCCCTGGCTTCTGGCCGGATTGAGTCTGCTTGCCCTGATTGCGACCAGTCAGCTCGCCATTTCGCTGATCAACTGGCTGGTGACCCTGCTGGTGCAGCCGATGGTGATGCCCCGCATGGATTTTTCAGATGGCGTTCCGGAAAAATTCAAGACCCTGGTCGTCATTCCCTCCATGTTTAATGATGCCAAAGAACTCGACGGCCTGCTGGAGCATTTGGAAGTGAGGTTTCTGGCCAACCGCGACACCAACCTTCATTTTGCTTTACTCACGGACTTTAAAGATGCGAAGACGGAAACACTTCCGGGTGAAGACCAGCTGTTGTCTGCGGCGGTGCAAAAAATGGAA
>CAZZYD010000209.1:0-6921 GCA_964658175.1 uncultured Puia sp. | reverse complement strand
GTCTGAATTGTTCGCCGCTGATAGATCGGCCTCCATCCTCTACCACGAGGGCACCGGCGCTCGGTATAAAGCTTATTTCACCGATGATCGGGGTGTCAGTATAGTTTTCAATATCTGATCGGAAGATGACAAACCGGTTAAAACCTTCCCGGATAGTTATATAACCAATGGTAACCAGCAATGCCAGTCCAATTGCCATCATCAGCATTTTCAATTTTTTGGGACTAACAGGCTGAAGCGAGGTTTCCGCATGATCCACAATCCGGGTATCCGCAATGGTTGAATAATAGGTAAGCGCGGTTTCTTCCCTTTTTTGAAGCAGGTAAGTGTAAATATTGTTTTTAATGATCTGCTGCCTGCTGATTTCCATCAGACGCTTTTCCTTTTTCGGAATGGTTAACAACAGGGAGGAGTAGCCTTCGCTCGTGGCAGTGAGGTTGTTTTTTCCTGCTTCCAGGTTGCGGCGCTGACTTCTGATATTTTCCAGCACGCTTGGTTTGATGCGCTCGATTTCATTTTTGGCAGCAACGAGAATGGGGTTGTTTTCAGCAGTTGTTTTTTTAAGCCCTTCATACTGGATTTCCAGGTCATACAATTTTCCGACAAGCTGCATCAGCACGGGATCCGTAATTCCAAAGGTGGATGGAACGATACCGGGCTGGTCAGATTTTGATTCTACATATTTCTCAACCTGGTCCAACACAGCGATCTGGACGCTGACTTCACTCAGTTTGGCCTGGTTAGCAGTTACACTTTCAAGATATTGCTCGCCCTGTGCACTGATGTCGACGATTTTCTCCTGTGTTTTGAATTTTTGAATGCCCGTTTCAACAGAGTCAAGTTCACCGGCCACAGAAGCAAGGTGATCGTTGATGAATCGCAGGGTATTGGACGCCAGCATATTCTTATCCTCAACGGCCGCCCTGTTGTATTCGTTGATGAGATCGTTTAAAATGTCTTCGCCTCTTTTCGGTATGGCATCTGTCAATGAAAGGTCAATCACAGAAGAAAGCTTCGTAGCCTGTAGAATCTTAATTCTCCTGATCAGCGCATCTACGAGCAATTTTGGATTCAGGACAGAGTAGAAATATGGATTGTTGATTTGGGACCGGTCATAGTTCGGATTGATGATAAAACGAAGCTTGTTCCCGGAAGTGTCCTGGAACCAGGTATTCAGCGGAATTTTTCTGTTTCCTAAAAGGACAGCTTGCTCAGTAGGCAGGTAGGAGAAGGATTTCTTTCCGGTTTGGATCAGGGAATCCGGATACCGGGCCTCTATCGCAACCGGGGAGTAAGTATATGCAGGCAAAGAATTAAAACGCTGTTCTTTCTGAATCGGCGCATATAAATACAGGTTATCAACTACTTTATGGAATAAGGTCCTCGATCTGATTACTTCAATTTCATTTTCAACCAGTTTCTTGGAACCGAAAAGATTTAATTGTTCCATGAGGTTAGAATCATCGACACCCTTTTTTTCATCCTTTACCAAGATCGTAGCTGTGGTTTCGTATGTGGGAATCGCGTAATGGAGATACACGAAGGTCAGGGCAAGTGAAATAATACTTAGTATGGCGAAAAGAGGCCAGTACGGTAAATATTTATTAAACAGCTCAATGAAGATGTTCTCTTCATTCTCCAGATCACTATTTTTTTTCGATGTTGCCATAATGTTTGCTAGTTCCGGATGATTTGGCTCACCAAAATCACAATGAATGATAACACACTGATAAAGATCGGCAGCAGCTGCTGGGTCCTGCTGGTAGCCAGGGTCTTCTCTTTCCTCGGCTCAACATAGACAACGTCATTGGTTTTCAGATAGTAGTACGGCGACGACAAAATATCCGGAGAATTCAGATTGATCCTTTTTAAGATCTTCTCATGGTCATCCTCTCTGATTAACAACACGTTCTCTCTTTTCCCATAAATTGTCAGATCACCTGCCAACCCGATCGCTTCCAGAATCGTAATCTTCTCGTTGACAACATTTATCGTTGTTGGCTTACCTACTTCCCCGATCACCGTTACCCGAAAATTCAAAAACCGAACAGAGACGATCGGATCTATCAATAATTTTTTTTCAGCCAGCACAGAAGCAATCGTATCCTCCAACTGCTTTTTGGTCAATCCCGCAGCTTTAACATCTCCGATGATCGGAAGTTTAATCGTCCCCTCCTGATTAACCAAATAACCCAGTTGCTGCGCGCTAGGTGTTAAGGTGGACCCGGCAAATGTCATTGAACTGTTTGCAGTACTCGGCGCAGAGGGCGTATTGGGTGAATTGAAAATCATCGAAGCCTCCGGATTGAGGCTGCTGATAGACAAATTCAACAAATCAGATTTTTGTATGACCGGTTGAAGATCAAATTGTTGAGACTTAATAATCGTGTCTCCGATATTGTTGAAATAGACTGTTTTTCTTGTATCAATGCACGACGGCAGTAAATAAACAGCTAGACCTATTAGCAATAAAAATCTAAGGCGCCGGATGACGTGCATAATTGTTTTGATTAAAAAAGATGGAAGCAAAGGCGAAAAAACGATGGTTAATTAGGATAAAGGGGGATCTGATGGGGAGGCAGATAGATGGCAACCGAAAGTCGTGCTAAGATATTGGTTTTTTCCCTCATAACCGCGGTAAATGGAACCAACATCAGAGTCTTAAATCACATTACTTCCCAAATGCCGTAAACGGGCGCGAAAACTTTATATATCCAATTTTCTTTATGCAATTCTCATGCCATCGGAGCCTCAGACCGGCACCACTTTCTTAGGTTTAAAGAGGGCGTCAACTTCTTTTCGTTCAACACGAAACACTAATAAGGAAAATAGTGCCAAAAACAGCGTAGCCACTGTATAATTCAAAAATTTATTTGGAAGGTAATGCGTAATGCCATGATGCACAAGGTATAATATAGCTACAATTACCATATAGGTTACCAGCTTTTTCCAGGCATAGGGAATGCGGTAATACTTTTGACCCTGGACATAGGATATTACCATCATCGTTCCATAACAAAAAAAGGTGGCCCAGGCACAGGCCATGTAACTAAAATGAGGAATGAAAATGAAATTAATAATAATTGTAATACCTGCACCGATCAGGGTGATATAGGCCCCGGCAGAAGTGCGGTTGGACAGCTTATACCAAATCGACAGACTATAATATATACCGAGGAACATATTGGCGAATAAAAGAATCGGCACCACCCGCAAACCGGCATACATATTTTCATCCCGGATAAATCCCTTCCAGATATCCAGATACAGCGCCACGAGCAGGAACATCAAACAGACCGTTATCACAAAAAACTTCATCACCCGCGCATATACCCGCGGGGCATTGCCCTCGGTCGACTGCCGGAAAAAGAAGGGCTCGGCGCCCATCCGGAAAGCCTGCACGAACAGCGTGATCAGGATGGACAGCTTATAGCAGGCACTGTAAATCCCTACCTGGTACACCGCCGCGTCGCCCGACAACGGCGACCATTTCCGCAGCATGATCCGGTCAAAAGTCTCGTTGATCATGCCGGCAAAACCTGCTATGGTCAGCGGAAAGGAATAGAGGGCGATCTCCCTCCACAATTTCTTATCCAGGCTCCACCTGAAACTCAGCAGCTCCTTCGAGACCGCAAATACCTGGAACAGCGACTGCGCGATATTGGCCAGCAACACATAGCCCACCCCGAAATTCGGATTGTAGACGATCAGGAAGACGCTGTTCGGATGCCGCTTCTGCAGGGCCGGACAAACAGAGAGAAAGAAATAGGCGATCGCAATATTGAGCAGGATGCCCGCGATCCGCGTAAAAGCGAATTTCCGCGGCTTATTCTCGTGGCGCAACCGCGCAAAGGGAATGGCCGACAGGGCATCGAGGGCAATAATGAAAGCGCTCAGGGAGATATATTCCGGGTGTTTGGCGATGCCGATAAAGGACGCAATGGGTTTGTTGAAAGAGATGGTCAGGAACGTGATGATCGTGGTGCTGATGAACAGCGAAGTGTTGATGGTATTGTATACGGCCTGTTCGTGTTCTTTTTTCTGGACATACCGGAAATAAGCGGTTTCAAAGCCAAAAAGGGTGAGCGTATTCAGGAAAGGGATGAGGGCATAGACCAGGCTCATCTCGCCATAGTCGGGCGTTCCACGGAATTTATAGGTCAGGTAAGGGGTCAGCAGGTAGTAGAGGAAGCGGGCGAAAATGGAACTTGCTCCATACCACAGCGTTTGTCCTGCTAACTGTTTGATCCCGGCCATGGCGCAAAATTACTAAACTAAGGTTCAGAAAATCTTTTATCATTCACAAAGCTGCTGTCTGTCAGCGTGCCGAGGAAAGAGATGAGGTAGTATTTGTCGTTGTCGGTGAGCGGGATGCCCCTGGCCAGCCCGCTGTCCAGGCTCGGACCCGGCTGCACGCCATGGGCATAGTGGTCCAGCACATCGGTAAGGGTGGCGAAGCGGCCATCGTGCCCATAGGGTGCCGTCAAATAGATATTCCGGAGACTGGGCACCTTAAACCGGAGTGAGTCTGCCGAACTACCGGTGATCCGCATACGACCGAAGTCTTTGAGCGTCGAATCCAGGGCAAGGCCCGTATTACGGTAACTGAGATCGGTGAACAGCGGTTCGGCGTGGCAGCGCGCGCATTTCTGCTGAAAGATTCCATAGCCCGTTTTTTCAAAGGGTGTAAAAATGGCCCGACCCTGTTTCACCTGGTCATATTTTGCATTGGCGGATACGAGCGACACCGTGAATTGTGTGAGTGCACGCAGGATGCGTTGGGAGTTGATGTCGGCAGAACCGAAAGCCGCTTTGAAAAGCGGGGGATAAGATTTGTCGCCCTGTAATTTGCTGATGACGGCCGGCAGCGCTTCAGCCATCTCATGGGGGTCCAGGAGCGGGTTGAGCGGCTGCACTTCGAGTTGGTTGATGCCGCCATCCCAGTCGAGTTCTTTTTGCCAGGCGAGGTTGAAGAGGGCAGGCGCGTTGCGATAGCTGAACTGGTTATTGAAGCCATGACTCAGTCGGTGTTCGAAAGTGGCAAAGGCGGCGAAGGACTGGTGACAGGAAGCGCAGGGGAAATTACCATCTTTCGAAAGCTGGCCGTCGTAGAAAAGTTTTTTCCCGAGTGCGAAACCGGCTGGCGTCAGCGGATTGTTTTTGAATGGATAGGCGGGTGCGGGAAATCCGGGCGGCACGCGAAACGCGGGCACCTGGTAGACGATAAACCCAACGCAAGCGAGCATCCATATGATGAACGCGTATTTCACGGTTTTGCCGGATCGGTATAGTCGAATGAAAAACAGTGCATGAAATTGTTGGCGATGGATTTGGCGAGCGGACCAGGCGTAGTGCAGGTGGGAGTTTCGCGGATCCGGAAAGCAAACGGGCTGTAGAAAAGTTTTTCCACATCGATCGGGAAATCAAAATAGGTCACCGACTGGTCGCGCACGATGAACGGATTGTTTTTGGATGCCGCCACGATTTCCTGTTGTACGGTGGCGTTGGGACTGCGGTAGCCGCCGAGGTGATAAGTGATCGCATGAAAGGGTTGCGTGGAGAAATTCGATCGTCCTTCGATTTTGGCGGTGACATAGCCGGAGTTCCAGGTCCAGAACATCCCGTGGATGGGATCGAGGGCGCCTGTTTGCGCGCCCTGCGTTTGGTCTGCACTGTCGACCCCCATTTGCATGCGGATAAACTGGTAGGATCCGGGCCGGATACGCATGGGAATGGATATCATGCCGGAGTCGGGGAGGTCAACCAGCGTGTATTTCGGTAGGGAGGGATCGATAAAAGAGGCGCCGGCCGTATCGGAAACCTGCAGGCCCATTTTGCACAGGTAAAAACGAACCATGCTGAGGGAAAAAGTTTCGCCGTAGGCATTGGTATATTCTTTTTTAAGACGAAGCGGTTCGTCTTCAAATGTCAGCTGAAAGCGGAATATGACATTGGGCGGTGGCGGCTGTTCTTTACCGGAGAAGAACAGCAAAAAGGCAATCGGTATGATATAGCGGCATCTCTTCATTCGTGCCGGTCAATTTTTTTGCGATGGCTTTTGATTTCGCCTTTTTTCTTTTTTGATTCGATGCGTTTTTGTCTGGCGGCGAAGCTGGGCTTGGTAGGTTTCCGGGGTTTTGGTTTGATGAGGGCGCGTTCGATGAGCGCGTTTATTTTTTCCACCACCAGCGATTTATTTTCCAGTTGCGAACGTGATTCCTGTGCTTTGACGAAAAGAAAACCGTCGGCATTCATTTTTGACTGCAGTTTGTGCTGGAGGATTTCTTTTTGTTCGTCGGTGAGGAGGTTTGAGTTGGCGATATGGAAAAACCCGATCACCATGGTTTCGACTTTGTTTACGTTTTGTCCGCCCTTGCCGCCGGAGCGGGCGGTAGTGAAACTTATTTCTTTGGATGCGTCTATCATGACTGCATAAAAATAATCCAATTCATCCATGTTCGGTGAATAACCCCTGGCTTTAGCCTGGGGTATGTATACCGGCGCGCAAGGGTAGCAACTGGTGTGTTGTTCGCCCCGAGCTGGATGACGTGCGGAATCCATGTCCCACCAATCCCAGCATCATCCCACTGAATCCCAGTCCCCACGTCGTACATTAGCAATCCATGAGAGCCCTCATCCAACTCGTCACACACGCCTCAGTAACCGTAGCAGGAGAAACCATTTCATCCATTCAATCCGGATTATTAGTCTTCCTTGGCATCGAAGACGCCGACAACACCGAAGACATCGAATGGCTCTCCAACAAAATCGTCAACCTCCGCATATTCGCCGATGATGCCGGTGTGATGAATCAATCGGTAAAAGACAGGAACGGAGAAATATTGCTGGTCAGCCAGTTTACGCTGATGGCGCTGACAAAAAAAGGCAACCGGCCATCGTATATCCTTGCCTCAAAACCGG
>CAZZYD010000208.1:0-6932 GCA_964658175.1 uncultured Puia sp. | reverse complement strand
GCTGGGAACTGCCACCGTAAAAACCATCTACAGTTTTCTCGGGTATTACAACGTGTGCCAGCTCGGTGGAGAAATCAAAAATCCGCAGAAAAATATTCCGCGCAGCATGCTGATCTCGGTGATCGGCATTACCAGCCTGTACATCGCCATGAACCTGGCTGTTACCAGCGTAATCCCCTGGCATCAGGCCATGCACAACGACCGCATTGTGAGCGAATTCATCCGGCAGGTGTCGGGCGAAACGGCAGCGAATGTCGTTACCGTCATTATTCTGATCGTGGCTTTTGCCTCACTGTTCTCCGCAACCCTGGGCTATAGCCGCGTACCTTTCGCGGCAGCCCGCGACGGGGCATTTTTCAAAATATTCGCCCGGCTGCACCCGACCAAGGGATTTCCCACCATATCGCTCCTGTTTCTCGGGTCGATGGCGTTTATCTTCAGCATGCTTTTTAAAATGGGATCGGTGATCAGCGGCATCCTGGCCATGCGCATCCTGATCCAGTTCATCGCCCAGGCCATCGGGATCTTTTTGCTGAGCAGGCGAAACGGCCGCAAAGACCTTCCATTTAAAATGCCGCTGTATCCGCTGCCCGTGATCATTTCGATCATCAGCTGGCTGGCGATTTTTATTTTTACGGGAAAGGCGGCCTTACTGGGCTTTCTGCTGATTGCCAGTGGGACCATTGCTTTTTATCTCGGGAGAAATCTCTGGGCGAAAAAACCGGATGACCAAAATCGGGGTCAGGCGCCTTTGATGAGATAGAAATTTTTCTTGCCTTTCTGCAGCAGGATATATTTTCCGTGAAGCAGTAACCCGGCATTCACGACAAACGCGATATCGCTTTCTTTCTTTCGGTTTACACTTACGCCACCCTGCTGCACCAGCTTTCTTGCTTCGCCCCTGCTCGGCAGTATTCCCGTTTCGGCAAGCAGGGAAACGATGTCGATGCCATCCTGGATTTTTTTGAGGCCAAGTTCAATCACCACGATCCCTTCCATGGATTCGAGTTCGGCGGCGCTCAGTGATTCCACCGGCGCCTGCTGATTGGCAAATAATCTTTCGGTGGTGATGAGCGCCTGCTGATAAGCCGCCTCGCCATGAACAAATACAGTCACTTCCCGCGCGAGGGTTTTTTGTAAAAGACGGGCAGCAGGGTCGCCAGCCTGCCGTTGCAGAAGATCACCGATCGACTCCTTCGAAAGAAAAGTGAAGATGGGGATCCATTTGGCCGCATCCTCGTCGGACGCATTCAGCCAGAACTGGTAAAAAAGATAAGGAGATGTTTTGGCCGGATCCAGCCAGATATTTCCCTGTTCCGATTTACCGAATTTACCACCGTCGGATTTTGTGATCAGGGGACAGGTAAAAGCAAACGCCTCTCCCCCGGCCTTGCGGCGGATCAGTTCGGTGCCGGTGGTGATATTTCCCCATTGATCGCTGCCGCCCATTTGTAGCTGGCAGTTTTTATTTTGATAAAGCCAGTAGAAATCATAGCCCTGCACGAGCTGGTAGGTGAATTCCGTAAAACTCATACCGGTGGTCCCCTCCAGTCTTTTTTTCACACTGTCCTTGCTCATCATGTAATTAACCGTGATGTGCTTTCCGACATCCCGGATAAAATCAAGGAAGCGAAAGTCTTTGAACCAGTCGAAATTATTCACGACTTCCGCCGCATTGGGCAGGGCCGGATTAAAGTCCAGGTGTTTTTCCAGCTGCTTGCGGATGCCGGTGAGATTCTTTTGGAGCGTGGCTTCGTCGAGCAGGTTTCTTTCTTCACTTTTTCCGCTCGGATCGCCGACCATTCCCGTGGCACCACCTACCAGCACCAGGGGTTTATGTCCTGCTTTCTGCAGGTGGACCAGCAGGAGAATGGGTACCAGGCTGCCGATGTGCAGACTGTCTGCCGTAGGGTCGAAACCGATGTATCCGGTGGTCATAGACGCAGCCAGCCGCTCTTCGGTACCCGGCATGATATCCTGGATCATTCCCCGCCATAAGAGTTCTCCTGTAAGTGACATACTTAATTATCTGGAATTTAGGCAAAAGTAAGGGATATTCGCGTCCGTATTTCGGCGCAATATTCTGAATAAAAACGCGTTAGATCAAAGTTTATGGTACGCACAAAGGTCCCCGCCTACACCAAAATTTTTGCTTTTTTAATCACTGCTTCGCTTCTCTCCGGACTTCGGGTGACCGCTCAGTTTGCCAAATATTCCAATGAATTTTTAAATATCGGCGCCGGCGCGCGCGGCATGTCCATGGGCAATGCGCAGGTGGCGTCCGTATCGGATGGTACGGCGGGATACTGGAACCCGGCAGCGCTGGCAGATATCCGCACCAGTCCGCAGCTGAACCTCATGCATGCCGAATATTTTGCCGGCATCGGTAAATACGATTATGCCAACCTGGTGCTGCCGCTGAAAGACAATAAAAGGACCCTGGGACTGACCCTGCTGCGTTTCGCCGTGGATGATATCCCCAACACTGTTTTTCTGGTACAGCCGGATGGCAGCATCGATTTCAGCAATATCACCACTTTTTCATCGGCAGACTACGCCTTTATCGTTTCCCTTGCCCAGCAGGTGAAAACCAGCAACCATACCAAGATCAATTTCGGTATCAACGCAAAGATCATCCACCGCACGGCCGGCGATTTTGCGAAATCCTGGGGTTTTGGTTTCGATGCCGCGGTACAGGTCATCGGGGACCGCTGGAAATTTGGTCTGGTGGCCAAAGACGTGACAACCACTTTCAATGCCTGGTCGTACAGCATCAATGAGCAGGTGAGAGAAGTTTTTTATGTAACCCAAAACGATATACCGAGTAAATCAACCGAACTGACCGCACCCCAGCTTATTCCCGGTTTTTCCTATAATTTCCGGCTGACAAAGAAAATAAGCCTGCTGGCAGAAGCAGATTTTGATATTACGTTCGACGGCAAACGCAATACCGCCCTGACCTTTAACCCAATAAGCATTGATCCGCGGGCAGGATTGGAATTGTCATATAATAATGTTTTTTTTGTAAGAGCGGGCATCAACAATTTTCAACAGGTTTTGGATGACCGGGACACCACCAATCACAACAAGGTCTGGATCTACCAGCCTTCCATCGGTGCCGGATTTAAAATCGGCGACATCCAGATCGACTACGCTTTTACCAACCTGGCAAATCAGTCAAACCCATTGTATACAAATGTGTTTTCGTTGAAAGTTGATCTGGCCGACCCGAAAAAGAAAGGAAAAAAGAAATGATATGTCCTTAGAGAAACCCTGAAACCCAACCATGAAACCGAAACTGATTCATTTTTATAAACCTTTGCTGAGTATCTGCCTGGCACTCATGGCCCTTGGTGCCGCGGCCCAGACATACAACAACGAATGGATCGATTTCAATAAAACCTATTTCAAATTCAAGGTCGGCGCCGACGGATTATACCGCATTCCTCAAACCGTGCTGGCCAATGCCGGCATCGGATCAACCCCGGCCCAGTATTTTCAGCTGTTCAGAAATGGTGTGGAAGTGCCGGTATATACCTCTATCGCCTCCGGGCCCCTTGGCAGCAACGATTACATCGAGTTCTGGGGACAGATGAACGACGGAAAACCCGACAAGCCGCTGTATCGGAATCCAGCTTACCAGCACACGGATAAATGGAGCCTGGAAACAGATACGGCCACTTATTTCCTGACCGTGAATACCGCCGGATCACCGCTCCATTACACCGTGCAATCCAGCGACACGTCTGCAAATATTTTGCCTGTTGAACCCTACTTCATGTATAAAACAGGCAGCTACTTCCGCAACCAGATCAATGCCGGTTTTGCGGAAGTGATTGAGGAATATATATATTCATCCGCGTACGATCAGGGTGAATTCTTCAGCTCGGATTATGTGTCTCCGGGTGCGCCATTGTCTGACAACCAGAATAATCTTTTCATCTATCCAGCCGGACCATCGGCCGACGTCAAATTCGGAGCTGCCGGCTGTTCCGATACCCTGCGCCGCATCCAGGTCAAACTAAACAATACCCTGATCAAGGATACCGCGCTCAACAGCTTTAACGATATCGTGCGGGACATTCCGGTTCCCGTCGCTAGCTTAAATACCAGTTCCACCAATCTGCAGTTCATCAACCTGTCGCAGGCAACAACTTATTCCGATCGACTCGTGGTTTCTTTTTATGAACTCAATTATCCGCGGCAGTTCAATTTCGGTGGCCTGTCCAACTTTCCATTTACCCTTCCCGCAAAGGCAAGCGGGTATTTTTTGAAGATTACCAATTTCAATGCCGGCGCGTCCACGCCCGTACTGTACGACATGGCCACGGGCCAGCGTTTCAATGCATTGATATCAGGCGGCACACTTACATTTCTGCTGGCCGGCACCGCGGTGGACCGTCAACTGATTCTCGTGAACGAAGATCTTTCCAACATAAAAACAATCACCGGCCTTACGCAAAAGAATTTTGTTCAGTTCAGCGATCCGATCAGCCAGGGAAATTACCTGATCATCAGCAACCCGCAACTGTATACCGGAAGCAATGGAAATAATCCGGTGGTTGATTATAAAAATTATCGGAGTTCCCCACAGGGTGGCGGCTACAATGCGCAGATCATGGAGATTGGCGAGCTCGTGGACCAGTTTGGCTTCGGTATTAAAAAGCACCCGCTGTCGGTAAAGAATTTTCTCAACTATGCACGTAACAGTTTTGCCATCAAACCGCAGTTCGTGCTCCTACTCGGCCGCGGAATGGCATACAATGACTACCGAACCAACGAATCTGACCCCGCTACCGACCAGCTGAACCTGGTGCCTACCTTTGGGTATCCTGCTTCGGACGTGATGCTGAGCTCACTGGATGGGGCGCACCCTGTTGCAGTGACTCCGATTGGCCGCATCGGCGCGATCAGCGGACCGGAAGTTGAAATTTATTTGAATAAAGTAAAAGAATACGAAGCAGCCCAACAAAACGGCATCAATGATTTTGCGCACCGTGGCTGGAGAAAAAATATCATCCACGTCACCGGCGCCACGGATCCGTTCCTGGAAAGCATCCTGTGCAATTCGATGGCCAGTTATGCGCAAATTATCAGCGACACCCTATTCGGCGCAAATGTCTATCGTTTTTGTTCCTCGACGGTAGATGCCAACAACCAGGTGAGCGCGAATCTTTTTCCTTCGCTTTTCGTCAACGGGCTCGGAATGCTCACCTATTACGGGCATTCTTCCGCGTCATCCCTTGGGTTTAACCTCGATGACCCTTCCGTATACAATAACCAGGGAAAATATCCGGTATTTTATGTAAACGGATGTTACGCCGGCAACTATTATACGTATGATCCGGGCAGACTCACCCTTTCAAAAACGCTTTCTGAGTCCTATGTACTGATCAAGGACAAGGGATCCATCGCTTTTGTGGCCAGTACGCATTTCGGCGTTGTGAATTACCTGAATATCATTCTGACAAATCTTTATAACCTGCTGGCTCACCAGGATTATGGCAAACAAATCGGGACCGTACAACTGGACGCCGCCGCTGCCACCGTCGCCGCATTGCCCCTCGATTTTCTCGCCCGTGCCCATGCAGAGGAAATGAATATCCATGGAGATCCGGCACTAACCATCAGTGAAGCAAAACTTCCTGACTATGATATCGAAACTCCGAATGTGGTCGTAAGTCCATCCTTTGTTTCGGTGTCTGACAACAGCTTTAAATTAAGTGCTACCTTTTATAATCTCGGAAAAGCCGTGGATGATTCGATCACGCTGCTGATCACGAGAAAGTTCCCTGATGGGTCGAGCGCCGTAGTGCTGCGTAAGAGACTGCTGGGAACAAAATACTCCGATTCCGTGCAGTTGGATATTCCGATCGTGGCCACCCGCGACAAGGGCACCAATATGCTGACCATCACCATCAACGCCGACAACGATGTAACCGAGACCACGCTGAACAATAATACCGTTACCACTTCCGTATTTATTTATCAGGACGAACTCACACCGATTTATCCATACAACTACGCGATTACCACGATCCCCAATCAGAAATTGTATGCGTCCACTTCAAATCCATTTGCGCCGTCCATTCCGTACGCCATGGAAATCGACACGACAGAATTGTTCAATTCAACCAGTAAAGTGTCGAAAACGGTGAATTCCATTGGCGGATTGCTGGAGTTTGATCCGGGCATCCTCTACCAGGACAGTACGGTTTACTACTGGAGAACCTCCATCGTGCCAACCGGCACGAATGCTTATCACTGGAATGAATTCTCTTTTATTTATATCGATTCGCTCCGCAGCGGGCCGGGTTTTAATCAGTCTCATTATTACCAGCACCTGAAATCTTTGCTCAGCGGCGTGAACATTTCGGCTGACCGAAAATGGCAGTATACCCTGCACAACGACGAATTATATATAAAGAACGGGGTGTTTCCGACTGCCGCCAGCGCTGCATCGGACCTGGAAATTCAGGTCAACGGTTCCACGGGCGCCATTGCCAGCGTATGCGGGATCGGCAACGTTATTTTTAATGTTTTTGATCCGGTGACATTTCAACCCTGGTTCAACGTGGCCTCCGGTCCAGGACAATATAACAGTGATGCGGTCTGTGGCGTCACCCGTCAATATAATTTTCAATTTGACATCACCACTCAGGCCAAACGCAAAAGCATTGTCGACTTTTTGGATTTAATACCAAACGGATACTATGTGGTGATGAGAAACACATCCGGAACTGATCCTGCGTCCAACACGTATGCCAGCGACTGGATAAAGGATACGACTTTCCTGGGTTCGGGCAATTCAATGTACCAGCGGTTGGTGGCCCAGGGCTTTACGGGCATCGATTCATTTAATAAACCGCGCGCGTTCATATTCACATACCAGAAGAATTCGCAGGCGACCTTCACCCCGAAATTTATTTTCA
>CAZZYD010000207.1:0-6951 GCA_964658175.1 uncultured Puia sp. | reverse complement strand
TTCGCACAGGCACCGGGTGCCAAACCCGGTGGTGCGAAAGGTGGTCCGCCACCAGCCATCGGCCGCGTATACGGCAAAGTGACGGATTCTCTGGGGCAGCCCATGGGCGGCGTATCCGCGATCGTCCTGAAATCCGTGAGCGACACGAGCGCCAAAAAGAAGAAACTCGTGCTGGTGAAGGGCATGGAAACCAAATCCAATGGAGAATTTGATTTCGAAGATCTTCCGATTTATACGCAGCTGGTCCTGCGCGTATCCGCCACGGGATACAAAAGCCAGGATGCCTCGTTCATGATCGCTTCAGCGCCCGGCGCCGACGCGGGTAAATCCGGCAATTCAAATCCCTATGGTAATATTCCTTCTTTCGACAAGGATATGGGGGCCATTAAACTGGCCAACAGCGTGAGCACACTGGGTGCAGTGGTGGTTACCGCTTCGGCGCCGACGATGAAACTGGAGCTGGACAAGAAAGTATTCAATGTAGACAAGAATATCGTCAGTGCCGGCGGCACCGGCCTGGATGTGATGCGCAATGTGCCGTCTGTAAATGTCGACATCGATGGCAATGTGACCCTCCGCGGATCCAACCCGACCATTTTTGTAGATGGCCGGCCCACGACCCTTACCCTGGATGAAATTCCGGCGGATGCCATCGAAAGCGTGGAAGTGATGACCAATCCATCCGCGAAATATGATGCGTCGGGCGGCGGTGCGGGGATTCTCAATATCATCCTGAAGAAAAACCGCAAGCAGGGATACAATGGAAGCATTTCCGCCGGGATGGATTCACACGGTGCGCCAAACACCCTGGTGAGTTTTAACCTGCGCCAGAACAAGGTGAATATTACCGCTAACGGGATGTATAATGGTTTTAATGGGAAAACGACCGGCAATACGGATCGGCTCACTTTTCTGAGTGATACCACGCACCTGATTCAGCAGGATGTGTACCGAAACAAAGGGCATTTCATGTTCGGTCAGATCGGCTTCGACTATTTCGTGAGCAACAAAACAACCCTATCCGCATCCTATATAAAAGTGCATGGGTCATTCGATCCCACCGACGTATCCAACATTCAGACAGATACGGTCCGGAGCACGGGCAACACCAGCAACTACTCGCTGCGTCACTCAGACAATAAACGTGAATTTGATGTCAACGGTGTCCAGGTGGGGATGAAACACCTGTTTGCAAAAGACGGTGAACAGCTCACGGCCGATGGTTCCTACTTCGGCGTCACTTCCACGGGGTCTGCCAACTATACGACGGATTATTATTCCGGTCAGCCCGGATCCCCTGTAGATGCCACCACACGCCAGCAGGTGGTCGGTACGGCAGGACCCGCTTTTTTCACGGTGCAGACCGACTACACCGACCCGCTCGGTAAAGATAAAAAATCGAAACTCGAGGCAGGACTCCGCACCAGCATACAGAAGCTTAGCAATACAAACAACACATTCAACGTGGATGACAACGGAGGTAAAATCATCGAACCCCTGGGAACGACGGATTACAGCAGCGTGAGCCGGGTCTATGCCGCCTATATCAATTTCACCAGCGCCATTGGCAAGTTTGGCTATGCGCTCGGCCTGCGTGGTGAAAGTTCAAACTATTCCGGCGACCTGCACAATACCGGTCAGCATTTCGGTAACAGTTATCCGGTTACGATTTTTCCATCGGTGTTTCTCAGTCAGAAACTCAATCATGACCAGGAGCTGCAGTTAAGTGCAACGCGCAAAGTGAACCGTCCGGGTTTCTTTCAGCTGATCCCTTACACGGACTATTCCGATACACTCAACATCACCCGCGGTAATCCGGCCCTCGTTCCGGAATTCACCAATTCCTTCGAGATGTCTTATATCAAGAATTTTCCGCACAACAATACACTGCTGTTTTCGGCTTATTATAAGTATACCAGCAACCTGATCACCCGAAACCAGGATAGTGCGGTTAATCCGGTGGGAGAGCCGGTGCTGATCAACAGCTACGAAAATGCCAACAATGCCTACACCGTTGGGGCGGAACTCACGTCCACGAATACACTAACCAAGTGGTGGGACATTTCAACGAACCTCAACGTATATAATTCGCATATTAATACTGACAACCTCAATCAGCCTTCGCAGCCGGCCTTGTGGAGCTGGTTTGGAAAGTTCAACAGTAATTTCAAACTGCCGGCCAATTTTACCATCCAGTTTACCGCCATCTACCAATCGAAGACGAATCTTCCCGTAAACCAGAATGCCAATCAGTTCGGACCTCCGGGATCGACCACGCAAAGCACGTCGCAGGGATATATCAAGTCATTCTACGGCATGGATCTGGCGATCAAAAAATCTTTCCTCAAGAACAATGCAGCATCGATCACCGTGAGCATGACGGATATCTTCCGCACGCGCTGGAGCGACCAGTACAGCCAAAGTAAGTATTTCGCGCAGGAATTTGACCGGTTGAAAGATCCGCAACTCGTGCGGGTAGTGTTCTCTTACCGGTTTGGAAAGATGGACCTGAATCTGTTTAAACGCAAGGATATGCATGCGCAGGGTATGGGCGATGCGGGATCAAGCCTGCAGTAGCCAATATAAAAGACAAAAAAAAGAGCGGTGACCACACCGCTCTTTTTTTATTGCATCCCCAGACTACCACTCTTTGGCGACCTTCTGCGCTCCGGATTTTCCCTTGGTGTAAAGGTCCTTTCCGGTATCGGCCAGATCGTCTGCGGAGTCTTTTGCTTTGTCCTTCATGTCGTCGAGGCCGTCCATGAGTTTCTTCCAGGTTTCTGAACCTTTGGCTGGTGCTACTAAAATGCCGATGGCGACGCCTGCCAGAATCAGGTATAATGCTTTTTTCATGTTTGAAATTTTGATTATCACTTCAAAAGCCGGGCCACCGCTTTCCACACGCTACCGCAGCAGCAGGTAGAAGCCGTAGGGTTTGAAAAACAGGGGTTTCTCCCGCTGGGCCTGGCTGATTTTCACCTGTTCCGCGTAGTCAGTCACAATCGTCTCCGGTCGCGCCGCCTTCGGCATGAATGTCCAGTCCATGCTGGTTTCCTCGGGGCTGAAATTGAAGAGGCAGTAGAGGCTGGCGTTCCGATCGGTACGGACAAATGCGGCGATGTGTTCATTGGACGGTGACAGCCAGGAAATATTATTCAGATCCGTCAGCAGGTCGAGTGCCTTTCGCATCCGCAGTAGTTTTTGAGTGCCGCGGAAAAGAAACGCCCGGATCGAATCGTTTTTGTCGCCATGATCCATTTCTTCCCAGGCAATGACCGGGCGGTGCATCCAGCGGTTGTCATAACTCTTGCTGGCATCGAGCAGGTAATCGTACTGGTTGAGGGATCCGAACTCATCCCCATAGAACATCATGGGCAGTCCGCCGATATAAAAACTCATGGCCTGCATCAGCAGGATGCGTGCTGCCGCGAGCCGGATGTCTTTTTGATTTCCGCCGCTGAGGGCCTTTTCCAATCCGCAAAGCGAAGCCAGGCTGCCACTGATTCTCGCGTCTCCGGTGCGTGGGTTATTGGAAAAAAGGGCACCGCTGGCAAAAGACCCGGGGTATGTTCCCGAATAAAATTCCTTCAGGAAATTCCGGTGGTGGTAGGGTTCATAACCTGCATTCCGAATGGCCTCGTCGCCAAATCCGAAGCCGATATCGTCGTGGCTGCGGGTATAGCTGATCCAGGAACTGCCGATCGGTTTTTGTTGGAGCTCATGCTGGGCAGATCGCATCAGCATGGTTTTTCCGGTGGCGAGGGCATCCCATTGCAGGGCCATCTGGGTGGCATTGTAGGCAAAATCACATTCGCGGGCGGCAAAAGCACCCGTCCCAAAATACTTCATGATTTCCTGCGGCGCCACGATGGCTTCCCCTAGGATGGCCATGCCGGGCGCCACGATCTCCACGCAACATTTGATGAGCCGGAGCAGCGTATGCGCTTCGGGCAGGTTCTGGCTGGTAGTACCCAGCGATTTCCAGATGAAGGCCGGTGCATCGATCCGCAGGATATCGACGCCGAGATTGGCATAGAAAAAAATATTGTCGAGCATGCTGGTGAGCACAAGGGGGTTGGTATAGTTCAGGTCCCACTGGTAACGGTGAAAAACGGTCATCACCCATTCATTCAATTCGGTGTTGAAGCTGAAATTTCCGGGCGCAGATTCAGGGAATATTTCCGGCATCGTTTGGTCGTACCAGTCCGGCAGGCGGCGGTCGGGAAAAAAATAATAGAAATCTTTGCAGGCTGCATCTCCCTGTTTCGCGCGCAGCGCCCAGTCGTGCTGATCAGACGTATGGTTGAGCACGATGTCCTGCATGATGAAAAGATCCCTGTCGTTCATTTCACGGATAAGGGCACGCAGGTCTTCGATGTCACCGAACCGCGCATCCACTTTTCTGAAATTGCTGACAGCGTACCCACCGTCGCTGGCTTCCGGCGGACTTTCAAAGATCGGCATCAGGTGCAGCAGGTTGATCCCGAGTTTTTGAAAGTAGGTGAGTCTTTCTTTCATTCCTGCGAGGTTGCCTGCAAACCGGTCGACATAAAGACTCATGCCGTTGAGGCGGTTACTCAGAAACCAGTCAGGCGCTTTCGCTGCGTCTTTTCTTTTCCATTCAGGCGGCCGGTTGGTATAGGCATCCACAACGCATTGCAGCAGGGTATCAAAGCCTGCATCGCCGGCCGGATGATCTTTATAGATTGCCTGGTACAGGGTCTGGATGGTATCTGCGTTGGCCAGCAGTCTTGCATAGAACCCATTGTCATGATTCCGGAGATCCAGGTTTTGCGGCAGCAGGGCATTTATTTTTTGATGCAGCGGGTATTGATACATGCGCGGATTTTCGGTTAATGTCCCATCGAAACCATGGGCCTGTCCATTGTGCCGGAAGAATGCTCCGTCTTGATCAGCAGCGTCGACAGGGCCGCTAGCAGGAGCAGACCGCCCGCAAAAGAAATGGCATTTCCGGGATTATTATCCAGCAAATGTTTGAGGACAAACCCAAAGCTAAGATTTTGCAGGATCATCGGAACAACGATCATCATATTGATAATACCCATGTAGACGCCGTAGCGTTCTTTCGGAATATTATTTACGACCATCAGGTAGGGTACGCCCATCATGGAGGCCCAGGCAATGCCAAATCCCGTCATCGGGGCGAACAGCCACCATCGATTCTCTATATGGGGAAAAGCGAGCAGGCCGAAACCAGCCAGCAGCAAACAACTGAAATGAACCATTTTCGGACTGAACTTTTTCGCCAGGCCCACCAGCGCAAAAGCTGAAAGAAACGTGACCACATTATACCAGCCGTTCACCAGTCCGGTCCAGCCGACGGCTTCTTCATACAGTAATTTATTTTGAACAGGCGATGTTTTCCATACGGATTGGGCGATGCTTTTAGAAGCATTTTGCCAATAGCAGAACAGGGCATACCACTGAAAAAGATAGACCAGCGCCAGTTGCCACATCACTTTGGGCATATGCCGGATCGCCGACATGATTTCTTGAAAGGGTGCATAGAAGCCGCCTTGCTGCGCACGCAATGCCGCCAGTTCTTCCGTGGTCGGCGGTAACTCGGCTGTTTTATAGATCGACCAGCTGACCGATGCGATCGAGCAAACGGATCCGAGGAAAAAAGAAGCAAACACCCAATACGGAATACTGCCGTGTTCGCCATGGATTTTTTTTTGAAATACGAAGAGCGAAATATTGGCGAGGGTGATCCCCAGCCCGGTAAAAAAGCTCTGCGAAAGAAATCCTGTGGCATGCTGATGGGAGGGGAGCTTGTCGGCGATGAGCGCGCGGTAGGGTTCCATGGCCGTATTGTTGGCGGCATCCAATATCCAGAGCAATCCAACAGCCATCCAGAGCGAACTGCTGAATGGATAGAGGAACAGGCAGATGCTGCAGAAAATAGCGCCGATAAAGAAGTAAGGTTTTCTCCGCCCGAAGCGTGGATGCCAGGTTTTGTCGCTCAGGGTACCAATCAGCGGCTGTATCAGGAGACCGGTCATCGGACCCGCCAGGTTGAGCAGGGGAATTTGGTCCGGCGTAGCGCCTAAAAAATCATAAATCGGGTTGACGGCGCTTTGCTGCAGGCCAAAACTGTACTGTATCCCGAAAAATCCAACGTTCATGTTGATGATCTGAGAAAAACTCAGATCGGGCTTAGGTATTTTCATATGTTCGCAACCGGGACAGGCCCGGCTATGAATGTACCAAAAAAAGCCAATCCGGGCGGGCGCTCTTTTACCAATTTACAGTACCTTTTGGCAGCCGGAATCACTGCTTCACCTTATCTGACACCGCTTTCTCCTTTTATGAACAAATGCGCCTGGGTTTACTGGAAATATTTGTTCGTTGCCGCGTTCCTCGCCGGCGCACCTTGTGAGGCCAAGGCGCAATATCAAAACTTTGCCGGATTTGATTATCAGTCCGGGATGCTGACGCGCTTATCGCAGATAGACAGCATCTACTGGCTTGTCAACGACAACGCCGCGTACGATCCAAACCAGCACCGGTATTTTTTTCAGGGCAATGCGTCCGGCAATCCTCCCTGGAATCTGTATACGATGAATGCCCTTTCCGGCCAGATAGAAAGCACGCCCTCCGCGCCATCGAATATCGTCGGCCAGGTTTTCGGCCTGCAATATGACCCCAGCGTGGATATTTTATATTGTCTATATTCCCATGGCGGCGGTGTTTATTTTGCGTCGATCGATCCGGGTTCGGGCATTGTAACCCAGATCAGGTACATCGACAATTACGGCGGGTATATCCAGAGTGCTTTCGACATTGCCCATCATGGGTATATCGTCAACAATGGGAACGGCCTGGTTGAGATCGATGCCAAGACCGGCCTGATGCGCTATTCGATCCCTGTATCCACGCTGAACAATATGGTATTCGACAATACGACGGGCAGGTTGTATGGGGTGGACA
>CAZZYD010000206.1:0-6954 GCA_964658175.1 uncultured Puia sp. | reverse complement strand
CCACGAAATGTGATTGCAGGAATCAGTTACTTCACCGCCAAAGCCGAGTCTTTCATCTGGACAACTACCGCTTTCTCTTTCTTCACCACGATGGCAGTAACCGGATGCAGCTGCCGGTAAGCAACCCCAAGCAGCCCGAGAACAAAAAAACAATAGGCGAAGAATTGTTTCATCAAATTCCTTTTGATAAAGTTACCAGCCAGCGAAATACGCAGTTCTTCACTTTATCCACGGATTACTCCCAGTTTTGACGGTTTCTATCAGTAAAAACGCTTAGAAAAAAGCCCGATCATTCGTCTCCCGGGCATCCGCCAACGCAATCCGCTGATTCGAAAAAAAGTCTGCTCCGGTTGCCTCTGACAAATCATTTTTCCCCTCCCCATCACAAAATTTTGTTATCGCGCAATATGGCATAATTTTTAACGCTTTGGGGTACCATGAGACTTCATTTAACCGTACTGGGACTTCTTGTCTCCGCACTGGCTATGAGCCAGGATAATACGATCTACAGCGAGATCGGCATCGGCGTCAACGCCAACCTTCCCAACCGCGTGCCCTTCTGGTTCCGGTCAAATCAATACGGTGCCACGCCGCTGCCCGGCGCCTCCACCTCGGTGTACGGCTCCTTCCATAAATATTATGACACCATCGATAACCCGCTCCTCGACTGGGGCGGCGGCCTCGTCGTGCGCGGCGACGTCGGTTCCACCACCCACGGCACCATCGTCGAAGGATACCTGAAGATGGCGCTCTCCGTGTTCGAGATCAAGGCGGGCCGTATGCGCGAACCGATGGGACTGGTGGACTCCTCCCTCTCCTCCGGTGCCTTTGCCGTATCCGGCAATGCGCCCGGCATCCCGCAGGTCGAAATCTCGATGCCGAATTTTTATACGATCCCCGTCCTCGACGGACTCTTCGCCATCAAAGGAAGCTTCAGCATGGGATGGCTCGGACAAACGCAGTCCGGCGGCAAGGCCTTTGTCCGCCCCTTCAGCACATACCTGCACCAGAAATCTTTTTATGTCCGACTCGGTAAACCCGACTGGGCGATCCACCTTACCGGCGGACTCAACCACCAGGTGATGTATGGCGGCGAAGACCAGCTCTATGGCGCCGGCTACAGCATCAGCAAATTCCAGTCGCTCCTGCATGCGGCCACCGAAACAAGATACAAGGGCCGCCGCATCGGCAACTACCTCGGCTCAGTCGACATGGGCGCCGAGATCGAACTCAACGACTACCATATCTTCCTCTACCGCCAGAATTTCTACGACCAGGGCGCGCTCTTTCACCTCGCCAACCTCAAAGACGGTCTCAACGGCATCAGCATCACCAACAAAAAAGACAACGACAGCAAGATCCAGTGGCATAAAGTCGTCGTGGAATTCTTATACAGCAACGACCAGGGGCGCAACAGCCGCCCTACCGCGGAAAATTATTATAACAATGCGATCTATACCAGCGGCTGGTCGTACCAGGGCTATGGCATCGGCAATCCTTTGCTGAGTCAGAATCTTAACCTGCGTTATGGCTCCACCAATCCCGCGGATGCTTTCATTAATAACCGCGTCGTGGCATTGCACGGCGGCATGGAAGGATCTATTTTCGATATTAAATTCCGCGGGATGGTTTCCTACTCGCGCAACTACGGCACGTTCAGTTCAGTCTCCACCACCACGGTCCACGATCAGTCGGCCCCCGACCTCAGCGGCGGCGTATCGCAGCTGTCCACTTATCTTGAACTCGCGAAAGAATTCCCGCATGCGTTGACGCTGAGTGCGAGCGGTGCGTTTGATTATGGGAAGTTGTTGGAGAATAGTGCAGGGGTGCAACTGAAGATTTCGAAAGCATTCTAGACTGGGATCGCGCGTGAACTGGGATATAGTGGAACTGGGATTTGTGGGATGTTTCTGGGATTGGTGGGACATGGATCTTTATCGGTTCGATATTACTTCCATTTCAGGATGCAATACCAACCGTCCCGCACCGTCATCCTCAGCAGTGCCGGTGCCGTATTAACGATTCATCTCGTGTTCGCGCTGGCACGATTCAGGATAACCATGCAGCATCCATATCCCATAAATCTCAGATATATCCCAATAAATCCCAGTCCCCTATCGTCGTCTCCTCCCCATGCCCGGGCCACACCACCGTCTCATCGGGCAGGGTCAGTAGTTTTTCTTTAATGCTCTTCATCAGCAACGCGTGATCACCGCCGGGCAGATCGGTTCTGCCGATGCCACCGCGGAACAACACATCCCCACCGATCACAAACCCTTGCTTGCGGCAATAAAAAACGATATGGCCCTCGGAATGGCCGGGCGTAAACAACACTTCCAGCTCGTCGTCGCCGATTTTAATGATATCTCCTTCCTTCAGGTAAATCACCGGACCGACATAGGCCGCCACCGGCAGGCCCCAGTGTTCGCCCGCCGCAGGCGCGAAATCGAGGGTGCGCTGTTCGAATTCACCGATTTCCAGGGTGAGTCCGTATACGTCCGTGATCAGCTGATTGCTGAAAATATGGTCGAGGTGACAGTGGGTGTTTAACAAGCGGTTAGGAATCAGTCCGCCGGAACGAAGGGCATCCAGGAGGGCCTCTTTTTCTTCTTCAAAATAAGCGCCGGGATCGATGATCACACAGGCATCTTTTTGATCGGATAGCACGTATGTGTTTTCCTGGAGCGGGTTGAATGTGAGTATTTTAATCGAAAGCATGGACTCGTTTTCAGGCAAAATCTATTTCACCGGTTTTGTGGATTGTCTTAACTTGAACCGTCATTTCTTCTTAATTCCCAATACAGATGCAAGATCCGCATAAGTTGAAGTTGAAAGCATTTTTTCTCATTTTTTCCGCCCTGTTTTTTTTTCTCTATGCTGATGCTCAGGTAAATACGGTTGAATTCGGTCAGAACCGCCTCCAGTTCAAAAAAATGAAGTGGAAATATTACCAGACCCAGAATTTCAACACCTACTTCAACCAGAACGGCGATCCCCTTGCAAAATATGTGGCCCAGGTAGCCGAAAAAGAACTCACCGGCATCGAACAGCAGGTGGAATACGGCATGCAGCGCCGCGCCAACCTCGTCGTCTACAACAGCTACAATGAAATGGAACAGTCCAATATCGGACTTAACCTCGACTGGCAGTCGTCCGGCGGCGTTACCAAACTCGTCAACAACAAAGTCATTCTTTATTATACGGACGACCACAACAAGCTCCGGATGCAGATCCGCGAAGGCATCGCCCGCATCCTGGTCGAAAACATCCTCTTCGGCGACGACCTCGGCGAAGTGGCCGCCAACTCGGCCCTGCTCGACCTGCCGCAGTGGCTCACCGACGGCTATATCCAGTATGTCGCCGAACCCTGGAGCACCGACCTCGACGACCAGCTGAAATCCGCCGTCCTCTCCGGCCGCTACACCAATTTTTACAATATGGCTTTTGAAAAGCCACAGCTTGCCGGCCACGCTTTCTGGTATTATTTCGCCAACAAATACAAAAAGGAGAACGTCACGTATTTCTTATACCTCGCCCGAATCTACCGCAACCTCAACAGTGCTTCGATGAAAATCTGTAAAAAGAAATTCAAGGACGTGCTGAAAGATTTTATGGAAGAAGAAGAACAGATCTACGACAAGGATATCCGCGGCCGGCGGAATTTCCCGAAGGGAACCATCTCCGTGGTGGAAGAGATCAACGACAACAAAGACTTTTTTCATTTCTCCCCCAATCCCGCCCCGAAAAGCCAGACCTATGCCGTGGTGGAATTCAAACGTGGTCAGTATGAAGTGGTGCTCCACGAAAATTTCGTGAACCGTAAAGTGCTCTACAAAAGCGGTATCCGCACCAACGAAAAAATGTTGCAGCCGCATTATCCCCTCATGGCCTGGGATCCCAAGGGCACCCGCCTCGCCTACGCATATTATAAGGAGGGGAAGATCCATTTTATCATCTATGACGTCAACCGCAAATACAAGAGTACCGTCACCACCCTCGATATGTTCGACCAGGTACAGAATATGAATTTCATGCTGGACAACAACACGCTGGTGATGAGCGCCGTCAAAAAAGGACAGTCGGATATATTCATCTACCATGTGGAATCCGGCGAGGTAGAGCAGATTACCAACGATGTGTATGACGATCTCGATGCGAGTTTTGTGACCTTTCCGAACCGGACCGGCATCATGTATTCCTCCAATCGTCCGGCGGGTTTTGCCCTGACCGGCGACACGGTATTGCCGTCACGCAATCACTACAATATTTTCCTGGTCGACAACTGGAACCGCAGCGAATTCAAACAGATCTCGCAGCTCACACGCATGAAATTCGGAGACGCGCGCTATCCGACCCAGTACAACACCTATCACTTTACGTTTATCAGTGACGAAGCGGGGATCAATAACCGCTACGCGGGATTTTTTACCACGAAGAAAGCGGGGCTGGATACCGTCTACCGCATCGGCGATGAGATCCTGCACAATCCCGATCCAAAGGACCTGGATTCGACGATCAAGGCACAGCACAAAACTGAACCCGATTCGGTGTATACGTTTGCGATCACCAACGATTCCGCTTATGTATTTGCGATCACCAATTACCAGAGCGGACTGAAAGAAACCAAGATCGCCGGCGATGCGGGCCAGGTGAGCGAAGTGCGGCAGGAAGGCGACCTCAAATTCCTGTACAAACTGAAAGTGGATGATGCGGCGCTGAAAAAAAGAAATATCAATCCGAAGCAGACCGAATACCGAAAGCAGACCGCCATCAGCGGTGCGTTGGCGGCGGGACAGGCCACGAAATACGCTGCACCGGCGGCGGATACCGCGAAAGCCAAAAACGATTTTTTCGAGAGTGAATTTGGCAATGAAAAAAAGGATTCCATTACGGTGCGCAGCGACCGGATCGTGCAGCCGAAAGAAGAACCCGTGCTGAAAAACGCCAAGCTCTTCGACTACAAATTAAAATTCCAGGCGCAGAGTTTTACGGCCGGATTCAACAACGACGTACTCATCAACCGCTACCAGCCCTTCACCGGTTCCCTTCCGATCCAGCTGAATGGGGGCGATGCCTTCAACGCCCTGCTGAAGGCGACGGTGGTGGATCTTTTTGAAGACATCCGTTTCACCGGTGCGTTGCGGCTTCCCTTGTTTGGAGGCAGCAGCAGTTCCGCAGTGGGCATCGGTCCGAGTGGTCCGAGTGTCGGCATCTTCCAGCCCGGTTCCGGCTCCTTCTTTGATGGTGGCGGCGAATGGTATGGCCGGGTGGACTATCTGAAAAAGAGAACCGATTTCTCCCTGATCTATTACCGGGTTACGGATATCGGCAGTATCTATGCCGACAGTACCGAAATTCCTTACAGCGCAAAATCCTATTCCAATTTATTCCAGATCGTGATCCGGTATCCGTTTGACAAAGTGCGGAGTCTGCGTTTTACGCTGGGTGAAAGGACCGACAAGAATAAATTGCGGGCGGACGGCAGTTCGTTCCAGCGCGACAGCTTCGCGTTGAAATCCGGCGATGTAGCCAAGCAGACTTTTATGCAGTCGCACCTCGAATATGTATTTGACAATACGGTGGTGAAGACGACGAATATCCTGAATGGCTTACGCTGGAAAGCGTATATGGATTTCAACTACCAGTTGAATTCACCGAAGCAAACGGGTGAGGGTCGCAAGATGTTCAATTTCGGTTTTGATGCGCGGAACTATTATGCCATCTTCCGCAATTTCATCTGGGCCGTACGGGCCGCCGGGGATTTCTCCTGGGGCAACCAGAAAGTGATTTATTATCTCGGTGGTCAGGATGGGAATCTGTTTCCGAAAGCCTATCAGAATCCGCAGCCGGCGCCGGATCAGTCTTACGCATATCAGTCACTTGCATTGAATCTGCGGGGTTTTAACCAGAACATTGCCAACGGGAACAATGCCGTAACCATCAACAGTGAATTCCGTTTGCCGGTATTTCCGACTTTACTCAATAAGCCGATCAACAATGCCTTTCTCCGCAATTTCGAAGTGATCCAGTTCTTCGACCTGGGATCTGCGTGGAATGGTAAATATAATAAGCTCAGCCGTCCGGAGATTTCTTATGGCGGCTTGAACGACCCCAACAATCCGACACCGGTCACCGCGATCTTCAAAGCCGGCGGCATCGGGCCCTTCGCAGGATCTTATGGTTTCGGGATCAGGAGTACGCTGCTGGGATATTTTTTAAGACTGGATGCCGGCTGGCAGATGAATACATTCTTCGGCGAAAAACCACTTTGGCAATTTGCGATGGGGTTTGACTTCTAACTGGGATTCATTGGGATAGTTCTGGGATTTGTGGGACTTGGATGGCGCGGATTGGGATTCATTGGGATAGTTCTGGGATTTTTGGGAAAGGGATGTTTATGGGTACCAGATGGCTTTCATTTCAGTTGGCTTGATATTTTTTGTTGGTTAGGCGGTGATAGGTGAGTGCTTTTGAACCAAAGTTGATTAAAAGTCCAATTTGAAGATTGAATGCTTCTAAATAATTAATTGCCTGATTCATATGTTTGCCTTCGAGAATAGGGATCGCTTTGAGCTCGACAGTAATTTTTTCCTCAATCAAAAAATCAACGCGGCGAAAGCCGACCGGAATTCCCAAATAGTAAACACGTATTGCCGCCTCTCTCTTAAATAAAATATTTTCTTTTTCCAATTCTATATTTAGCGCTCGCTGATATATATATTCAGGAAATCCATTTCCCATTATTCCGTGCACACGCATGGCGGCGCCGATAACTTTGTGTGTCAACTCTCCTAAAAGAAATTCAGCCATACATAAAGATGACTGTCTCTTTCCCCTTTTCACATACCACGAACATGTATTTAACTATCCATGTCCCACAAATCCCAGAACCATCCCAATGAATCCCAGTCTTGTCCATCCATGTCCCACTAATCCCATACACATCCCACTGAA
>CAZZYD010000205.1:2917-6954 GCA_964658175.1 uncultured Puia sp. | reverse complement strand
TAGCGAATCAACAGCACATCAAATCCGACATCGATCAGGTTTTGCAGATTCCGAGCATTTACCGGACGTAGAGAACCGTCATCCACCAGAATAATGTTCGATAATTTACTGAATACTGCCGGTGTGCAGGTTTGCAAAGCGTGTAACCGGGAAATCAATACCATTTCCCATCCTGCTGCCGGGTTATAGCAGGGAATCACCAAGTCAAAATTCATGTAATAAAATAGGTTAGCAAATAGGCGGTCCGTATCATAAGATGACCGGAGTTCAGAAATGGTTGGGAAAGCCTGCGCGTTCTTTTAGAAATGATAGCTCACACCGAGTGCCATGCCAACACTATAGGGAAAGGTGTTGACTGCGTTGTTTCTGGTGATGGAAGTAATTCCATATTGAAAAGACGGCGTCAGGCTGATTGCCCACGGGCGAGCCAAAGTATATTCAATTCCGGCCTCAGCCACGTAGGATATATAAAAACTTTTCCGGCCTTCCAATTGATGAATGGATACGGCCTCTGTTTGAGTTCCCTGCTGGACCTCTGTTTTCACCGACGCTTTGGCGAGCCAGTTCATTTGCAAGCCGAGTGAAGGGACGAAACGCCAACGGTCATGGGTGATCCGATAATTAACGAGGAAGGGTACGCTGACAAACACCAGGTGATGCCGTGCGCTGGTCGTTTGAACGCTATCCGAACCGGTACCGAAACCTGGGCTGATGTAGGCATATCCCGAGGATGTGACATATTTATACGAAGGTTGGCCCGCACTGTTTTGTTCTGCATAAATCTCGTGGGGATCAATACCGATCAAGGTATTCGAATAGCGGAGCCCGGATTGGAGCGACCAGCATCGGGAAATTGTATACCGTGTGGTGAGCGAAGCGCTAAAAGAAGCGTTGTGGGTTTCCCGGCCTTCAATCTTAGCCTTTGAATCCATATGTGGCCCATCATCGTCAATTCGATAATCTGCGTGGTCGAGGGATGCGGAAGCCAAAAGTGACCATCTTTGTATTTTGTGCGTTGGTGGGGATGTTGGTTCAAGCGTTTGGTTACTCAGTTGGCTCAATCGGAGCACTGCGCTCCGCTGTACTGAGGGATCGAAAACAACCAAGTTCCCGACACCAGCCAGGGAGGTGGTTGTCGCATCGATTGTTGCAAAGTGCAGGGAAGGTGGATCAATAATTTTGGTTGCCTTGACAACGTAAGCCCGAACTGGTAGGGCAAGGTGATTGTGCTCTAACTTCCCACTGGTGCGACTGGGCCGTTTCAGCCCGTCCATCGTAGTTGTCGGCGCCATCCCCAGCGCTTGGGCAGGAGATGGACCGAACCGCGGCGCCGGGGACTGGTGCGGACGATATGCCGTCGAGTTTCCAGCTTGCGCCACGGGGGATGATTGATTCAGCCAGCGTACCGATTCAAACAATCCATAAGACCCGAAAACAACCAACAAAATCAGGGCCGTCGCCTTCCATCGCCGGAATTTTATTTTATAAAGGCGGGCATCCGCTTCGTCCAACCGCGCGGCAATCTCGTCCCAACTTTCGTCGCTGGGTGTTTCCTCACTTTCGTCGTAAGCCTTCTTGAAATGCTCATCCATTTTGTAGAAATATCGGATCATGCCATTGATTTAGTGGATAGATATTTTTTTCGAGTATAAAACGGCCTTTTGCAACAAGGTTCTGGCATCTGACAAGTTAGATTTGGATGTGCCTTCCGTGATGCCCAGCAAGTCTGCGATTTCACGGTGTTTTAATCCTTCGAGGACGAATAAAGTGAACACCATCCGGTATCCTGGCGTCAGTTTTTGCACCATTTTCATGAGGTCCTTGCCATCGAGTTTCTGAAAAACATCTTCCCCATCCGCGCTGCGTTGCTCCACCGCTGCCAGGGATCCGATCCACATCAGTTGATTTTTTTTCCTATACTTCTGAAGAGCGGCATTGATCATTATTTTTCTGATCCAGCCTTCGAGCGAACCCTTACCGGAATATTGACCCAAAAAGCGAAATACTTGGACAAAGCCATCCTGCAGAATTTCTTCAGCTTCTTCCTTGTTCTTTGCGTACCACATGCACAAACCCAGCATGCGGGAAGCGAACAACTGATACAATTTGCCTTGGGCAGCACGGTTTCCTTCCATGCAGGCTTTCAGCAAGAGCGAATGGTCCATCAAAACATAAGGGCTTTCAGGCATAGATGCTTACGGTGCAAAAAAGGTTGGGTGAGAAAAAGCGCGGGGATGCGGGTAAGCTAGCAAGTGATTCTGTGGTAATACAGTCTGGAAACCAAAGACGGAAAAATCAATGAGCCCTGATCAATTCCAGCATATATGAAAAAGGATGAGTATTTCGATGGATCCGCCATTCGCAGTGGTAGTTGGTGGACCCAGCCTGTGCTGGCCACGGGGGTATGGTTTGGGTTGTCGCTGTTCGCCGTGTGTCAATCCATCTGGTCGCACCAGATAAATAATTTCGAAGTATTCCGACATGTAACCTTTCATTTACAGCAGCATCGAAATCTCTATTTGACCTATCCGGCAGAGTACGGCGATGTAAACCTTTACGGACCTGTCTTTGGTATCCTCATCGCGCCATTCGCGTTGATGCCTGTCGCATTGGGCGCTGTTTGTTGGGTGATGGCCAACACGGCCTTTTTATATGTGGCTATTGTGCGTTTTCCGATGCACCCCGTTTTCCGAGGCGCGCTTCTGTTGCTTTGCGCCCATGAGATGATGAACAACAGTTCCTGGCTACAGACCAATGGGTTTGTCTGCGGTTGTCTGCTGCTCGGATTTTCGCTCACGTTGAAGGGCAAAGAGCGATGGGCTTTGCTGTTTATTCTGCTGGCTTCCTTTGTCAAATTGTACGGAATCGTCGGTCTCCTATTTTTTTGTTTCAGCGCGCACAAGCGGGCATTCGTGGGATGGGCGATTTGGTGGTCCTTGGTCTGTTTGGTCGCGCCAATGTTGCTCACATCTTTTTCATTTCTTTTGACGAGCTACCAGGATTGGTTCCTGGCACTGCAAGTCAAAGCCGCCAAAAATATCCGTCTGGACAACCACAATTTTTACCAGGACATTTCGATTCCCGGGATGATCCGGCGGGTATTGTATGCCGATCTCCAGGATCGGTATATTGTGATACCCGGTGGCCTGTTGTTTATCAGTCAGTGGGTGTATTACCGCCGCTGGCAAATCCCCTCCTACCAATTGTATTTGCTTTGTTCGTCTCTGCTCACGATTGTTCTGTATAGCAGTGGCGCCGAATCGCCGACCTATATCATTGCTCTACCAGCCATCTGTCTCTGGTTTTTCCTGCAGCCCCGCCAGCGCGGTACCGTCTCTGGTTTCATCGCAGCCTGGGCCATCACGACTTTCTCGTATTCCGATCTATTGACCCCATGGTTTCGAAACCACATCGCCATGCCCTATTCTTTAAAAGCCTTGCCGTCGGCCGTGATCTGGTGTATTTTGTTCGTTCAAATTCACAAAAAACAATACCAAAGGGCCAATCAGCTGGAATAGGTAACATAAAAACATACTCGCACCGCCTTACTTTCTCCTCGCCCCTTAGTCATTTTCGGTCCGAACATATTTTCCTTCGGCATCAAAAATCAAGTCCATCTTGGCGACTTCCGCTTCATAGGTGATGGTCCCATCGGCTTTGGTGATCTTAGCTGCTTCCTGGATCGGTGTTTTGAAGTGTTGTTTTACATATTGCCAGGCCGGCGCCGGCAACCCTTCTTTTTCGATCGTGATTTCGGTTTCCATCAACTTTCCGTTGGGCGCGTACAGATTAGAATGCTGTATGCCGTCTTTTTTATACCCCGCCTCATAATTTCCTTTTTCCGATTCCCAAATGGCCGTGACGCCCGGACAGGCTTTGGCAAAGGCCGATTTCACGGGATTGGGAACTTTGGACGCCGCGAGCTTTTGCGCGTTTGCGGTGATGCCGATGTTCAGGGCCAGCAGGCAGATCAATATTTTCATATGTTCTTCATTTGAATGAACCCCGAAGATCCAACAGCATGTTGGAGAAAGCTT
>CAZZYD010000205.1:0-2907 GCA_964658175.1 uncultured Puia sp. | reverse complement strand
AATGAGCTCTAACCTCAGGAATCAGTACCCGGCAGGGAATTATCGACTTCTTTTTTCTTAAACTCCAATTTACCGAAGCGCCAAATAAAATTGACACCGATGGATCGGAAGGGGATGTTGCGAATGCTTTGCAACTGGAAAGTGGGACCGAAAAGATTCGTCTCCTGCCGCACGTAGCGGTTGAAGGGATTAATAAAAGTGAGGGCAATGCTGGCCTTTTTATTCCAAATCTGTTTGCGCATGGCGAAACTGTATGTCGTAAAAGAAGGATAACGTCCTTGCACTTCATTGCGCGGAGAGCGAAAATTACCAAAAAATTCTGCTGCCAGGTTTTTCGAAAAGCGATAAGCCAGGTTTACATTGATGCGGTAGTTGTTGCTTTGGATATTATAGCCCCGGTCTATTAAATTGGTGGTGAACCGGTGAAAGAAAAACAAATCGCTTCGGATAGAAAGTTTCGCAAACAGCGTGACGTCGGCAAACAGGTTGACGCCCAGGTTTTTTTCCAGTCCAATATTTTGGTTTTTGCTTACGTTGACATTCTGAAAGACGGTATCGCCTACTTGGTACTGCGTATAGTATGTCACATAGGGTTGGATATCGTCCGTATTGGAACGGTAGAACAACGTACAAGAGATAGAGCCTTCGGGATGAATGTTTTTGGTATAGGTCAGTTCCAGGCGTTGCCCTTGTTCCGGTCGCAGCGCAGGATTACCGGTCGTCAGGTTCTTTGGATCACTGGTGTTGATAAAGGGATTTAGATTTCCGATGTCCGGTCGTTCAATGCGGCGTGTATAGCCCAACTTGATCTGCTGATCTTCACCCAATGGTCGCGAGAGGTAGACGGAGGGTACGAGGGTGTTATAGCCTTGCGTGACCGAAGCACGCGCTGGGGTAAAATAGTCGCCGCTGACTTGGGTTCGTTCATAGCGGAGTCCCCCTTTTACGGAGAACCATTTTTTGACCGGCGCTTCAACTTCTGTGTACGCAGCATATATTTTTTGGTGATAGTCCAGCTGACTGCTGAGGTTGGGATCCGGGGTCTGTGATCCATCGGCAGCCAGTGCAAAAGACTGAACGGCGCTGCTGATGTCCGCAAGCGTCGTTTTTGCTCCACTACCCCATTTGACAGACTGCCCCACCGGCGTACTGTAGTCGATGGTGATTTCTGTTTCCCGTTGGGTACCGGGGTTGACACTGCTATTTCCGGATTGAAATAGTTTATCCGGTTCACCGAATTGCTGATAAGCCGAGCTGGGCCGCCCGTTGCCAAAGCTGCTGTTGATGGCTGCCTCCAGCGTTTGTTCGGGCTTGGAAAAACCATGATGGTAATTAAGGTTCACGTCGACGCTGTGAAAGCGGAAAGCGCTTTGAGAAATATTTTCGAACGAGCTGTAGAGTGGTGCGGATCCCGTATCGGTTACCGTCTGGTTTGCCAGAATCGTTCCTTCGTTGGTGTTTCCAAAGAGATTATAGTGCGCGCCAGCCGAGACCGTGTTTTTTTTATCGGGAGACCATTCGGCACCGATGCCCGATTCGGAACCATACCTTTTGAATGTCCCTTCCAGCTGTTGTTGCAGGATCGTGGTACCGCTGCTATCAAAACTGTGGCGCAGCGAATTGGTGCCGGTTTTGGCGGCGAGCCTTGTATTGTAACTGGAAAATAAATTAATGCTCCATTTGGACGTACGCGCGTTGACATTGAGCGATCCGTTTTCAATTCGGCTGCCTGCCGTGAGCGACAGGCTGCTGTTAAACCCTTTGGACGGATCTTGTTTCAGGATGATATTGATGACACCCCCCAAACCCTCGGCATCGTATTTGGCACCCGGCGTGGTCATGACTTCGATCCGGCTGATCTGACTGGCGGGAATCGATTGGAGCACGTCAGCAATATTGCTACCGAAAGTCGTGCTGGATTTGCCGTTGATCAGAAAGCGAATGCTGCTGCTGCCGGCAAGCTCCACGTTGCCGTCGACATCGACGCTGACCTGGGGAATCTTTTTCAGGATGTCGGTAGCCACACCGCCTTGCGACGTCAGGTCGTTTTCTGCATTGAATACGATGCGATCGATTTTGTTTTCAATCAATTTTTTCTGGGCTGTCACAATCACCGTGGACAGGTTGCCGTATTCGGCGACCAAACGAATCGGCCTGATGGTGGTGGCCGTCGCGCCAACTTCAATGGCCAGCGATTGATCGCGGTATCCTACGTACTGCAAACGCAGGCGGTAATGTCCGGGGGATAGCAGCAACCGAAATCGGCCGCTGCTGTCGCTGAGGACAGGGATGCTGTGGAGTTCTTCGAGCACGGTCACCGTTACGCCGACCAATGGGAGCAGGCTCGCTGAATCCGTGGCCAAACCTTGTACCGCCGTACGCGTCGATTGTCCGAAGCCCTGCAGCGACCTACCCCCCACCAGCATCCATACAAGAAAAAGCACCACTCTCCGCACACGCATATTGCCTATTAAGCTATTCTAAGAGATAAGAAACACCGGTCGCGGCACCAACCCGGCCGCTGACCAAACAGCGCGTTTATTTCGCGAGGACCATGATCTGAAAAGAGCCCGGAATCATAGGTGGCCGTTGGTTATTTACCGATGGACCCATGTCTGCAGCGGGTAAGAAAGCCTGGTGATTTTGCGGATCCACGGTGATGGTGCGGGCTGAGCGTTTGGTTGCAATTTTGTCGACGATTTTGCATTCGCCGGTCGCGTTTTCTTCGGCTACATAAACATTGCCTTCCCCGCAGGAAGCAAAAATCAGCTTGATGCCATCGTCAAAAGCGATCCCATCGCAGCCTTCGCCAATGGGTAAGCGCTGCAATACGTTGCCTGACACGGCGTCTACCACCACCAGCATTTTTTCACAACCGGCAAAGAGTCGGTTGGTCTTCAGGTCGAT
>CAZZYD010000204.1:0-6977 GCA_964658175.1 uncultured Puia sp. | reverse complement strand
TCTCCGTCTATGGCGGATCCGGTACACCGGATGGCACGATGGCCCAGGTGGTGATCAATGGTGATTACACGGATGCCAAGTCTTTTGCCATTACCGCCAATGGATATACGACGTACACGATACCGCTGAGTTCGCTGGGGAATCCAGGCACCATCACCGAATTTGTCATTCAGGGAGAAAACGTGGGTGTCCCGAGTACGATCTATGTGGATGATATCGGCTTCATCTAAATTTTATTCCATGCAAAATCACATCGATATGATACTGGTAACGGGTGTTCTTATGCTGCTTTCCGGTTCCTGCAGCAAATCGGTACATCCGGCGGTGAATGCTGGTCCCGGCGACACGACGGAAATGGTCACGCCACCCAATGATCCGGCTTTCGCTGCGACGATTGGTTTTTTCGGGAATGATTTTTCGGCGAAGACATTCTCCGCACCCGCCAGTACGGTAAGCGCAAAACCGTCCCTGGCGCCCGACGCGGTCGTAACCGTGGATATGAGCCAGGTGAGCACGAAGATTTCGAAATATCTTTTTGGAAACAACACGAATATGTGGACGGGACAGATGACGACGCAGGCTCCGCTGATCGGATATTTGAAAGACCTCTCACCAAATGTATTGCGCGGTCCCGGCGGCAGCGCGAGTGATGTGTATTTCTGGAACGCGCCGTTCAGGACACTGCCAGCGGATGTGAAAGCAACCCTGTATGACGGGACCGGAAACCCGGTGCATACCGATTCTACGAATTACTGGTTTGGCATGCAGACGCCTGCCTGGAGTTTATCGATCGACGATTATTATCAGGCGCTGCAAATGACGCAGACATCTTCAGGCCTGATCACTGTAAACTATGCTTATGCCCGTTATGGAACGGGCGCGACGCCCGTTGCCACAGCCGCCCACCTGGCGGCCGACTGGGTGAGGTACGACAATGGCAAAACGAAATTCTGGGAGGTGGGGAACGAGTGCTATGGCAATTGGGAAGCCTGTTATAAAATCGATGTGACGAAGAACCAGGATGGACAGCCGGCAATTGTTTCCGGGGATTTATACGGGCGGCATTTCAGGGTGTTCAGTGATTCCATGAAGGCGGCGGCAAAGGAAATCGGAAAAACCATCTATATCGGTGCCGTCATCATGGATGCGGCACCGCAGTCCTGGCAGGATACCACCTCAAAAAATTGGAATAAGGGGGTATTCAGTGAAGCCGGCGTCACGGCAGATTATTTTATCGTTCACGATTATTTTACGGCCTACAATGCCAACTCGACGGTGACGGACATCTTTAATTCCGCCGCAGTCGTTCCTGCGGGTGTCATGACGTATGTAAAATCACAATTTGCACAGTACGGCATCGGAGACAAGCCTGTGGCCATGACGGAATGGAATATCCAGGCCGTCGGATCAAAACAAAATACGTCCAACGTGGCCGGTCTGCATGCGGTCCTGACGATGGGCGCACTGATAAAAAATAATTATGGACAGGCAAGCCGGTGGGATCTCGCCAATGGTTATGCCAATGGCGATGATCAGGGCTTATTCAATATCGGTGATGAGACGGGTGTACCGAAATGGAATCCAAGACCCGTTTTCTATTACATGTATTATCTTCAGAAATGCCTTGGTGACAGACTCGTCGGCACGTCGGTTTCACTGGATACCAATGTGGTGAGCTTCGCATCTTCGTTCAGCTCCGGTGAAAGCGGTGTGGTTGTGGTGAACAAAAGCAATGCATCAAAAACCGTTCAGGTGAGGATTTCAAATTTTATCCCAGGCAAAAATTATTACTGGTACACGCTCGCCGGTGGCAGCAGCGGGGATTTTGATGGCACCGTATCGGTAAATGGCATCCCGTCGACGAATGCCACCGGAGGTCCGCTTAATTATAATACGATCAAGGCAAATAGCGCGGGTCAGCAGGGCGGTATTGCCGTTACTGTACCCGGCCGGGCGGCCGTCTTCATCGTTGCGGAGCACGGATAGCTCATAACATTGTTTTTCTCATTGCCGCCGGCTCATTCAATCCCGGTATTCACTCATTATAGGTACCATTTCGTCCTGAAATACCGCAATTTCGGCCGGTAGCCAATACCTATCATTCTCCTGCCAGTTTCCTTCCTGTTTCTTTACTTATTTTCTTAGAAGCCCTGCTCATGAAGGTTTTATTGGTATTTGCATGCCTGTGCACTGCGCGCGTTGTTTCCGGACAGGCTAAACTGGTGATCAATGGGGCTGTCATCAGTCTTCAAAACAATGTATCGCTGGTGATCGATAACCCCGACAATACCGCGATCAGCCGTTCCGGCAGCGGGTATATCCGCAGCGAAGGTGCCGGAAACCAGGTCATCTGGTCAGTCGGCGCCGGTAATGGAAATACCTATCTGGTGCCCTTTGGTAGCGGTACCGACTACCTGCCGCTTTCTTTTCACGCTTCCGGCGGCGCGCCAACCGGAAAAATCATTTTCAGTACTTATCCGACGCCAACCTGGAAAAACAGTGATGACCTGCCGCCCGGGGTGCTGAACGTGAATCGTGGAGCAGCAGATAATTCGGCGAAACTCATCGACCGTTTCTGGCAGATCAAGCCGCAGGGATATGCCACCCGGCCGTCTCTGACGGATCTGGTAATCACCTATTCCGACAATGAATATGCGCCACCCAATACGATCCCGGAAGCGAACCTGATTGCCCAACGCTGGAACAATGCGCTTGACGTCTGGGATGACTATATTCCGGTTTCTGTTTTAGACCCGACGCTCAACACAATAACCATCACTTCGATGCCGGGTAGTGAGCTTTACGACTGGTGGACCCTCGTAGATGCATCGTCGCCATTACCGATTACCCTCATCAATTTTTCCGCGACAGTTCAAAACAACGTGGTGCTTACGAAATGGCAAACGGCGCTTGAATCCAATTCCAGCCATTTTGAGGTCTGGCGCTCGCCGGATCTGCAGCACTTTGATTCGGTTGGGTATGTAACCGCCGCCGGAAACAGCCCAAATGTGCTTGACTATTCCTTCATTGACTACCAGCCATATGCCGGCGTTTCCTATTACCGGTTGAAGTCTGTTGACCTGGACGGAAGTTTTGTATGGAGTTCCGTTCAGCAGGTAGTAATGGGCGGGGATGCGGAAGTCAGTGTATATCCGAATCCGGCGGATGCGATGGTCCATCTGCGTACCAGTGAAGCGATCGCGGGTTCCAGTGCAATGGTTCGGATACTGAATAACAATGGCGGTTTGGTGATGACCATCCCGCTCACGGCTGCCGATCAGCAGTTTAATATTTCTACGCTGGCAGCGGGAACTTACCGCGTGCAGTTTATGTATAAAAGCAAACCATACAACCTAACATTTATAAAAAAATGATATGAAGAAGTTTCTCTGTGTACTATTGATGGGCACCCTTCTGCAGGAACAGGCTCATTCGCAAAACATCGGCATCAATGCGACCGGCGCCACGCCGAATGCGAGTGCCATGCTTGATGTAAGTGCCACCGACAAAGGCATGCTCGTGCCCCGAATGAGCAACACCCAGCGGATATTGATCGCCAGTCCGGCGACCGGTTTGCTGGTGTTCGACAATGTGTCCAATTCTTTTTGGTTTTACAACGGTACCGCCTGGATCGAGCTGTCATCCGGCACAACAGGTTGGAAGGTTACTGGAAATGCAGGCATTGACAGCGCCATCAATTTTGTAGGCACGCTGGATGATGCACCTTTGCGCTTCCGGGTGAATAACAAACGCGCGGGCGATATCGATCCATCATCCCAGTGTATTTTCCTCGGCGTGAATGCCGGTGTTAATTCCAATCCGCAAATTGCGACCGATAACGTGGGTGTCGGCTTCAATGCATTACAACAGATTCTGCAGGGGAGCGGGAATACGGGGGTCGGATCCCAATCACTGGTCAACGCGGTCGGCAATAACAATACCGCCATTGGATTTCTCGCTGGGAATGCTATCACTGTTGCATCCCAAAACGTTGCCATAGGAGAGCGCGCGTTGTTGAGTGCAACCTCTGGCCAGAATGTGGCAATCGGATCGCAGGCCCTTGAATCCGTAACAGTGGGTCTTCACAACACGGCTGTTGGATATTCATCGCAGGCAGGTACTACCGGCAGCAGCAATACTTCCCTGGGTTATTCCAGCCTTACGAATAATCTAACCGGATTTGATAATGTGGCTGTGGGCGAAAGCGCTTTGCTGGCAAATACTGGTGGCGGATATAATACAGCAGTGGGCGCATCTGCTGCTGTCGCGAATACCAGTGGTAGTCAAATTACCGCTGTAGGTTATACAGCCCTATTTAACAATCAAACCGGTGCCAACAATGCTGCTGTCGGTAACTCAGCTATGTTCGGCAATGTTGCCGGGTCAGAAAATACCGCGATGGGCTCGATTGCGCTGTTTAATTCAAATGCAAGCTTTAATACGGCTGTGGGATCTGCCAGCTTGTACAATAATACAACCGGGTTATACAATACTGCTGTTGGCCGGCAATCAGCGTCGGCCAATCAAATCGGTTCCTTTAACACCGCTGTCGGCGAAGAAGCCCTTCAGCATAGTGGCACAGACTATAACACGGCGGTTGGCTATCAGGCATTGATCAATTCAACCACGGGTTACTGCAATGTGGCTGTTGGAGACGGCACCCTGCCGGCCAATGGCGCTGGTAATTTCAATGTAGCCGTTGGCCACGATGCCCAGCAATTCAATCAGGACGGCAACCACAATATTGCCATTGGCGCATTTTCCGGAAACAATATAGGGGCGCGGAATGTATCGAACAGCATCGGGATCGGCAATGACGATTATCTGAACGGCACATCAAACCAGGTGCTGATAGGCAATCAGGAAACCCTGTATATCGGCGGCATCGTTCCCTGGGGTTCCCCATCTGACGCTCGTATCAAGAAAAATATCAAGGAAGATGTAAAAGGCCTTGATTTTATACTGAAGCTGCGCCCGGTTACCTATAATCTGGACCATGAGGCTATGAACCGGATTATGGGGATTCAGCCTACTGCACATCAGGCGAGCCCTTCAACCGCAGCGCCGATCAATTATTCCGGTTTTCTCGCCCAGGAAGTGGAAGTGGCCGCCAACCAGACAGGATATGATTTCGGCGGACTAAAAAAACCGCAGAACGACCATGATATTTATGGATTGAGTTACGAACAGTTCATTGGCCCCCTGGTAAAAGGTATGCAGGAGCAACAGGCAATGATTAAACTCCAGCAACAAACCATCGCTGATATGCAGGCGAAAATGAGCGTCATGGCAGAACAGCTGACTGTGCTGCAACACGCGAACGGAAAAAACTGATTTGCCCGACACGCTGTTGGTGTGTGAAGGAAATTATTTGCCCGGATATCTATCTGGCCATGGATTCTGTATGAAGAGTTGCAAGCCATCTGCCGTCGCGGTTAATATATAAGGTGGATGCGAAAATGGAACCGGAGATTGGCTGGTTGCCCATCTTCCCGCGGGTAATCATGGTGTATGTAAGGATCGCTGCATGGACTGCCGGAAAATGAATTTTCATATTTTCGGCGGATAAATGATCCAGGTCGATGGCTTGCATTCCTTTGATCTCGCCTGCCGCGTCTTTCACCCCGTCACCTGCCACCCCCACATAATCCGCCGCGAAATCCTTTGTAAAACGCTGGGCATCTTTATTTTTGAATGCCTCCATGACTGCAAGTTCCATCTGACCCAGCAATTCTCTGGCCGTTTGTTCATCAAAATTTTCCATGGCTTTTCGGGCAGGGCTTAAAAATTCGTGCCTGACAGGGTCGACCCGAACGTCCAGTTCGGTCAGCCATCCATCGTCAATTGGCATTGAGGAACCAGGTGGCCTGCTGCACGAAATTCTCCGCATATTGAAACAGGGAGCCATGATTGGAATCAGGATAGACAATCAGCTGGGCATTTGGCAATTGCTGCTGGAGCGTAAAATCGTTGAACGTCGGAAAAAGAACATCCCTTTTCCCGCTCACGATCAATACAGGTTGATGGATGTCTTGCAAATAATCGAAGGATCCCGGTGTCAGCGCACCCCATTCAGCGATGGCAGCCAGTTGAGCAGGAACTACTTTGTCGTTGATGCTGGTATCGCGGTCTATAGTCCTTGACCGGATGCGATCGAGAAATTGATGTCCCGCTTTTTGACTGGTAGCGGTTTTAGAGAAAAAAGTCTCCAGTAGCAGTTCGTCGGAAGGATTGTATTCCGCGGCCAACATTGCCCATACTTCCGGAGAAAAAGTGGCCAGATCTTTTCCGCCCCGCGGACCGCTTCCTACCAGAATCAGCCGGTTGACAAGCGCCGGACGATCCAGGGCAATCTGTTGTCCCACGAAACTCCCCATAGAAAATGCCATCAGGTCTATTTTTTCCAACCCGAGTGCGTCGATAAACGCCAGCGCCGTCTCGGATATTCCTTTAATGGTATTGGCGACTTCACCACCGGAACCAGCTACGCCCGCATTGTCAAAAATGATTACTTCGCGCTCCCGGGCAAAGCCGTCGGTCACCGCGGGATCCCAATTGTCCAGTGTGCCGGTAAAATGTTGCAAAAAAACCAGGGGAAATTTTCCGGCCTTGCCAAAGCGTCGATACGCGTAGGTGGTGCCAGCGGCTTCAATGGTTTGGGTAGGTGCTGTGATATGAGTGTTGTTATTCATCGTATTGCAAAGTTAATTCAGGTGAAGAAGCGGTTGATGGACATACAAAGGATCCCGGGGTATCGTTTACGGTTTCTTCCTTTTAAAACCCCAATGCTTCTCCAACAAGGTATCATGCCCAATTGTTCCGGAGATTTCATCTTGTCCCGAACATTCCTTCAGAATGATCAATCATCATGGGGATGATGAATATCATGTTTCCATCTTTTTTTTGTCATGCCCTTTAACTCCCATGCAGGATAGCTTGCGATGATAAAAGTCATGATGAAAGCACTTGTATACCAT
>CAZZYD010000203.1:0-6979 GCA_964658175.1 uncultured Puia sp. | reverse complement strand
ATCTAAAAATCAGGGCGAAAACCCATATACTCAGGCCGAGCCTTTCATCTTCTTTACGGCTTCAATCAGCTTCGGGACCACTTCAAACGCATCGCCTGCAATGCCGTAATCGGCTGCCTTGAAGAACGGCGCTTCCGGATCTTTGTTGATCACCACGATCACTTTGCTGCGGTTCAAACCGGCCAGGTGCTGGATGGCTCCGGAGATGCCGATGGCGATATACAGGTTCGGGGCAATGGCGAGTCCGGTTTGTCCCACATGTTCGTGGTGCGGTCGCCAGCCGGCATCGGCAACGGGCCTGCTGCAGGCGGTGGCGGCATGCAGCAGCCTGGCCAGCTCTTCGATCATGCCCCAGTTTTCAGGCCCTTTCAAACCGCGTCCTCCGCTCACAACAATATCCGCTTCCGCCAGTGGGATCTCCCCGGTGGCTTTGTCGACCGATACCAGTTTTATTTTGGAAGCGACCGGCGTGAGGTTTTCAGACAGCACCTCCGCGCTGCCTGCTTTCGTAGAGATCGCGTATCCGTTCGCATTCAGGGAGATGATTTTTATCGGCGTTTTAATCATCACCAGCGCAGCCGCTTTGCCGGAGAAAACATTCTTCTTCACCGAAAACCCAGCGCTGATATCGGGCAGGGCGATGGCGCCGGATACCAGTCCGGCTTTTAGTCTGGCGGAGAGGGGCGGCGCAATGGTCTTACCGGAAACATTATTGGAAAATACGATCACCTGGGCGCCGGTGGATTCAGTGAGCTGCGCGATCAGCTGCACAGATACCTGTGCATCCAGCGCATTCAGGGATTCATTTTTCACCTGGTGTATTTTTGAAACACCATATTGTCCGAGGGACGCCAGGTCTTCGGTGACGGTACCCAGCAAAACTCCTTCTGCGGGTACGCCCATTTTTTCGGCGAGATCCCTTCCGTAACAAATGGCTTCGAGTGAAGATTTTTTCACAAGACCATCTGCGTGGTCTATATAGATCAGTACAGGCATATCGTTTATTCTAGAACGTTCAGTTAAATGATCCGGGCTTCTTCATGCAACAACCGCACGAGCTCTTCAGGCTGGTCGGCGGCAATCATCTTCACACCTGCCTTGGCGGGCGGCAATTCAAAGGAAACGATTTCCGTCAGCGCATCCACCGGCTGCGGCTCCACCACTTTCAGTGGCTTGCTCCGCGCGCCCATGATGCCCTTCATATTCGGAATGCGTTGCTCGGCCATGCCCTTCTGACAGCTCAGTACCAGCGGCAGTTCCACTGCGTCCGTTTCCTCACCGCCTTCGATCTCACGTACAACCGTAGCCGTATTCGCACTGAGGTCCAGTTTTACCGCCAGCGCAATGAAAGGATAGTCGAGGATGGCGGCGATCATGCCACCCACGGATGCCCCATTGTAGTCGATGGTTTCGCGACCCGTAAAAACGAGGTCATAGGCACCGGCCTGGGCGAATGCGGCAATCTGTGCGGCGATAAAATAGCTGTCGTGACTGTCTGCGTTGATGCGGTATGCTTCGTCGCCCCCGAGTGCCAGGGCCTTGCGGATGACGGCATCTGCATCCGCGGTGGCCACCGTCACCAGGTGGATCACCGTGGAAGGATCTTTTTCTTTCAGTTCGATGGCGCGCACCAGCGCGTACCATTCGTCGTAAGGATTGATGATCCATTGCACACCGTCGGCAGCAAATTTCCGGTTGTTATCCGTGAAGGCTATTTTTGCGGTCGTATCCGGTGTTTTACTGATGCAAACCAATATCTTCATAAAAAGTTGTTTATGCAACTAAACAAAGGTAAGCGGAAAATCAAGAAAAATTAAATTTCCGATGGACAAAATAGAAAAGCTATTGGAATTTTTGAAGGCTTCTCCCACCGACGCTTTTTTGCAGCATGCACTGGCGCTGGAATATGTAAAAATCGGCGATGATGCCGGGGCGCGAAAGCTTTTCGTAGAAATACTTGAACGCGATCCGGCATATATCGGAACCTATTATCACCTGGGAAAATTGCTGGAACGGGACGGCGAGCCGGCAGCAGCGATCTCCTGGTATCAAAAGGGGATGGAAGCTTCGAAGAACGCCGGCGACCGGCACGCTTATGGAGAATTGCAGGGCGCGCTGGAATCCATGGACTGATCGATCAGCATTTTTTTTAACCGGGGGCTAAATGCGGAAACTGTCATGCAGGAACTGTTGAATAGATTCAGTGATTTTGTAAAGGAAAGGCAATTGTTTTCAAAAAAGGATCTGCTGCTCCTCGCCGTGAGCGGGGGCGTGGATTCCGTGGCGCTCGTGTCCCTTTGTGCCGCTTCGGGGTACAGCTGTCGCATCGCACACATGAATTTTCAGTTGCGGGGTCCGGAGAGCGACCGCGATGAAGCTTTTGTGCGGGCGCTCGCCAAAAAATTTACGATGCCCGTGATCGTGCAAAAAACGGACACTGCCGCTTTTGCCGATAAACAGAAAATCTCCATCCAGCTGGCGGCAAGGCAGCTGCGGTACCAGTGGTTTGAAGAATTGCTGCAGGCTGATTTGGAGTTGAAATATCTCCTGACGGCGCATCATGAGGACGATAATATAGAAACTCTGCTCATGCATTTTTTTCGCGGAACGGGTATTCATGGACTCTCGGGCATCCCGCTGAAACAGCGGCACATCATCCGGCCGCTGTTGTTTGCAAAAAAACAGGATATCCTGGATTATGCCCGCGACCAATCGCTGGAATGGGTGGAAGACAGTTCCAACGATACCGAGCAGTACACAAGGAATTATGTTCGTCACTCACTGATCCCTGCGATCCGTCAGGTATATCCCGAAGTGCAGGCAAACCTGGCCGGAAATATTCAGCGCCTGGGCGATACGGCGCTCGTTTTTGACGAAGCGATCGCGCGGTATGAAAAACAATTCATTTTTCCTCAGGGCAATGAACTGCATATTCCGGTATTGAAATTGAAAAAAATGCAGCCACTGGCGACGATCGTGTACGAGCTGATGAAAGCGTATCATTTCACCGCCGGACAAACCGGGGACATCGTTCAGCTCCTCGACAGCGACAACGGTAAATATGTCGCCTCCGAAACGCACCGGGTGATCCGCAACCGGGCATGGCTGGTGATCGCACCCATTCAGGGCGATGAACCTGCCACCGTCCTCGTGGAAGAAGGAATGACGCGCGTAAACTATCCCAAAGGGGTATTGCAACTGACGTTCGAACCTGTTACAGAAAAATTGCGGGAAGGCCTGACCAACACGGATCCGCAGGTAGCCTGGCTGGACGCGGCAAAAATTTCCTATCCCCTCCTGTTACGCCGGGCAAAGACCGGGGATTATTTTTATCCGCTGGGGATGACCAGGAAAAAAAAGCTGGCCCGTTTCCTGATCGACCAGAAGCTCTCCAAAACAGCCAAGGAGCAGGTTTGGGTACTGGAAATGGATCAGAAGATTGTGTGGGCGGTAGGCATGCGCATCGATCACCGGTATCGACTGATGCCAGGTACAAAAAATATCTTACGGATCACCAATGGGGGTGACGCAATTCGATCAGGAAATCATTGACGACGGCCGGGTGCACGATGATGGTGAAGGCAACGCCGAATAAAGCGCCGAAAAAATGCGCGTCATGGTTGATGTGATCGCCGCCCTTGCGCGACATATACGCGGAATACCCGAGAAAAAGAACTCCGTACACAATGGCGGGACAGGGAATAAAAAATATTTGGATCTGCTGCCAGGGATTCAGCAGGATAAAGGCAAACAGAATGGCGGACACTGCACCGGAAGCGCCCAGGCTCCGGTAGTTGTAGTCGTTCCGGTGTTTGATATAAGTCGGAATATTGGAAACGATGAGTGCGCCGACATACAGTGCGAGATAATAATAATGATTGGACAGCCCGAGCCGTCCACGGTAGTAGACTTCCATGATGCTTCCAAAAAAGTAGAAGGTGATCATGTTGAATGCGAGATGGATAAAGTCCGCATGAATCAATCCGCAGGTGATGAACCGGTAGTACTGGTGTCTTTTGGTGATGGCCGGTGGCCAGAAAATCAGTTTTTCGGCCAGCTGATCGTTCTTGAAAGCAGCCAGGGAAGTGAGACAGGTAATGGCAAGGATGATCAGCGTAATCGGGTAGAATGCGTACATAGTAACAAAAGAAATTAAAGATACCCTTTAATTACAAATTGTGCTAGCTGTGGTGATATTTTTCATTCCGCAGAATGCTGCAGGCCCGATAGATTTGTTCCGCCAGGATCAGGCGTACCAGCTGGTGCGGGAAAGTCAGTGCGGACAAAGACCAGCTTGTTTTCGCCCGGCTGACAATGCTGTTGTCTACCCCGAAAGCGCCTCCGATCAGAAACACCAGGCTCTTCACGCTTTCATTGGCGCGGGCGGCGATGAAGGCAGACAGTGCGATGGAACTCATCGAAACACCTTTTTCATCCAGCAGGATCAGATAATCTTCTGGTTTCAGCAGTTCCAGTATTTTTTGCGCCTCATATGTTTTCATCTCCGCCGCCGACATGGATCCGCTGTGTTTGCTGGGCGCAATCAGCTGCCAGCTGACGGGAAAATAATTTCCGATCCGCTTTGTAAATTCCTCCACACCGGCCTGCACATATTTTTCGTGCACTTTTCCGACTGACCAGCATTGGATCTTCATGATCTGTCAATTTAAAAACGGTAACCCCGGAGAAAATCCGTTACCGGCAATCTTTTTTTTCCTTCCAGTTGCACCTCTGTTGCGTATACGTATCCGTCGGTCGCAGCGAAACGCAGGAATGTTTTTCCGTCCGTATCGCTGCTGCCGTTTGGCATCTCCTGTGCCGTGATGGAATACGTGGACCGGTAGATCTTGATCAGCTTATCCTGCAGCATCGTGTAGGCGCCGGGAAAAGGGGAGAGTCCGCGGATCAGATCATGTATTTTCTTCGCCGGCTGTTGCCAGTCGATCTTTCCTGTTTCCGTGGACAATTTAGGCGCGTGCTGCAGTGGCAAGCCAGCCGTCACCGCGGGTTGCGGCACAGCGGTCAATTTACCTTCCACCAGTCCGAGAATACTTTCCACCAGCAAACGGGCACCGGCCTCTTTCATACGGTTATGCAATTCACCCGCGGTTTCATCTGCACCAACCGGTATTTTTTCCGCCAGCAGGATATGCCCGGTATCGATGGCCTGCTGCAACAGGAAGGTGGTGACACCTGTTTCTGTTTCACCATTGATCACCGCCCAGTTGATCGGCGCAGCACCGCGGTATTGGGGCAATAAGGAACCGTGGACGTTGATGGTACCCAGCGGCGGCATATTCCACACCAGTTCAGGCAGCATGCGAAAAGCGACCACTGCCTGCACATCGGCGCGAAGGCTGCGCAGCTGGTCGAGAAAAACCGGGTCTTTCAGTTTCACGGGTTGCAAAACGGGGAGGTCCTGCTCCAGCGCATATTTTTTAACGGCGGATTCCGTCAGTTTTAATCCGCGACCCGCCGGTTTATCGGGCGCGGTGATTACCCCCGCAATCGTAAATCCGGCTTCCACGAGTGCCCGCAGGGAGGCCACCGCAAAATCCGGCGTTCCCATAAAAACAATGCGCGGATAATCGCTGCGTGCGGAAGAAAGGGCTGGCTCCATTGTTGCAAATATAGGTTGACGGGAATTACATAATTTTGCAGGCTTATCAACACAATAAAATTTGATTTATGAGCGTACAATCCGGCAATACCATCAAGGTACATTACCACGGACGTTTACAGGATGGAACCACCTTTGATTCCTCCACCGGCAGATCACCCCTGGAATTTAAAGTGGGCAGCGGTTCGGTGATCAAAGGTTTTGACGAAGGCGTGAAAGGCATGTCGGTAGGAGATAAGAAGACGATCGAGATTCCCTTTCTCGAAGCCTACGGTGCAGAAGATCCGAATATGATCATTGAATTTCCCAAGGACCGTTTGCCGGATGATGTTAGTCCGGAGATCGGCATGCAGCTGCATATGAACAATGCGGACGGGCAACAGTTCCCGGTGGTGGTGACTGGACTTACCGATGAAGCTGTCATTCTCAATGCGAATCATCCGCTGGCGGGCAAAGACCTTATTTTCGATCTGGAACTGGTAGAGATTGCTTAACCCGCGATAGTTTCCCTTCCATCAACAGGTATAGCAGCAGGCCAGAGAGGGCGAGCAGTGCCGTAGCAAACAGCGAACCTTCAAATCCGAAACTGCCACCGGTGAGCATTTCTTCACCGCGGAATTCGGGCTGCAACAAACTTTCAGCGGCAATGCCGCTTACCCGGAATCCGAGGATGGGTCCCTGGAAAAAATCCCAGGCCAGGTGAAATAAGATGGGAAACCAAAGGTTCTTTGTGTATACATAAGCAAGCCCCATCAGCCCACCGCCCAAAAACAGATTGACCAGGGGAATGGTGCCAACGCCCGGATTGCCCAGGTGAAACAAACAGAACAGCAGGGCCTGGATCGCAATGGCGATCCACGGACCCACCGATCCCAGTAGATTTTGGAGAATGTATCCCCGGAACACGGTCTCTTCGCCCACCGCAATAAAAACCATCGAACCCAGCGCAATGCCCAGGGCGGATCCATCCGGTAAAATATCTGACCAGCTGAGGTGGCCGGTATAATACATGAGGAGTGTGCCGGTGCCTACGACAAACAGGGCCAGGAAAAAACCACCCAGGCTGCGCTTGTCAATACGGAACCCCAGCGAAACAAATGATTTTTTATCAACGAACTGCCGGAAAATAAAAACGCAGGCCATGCTGACCAAAAAAAACAGCAGCGCGGTTATCGGCAGGGCAGTTGCTGTGCCCGCCGCTTTTTTTTGCAGGCCATACTGCAGTCCAAGCAAAGCCGAACTGTACACAACACAAAAAATTAGCACGCGCAGCCAGCCCTGCTTTTGCAGGACATTATTTATACCCGTTGATTTCATATTCATCCATTTTTGACCGTCGGGATCGCCTGCAATATCCTA
>CAZZYD010000202.1:0-7050 GCA_964658175.1 uncultured Puia sp. | reverse complement strand
CTGTACATGATTCGGTTTTGGGCATCGACGACATTGATCATGTCGCTGTTGTTTTCAACCAAGGCCCGGAAGCGCCGTTCGTTGCGTTCGACCTGCTGTTCCGATTTTCTTTTTTCCGTGATGTCATTGCATAACATCAGCAAAGCATCATTTTCTTCAAACATGATCCTGTGAGAAATGATTTCCACCATGATCAGCGATCCGTCCTTTTTAAGATGACTGAAAACGCCCTTTTTATAATTATCATTATCACGTGCATCAGCGAGGTTTTGGGCATTCAAAACCCTTTCTTCCGGTGATTGTATATCATTCATTATCATCGAAAGAAAATCGGTACGGCTATATCCGTAATGGAGCACTGCAATTTCATTTATATCCAGGAATCGACGGCTGGACAGATCAATGACCCACATGGGTAACGGGTTATGCTGAAAGAGGAAGCGATATTTTTTTTCTTTCTTCTGAATTTCGACAGTCCGGTCGATGACCTTTTGCTCCAATTCCTCATTTAATTTATTGAGCGCATTTTCAGCCTCTTTACGGGTAGATATATCCCTGACAAGCAGCAGCATGCCGATTATTTTTCTGTTTTCATCCCGAAGCAACGAAATCGTAGGCAAAACGTACACCGGGTGCCCGGATTTTGTGAGGTAAATAAGCTCTCCCTGCCAGAAGGGCTGGATGTGGAGTAAAGCCAGAATTTCTTCTCTGGTTTCTTTCGGAAATCTACTGCGCAAAATTTCTTTGGCCGGCCTTCCCATCACTTCCTCGCTTGTCCATTCAAGCAATTCGGACGCGGGTTGATTCCACCGCGTGATAATAAAATTTTCGCCTTCGGCGAAGCTGGTAGAGATGATCGGATCCTGGATATTGTCAGCGATGCTGGCCAGAAACCTCACCTGCTCAAGGGTATTCAGTAGCTCACTTGCCCGTTTTTCTTTTTCAATGCTTTGATAGGCAAGTTCTTTGTTTGCTATCAGCAATTCAGCAGCCCGTTTCTCTTTTTCGTCATTTTGATACGAGAGCTCTACATTTGCAAGCACCAACTCCGCGGCCCGCTTTTCCTTCTCATCGATCTGGAAAGCAAGATTCTGGTTTGACACGATCAACGCGGCTGCCTGACTCGCCCTTTCGGCGCTTTGGTAGGCAAGTTCTTTGTTCGCAAGTATGAGATCATCCAGGCCTTTACGCTCGGTGATATCTGACCGGATGGCAACATATTGATACGGTTTTCCCAATTTGTTCAAAAAGGGAACAATGGTGGTATTTACCCAGTAATATGTCGCGTCCTTCGCTTTATTCTTGATTTCCCCCCGCCATATATTTCCTCTTGCAATCGTATGCCATAGATCGGAGATAAATTCAACCGAATGAAACCCGGAATTGACGATACGATGATCGCGTCCGAGTAGCTCTTGCCGGCTGTATTTCGATATATGGCAAAAATTGTCGTTGACGTATTTAATGATTCCTTTCTGGTCGGTAATGGCGACGATCGAAGATTCATCCAACGCGTATTTATAGTCAGACACTTCTTTCAAGCTGTTCTCCAGGGCTTCTGTACGATCGGAAATCCGCTGTTCCAGTGTTTCGTTCATCTCCCAGGCCGCCTGCTCTGCAATTTTTCGTTGCACTATTTCAATTTCCAGCTGTGCGGGCGATTTTAAAGAAAAGATAAGAGGCAGAAATTTTACCAGGTAATATACCGTAAGCCAACTGACGATGCCGGTGATCAGCCTGAACAGTGCATTCAGGCGGTAGGCCGGAATCCAGAAAGCCAGGGCATCCAGGAAATGAGTGGCGCCGCAGGCCGTGATAAATGCGGCAAATAAAAAATAGAGCCTGATAAATCGGATATCATTTCTTTTGGAAATGTAGCGGATGATCACGAATGGAATTGTAAAATAAGCTGACCAGATCAAGAGGTCACTGGTGATATACAACCATCCATGAAATGCAGTCCATTGCCCGCAATGCCAGCGCGGGGGCCAGTCGGAACTGTCGAATAATTTGCGGAAAAATTCAAATATCTGATTCATGCTTTTCTTGTATTTCGAAAGCGAAAGCCGCGAAAAATATGAATTGTAAGCCGGCCGTTTGAAACCTATCAGCTAATATTTAACCAGTTTTTTCATCTGCGATTTAAGGTAGACTATTAAACTCTACGAATGAGCATTATGAATGTAAATACTCATTTAAAATGCATCAACTCAGTACATGTTAAACGCCATGCGCGGTTCGGTAAGAGTAAACAGTTATTGGGTATGGTGTTTTGGTCTGTGGACAGTACGGTGAAAAACCCAAACATCATTAAATGAATATCAAGATGTCCGTAGCAAAGCAGAAACCCAGAAACATAATGTTTATGGGCTTTCCTTTGTACTCATAAATAAAACTCCACGCATTATTCCCTGACCACTGTACTTTACTGAATATTCATATGTTTTGAAATATTCATTGCGTTGCCAGCGCCCGATCCATCGGACTCCCGGCCCATATCCGCCTACGGCCAATCAATGGTATGCCTGACTGAAGGGCAAACCCGAAAACAATCTGAAATCGAATGGTCTTTTATTTATGCCGGTTTCGTCTCAAATACCGAACGATTGGTCGCATTCTAACCGGAAAAATCAACTTTCTGGTTACATTCGATGGCAGGTAATAAATCTTCCAACAACTCCCTTGCGATAAATGCTAAGCATATGAAAATCAAAACAAGCCGTAGAGTCTTCGTCCCCGTGGCAGGCGTTTTTGCAGCCGGTCTTTTCATGGTTTTAACCAGTGGTAAAGTACATGAACGTCGTCACTGGAAAGAAGAACAGTCTCCCGGATTTGTGCTGGTAAAAAATCCGAACGGACCGACACTGGGTTATTCCGCGGGCTCCGGAGTTAAAATACTAACGATCGACGGACTCGCTTTTAAAGACCTGAACCGGAACGGCAAACTGGATAAGTATGAAGACTGGCGCTTATCGGTAGAGGCAAGGGCCAAAGATCTGGCCACGCAAATGTCGATAGATCAAATTGCGGGGCTTATGCTGTACAGCGGTCATCAGGCTATTCCGGCAGCCACCCCCGGGCCCATGGGGCCGTCTACCTATGCCGGGAAAAAATATAATCCGGACAGCGCTCTGGCATCTGACCTCACCGATCAGCAAAAGTCTTTTCTGATAAAAGATAATCTGAGGCATGTCCTGATCACGATGGTGCAGTCACCGGAAGTAGCCGCGCAGTGGAATAACAATGTCCAGGCGCTGGTGGAAGGCAGCGGACTGGGCATACCCGTAAATACCAGTTCCGATCCCAGAAACGGCACCAATACCGGGGTAGAGTACAATGCCGGAGCGGGCGGTAAAATTTCTTCCTGGCCGGACGAAATCGGACTTGCAGCAACCTTCGATCCCGCAATCGTAGAGCAGTTCGGCAGCATCGCGGCACAGGAGTACCGTGCGCTGGGCATTGCCACTTCCCTGTCTCCACAGATAGACCTTGGCACAGAACCACGCTGGGCGCGCATCAACGGAACTTTCGGAGAAGATCCGCAGCTCGATGCGGATATGGCGCGCGCCTATGTCGACGGTTTTCAGACTTCCACCGGGGAGAGTGAAATTGCCAACGGCTGGGGGTATCACAGCGTCAATGCCATGATAAAGCACTGGCCGGGTGGCGGACCGGAAGAAGGTGGCCGGGATGCGCATTTTGCCTATGGTAAATTTGCGGTTTATCCCGGAAATAATTTTGATGAACACCTGATCCCTTTCGTAGACGGCGCGTTGAAATTATCCGGCAAAACGCAGATAGCCGCCGCTGTCATGCCTTACTATACGATCTCGTTCAACAGGGATATTTATGGAGAAAACAACGGCAATGGATACAGTAAATACCTGATCACCGACTTATTGCGGAAGAAATATGGATACGATGGCGTCGTCTGTACCGACTGGCTGGTTACGGCCGACGAAGGTAAAACGCCGGATATTTTCGCCGGTAAATCCTGGGGCATGGAATCGATGACTGTTGCCCAGCGTCATTATAAAGTACTGATGGCCGGGGTAGATCAGTTCGGGGGGAATAATGTTGCAGGACCCGTTATTGAAGCGTATCAGATGGGTATTAAGGAACATGGTGAGGCATTCATGCGGGCAAGGTTTGAACAGTCGGCCGTCAGGCTCTTACGGAATATCTTCCGGGTCGGCCTTTTTGAAAATCCTTATTTGGATCCGGCTTCCTCAAAACAAACCGTCGGCAATCCTGCATTTATGAAGGCGGGGTATGAAGCGCAGTTGAAGTCCATCGTCCTGCTCAAGAATGAAAAAAATATTCTGCCGTTGAAAAAAAACATGACGGTTTACCTGCCCAAAAAATATACGCCGTCCATCCAGGGATTTTTCGGGCCTCCTTCAAAAGAGAAATATGAGGATGCGGTCAATGCAACGCTCCTGAGTAAATACTTTGCAGTAACAGACGATCCGTCAAAGGCTGACTTTGCGCTCGTTTTTATCAGTAGTCCCGCCGGTGGGCCGGGGTATGATCCGCAGGATGTCAAAAACGGCGGGACGGGCTATGTTCCCATCAGTTTGCAATATGGACCCTATACCGCTACCCATGCACGGGAACATAGTCTCGCGGCAGGAGATCCGGCCGAGCCTTCGGTGAAAGACAGGACGTATAAAGGCAAAACGATTACAGCCGGAAATAATCAGGATTTAATCACGGTCCGCCAGACCAAGGCCGCAATGCACGGGAAACCCGTCATCGTATCCGTCGCGCTTTCCAAGCCGATGGTATTTGCTGAATTCGAAAAAGAAGCGACGGCGATCGTGGCTAATTTCGGTGTGCAGAACCAGGCCGTGCTGGATATTCTCACCGGCGTTTCCGAACCATCCGGGCTGCTGCCCGTCCAAATGCCCTTGGATATGAAGACGGTCGAATTACAACAGGAAGACATTCCCCACGACATGATTTGTTATACGGATGCCTCCGGCAATACCTATGATTTTGGCTTTGGGCTGAACTGGAAGGGTGTGATCAGCGACGCGAGAACCCGAAAATACCTGACCATGCCGAAACCCCTGATCAGCGTGCAGGGTAAGATGGTGACGATTAGCAATCGGGCGTCAGGCAGTGAATTATATTATACGACAGACGGATCGACACCGGCCTTCGAAAAGGCGAATCTTTATGCAAAACCATTTACCCTCAAAACAGGCATGGTTGTCAAGGCGATTGCGAAAAAACAGGGTGTGAATAACAGCAGTATGGCGAGTCGTCAATTTTAAAAAGCTGCCTGTTTGACGGGTGGCAACGGTTGATTTTGATCCCGTGTCTTTTTGTACATTGTTTTTTGAGATATATTATCTATCGTTGTTGCAGGTTTCGGATAAAAAGAGTCAATCTTACCTGTAAGCTATGCGTGCATTGGTCATTTATAGTTTTCTTCTTTGCAACCTGATGCTCCTGGCGGTGACCACCAGCGGTCAGACAGACAGCGCCAACCGGCGTCAGCCAAGCGGCAAAAAGACATTGTCAGACAGCTCCGCCGCCAGGAAACGCATTGAAAACCCCGATGTAGTCAGTCGCATAAAAGACATTACCAAAGAAGCTTTCGCCAAAGGCGCACAGGACCTGACGGAAGAAAAAGCAGCAGCACGTCAAAATCAGATATTCGATCTGATCAAGAATGAAACCCAGAAAGCTTCGGCGTTTCTAAAAAATGGAATCGATACGGTCGGATTCGACCACAATATCCGTCGCATGCGGGCCTGGGAAAAAATTGCGGACGACGGTGTATTCGCCAATAAAGGCAGTGCGCAGACGTATAGAAATCTTTCAACAACCTATAGTTTACTGTCGGTATTACTTAAAACAGCGAAGATTGAAAAAAATGACCTCGACCTTTATCAAAAGAAATTAACAGACTATCGTTACCGGATCGATTCGATCTCTACCGATACGGTACTGATAGCATACCCGGCTGATTCATCCTCCGCCATGAACTACTTTTTCAAAATAAGGGAGTTGGCCGTTGAAGTTGAACCGATAGACAGCGCCATAAAAAGGGCTATTGCCAGCGTGGAAGATCTGCAGGCACAAATCAACCTCGAAACATACCGGCTTTCCTCATCGATGGATGAAATTGAACGATACCAGCGGAATACATACACAAATACCTTTAACAGGGAATTTGCCAACATCTGGGATAGCATCGGAGATGCCCGAACCTTCCGCGGGATATTGCGGTATTCTTATACAAAAGACGCCCTCACCCTATTTTTTTACTGTCGAAACAATAAAGGAAAATTAATTTTGACGGCCTTCCTGATCTTTATCTCGGTGATCTATCTGCGATCGCTGCGGAAGATCATGCAGCAAAAAAGTAAATTGCTGCCGGACTTCGCCGGACAACTCGTGCTGAAATATCCCTCCCTTTCCGCAGTGATGCTGATATTGAATTTGTGCCAGTTTATTTTTGTGGCGCCACCGTTTGTCTTTAGCTGCTGCATCTGGTTCGTTTCATGCGCTTGTTTAACCGTCATTTTCAAAGACAGCGTGTCAAAATACTGGCTAAAACACTGGCTGCCGCTGTTGGCCGTTTTTTTTATGGTTTGCCTGATTAATCTGGTGCTGCAGGCATCCCGTATTGAACGATGGGGCATGCTTATCATGGCGCTCCCGGGTGTTATTTTCGGCTGTCTGGTGATCGCCCGGGGTCATCGCAACGATCTCCGGGAAGTGTCCATCCTGTATTCCGTAGGATTAATGACCCTGGTCGAATTCTTATCTATTACTTTCAATCTATACGGCCGGTATAATCTGTCAAAATCTTTGCTGATCAGCGGTTACCTGAATGTGGTTATTGTGGTGTTGTTTCTTTGGACGGTACGGTTTATCAATCAGGGCTTGTCGATGGCATTCGACGTGTACAACGGACCAGATAAGAAACTTTTCTTCATCAACTTCAGGAAAGTGGGCGACAGGGCTCCAGCCCTGTTTTATGTGTTGCTCGTGATCGGCTGGGTCATTTTGTTCGGCCGGAATTTTTATGCGTTC
>CAZZYD010000201.1:0-7059 GCA_964658175.1 uncultured Puia sp. | reverse complement strand
GTGGCCGACCATTCAGCTGGCGAAAGAAATGGGAGAAAGTTTGGGATGATGTAAAATACTGTTCCGACAAATGCAGACAAAACAAGCCCTGATCCTGACGCTCAGGATGGACAGTAAAAGTCAGGAATTCTTCAATGTGCAGCGCGCATCTCACTTTCCGCATGACCGAAATACGTTGGATGCGCATCTGACCATATTCCATCAATTGCCGAATGAGGCGGCGACCTATGATTTCTTCGCAGGCCTCCGCCAACCATCCTTTCAACTTCAGGTTGTTGGATTGATGAATCTTGGTGCCGGAGTGGCATATAGCATTAAAAGTGGAGAATTACAGCTATTCCGGAAACGCTTGAGTGATCATTTTATGGAAAAACTGATACCGCAGGACAGGCAGCCATACCGACCACATATCACCATCATGAATAAATCGACACCTGTACGTGCGCGTGAATTACTTCTGGCTTTATCAAAAGGATTTAAAATGTTCAGTGTCGACGGAATCGGAGTCGATTTGTGGACCTACCTGGATGGCCCGTGGCGGCACGAGGTTTCTGTCCCTTTTCACCGACCGGATAATAAATGAGGCAAAACAGGGGTAACCCTGATTTTCAAATCTGCGTTGCATACCATAGCCTGCGAATGTAAAAATCGCGCAATAGGATGGCCTTCAATGATCTTTTGCAACAAAATCGAAACGATTTGCAACATATGCGAAACCGGGTGTTGGACGGATTCTGTTAATTTGTACAGTGATTGCGTGGGCAATCAGTTCCCCTTGTCTAACGTTGAATCGACGCTTAAAACATGAAAAAACGCCATTTCTTTAGATTTATCCTTAGCTGCTCATTACTGGCCGGCTGCAATTTCAGTGCAGGTGTAAAAAAGGATTTCCGCACCGGCTTATCTTTCAAGTACAATGGTTTCCGCGTCCAGAATGTTTTATTAATCGATCCGGCCGACAAGGTAATGGCCGACAATAAAGTGCAGTTGAATTCCAAAATCGCCATCGTGGCGCTCGGCGTCAGCAATTACGGGGAAAAAGATGGCAAGGCTTTCCCGGGCATGTCACTTGTCGTAACAGATAAACAGGGCACACCCGTGCTGAACGCCGCCGACCTGTTTGAGGGCGATCAGGGGCATCCGCCGACAAGCGCCTCTGAACTACGCGGTGATATCACCGTTGGAAATCCCATGCAGTCCGGACAGACCTATCATGTTAAGGTGCATATCTGGGACAAGCTGAAAGCCGACAATGAAATAAATGCCGAAACGGACATTGTGGTGCAATAAGATCATAGTCATCAAATCCGGTAATTTTTTAAAATTTTCACCATGCCCCTCATGTTTATGCCGAGGAAATCGGCCCTTATCCTGATGTTAGTACTTGGCGCCATGGTGCTGGTGGACGGGATTGTCAAAAAAGATATAAAAGAGACCCTGATTGCATCAGCCATACTGGTTTATGCGATTGTAAGCCTGCTGACAGGTAAAAAGAAGGTTTTGACTGATAAGAAATGACCGTCGCAGGTTAGCACCTGATCAGGCATCGTCTCACCTCCTTATTTTATTTATTTACCACGACTACCGCCTGACCTTGGTAAGTGCGACGGACTAATTGTTGTACCAGCCATTCCGCCAGATCCTGTCTTGTAATAGCGTGGCCCGTTTCTCCGTTCGCCAACACACGAACTTCCCCGGTTGCCGGTCCGTCCTTCAAAATCGGCGGTCGCGCGATAACCCAATCCACGCTGCTATTCCGAACAACCGCTTCCATGGCAGTTTTATCCGCTGTCGATCCGCGCAAAAAGGTAGGAACCATCAGGTACCGGTACCAGCCGGGCGACTGTTTAGCACTGTCTCCGACGCCCATGGCAGAAACGACCAGGAGCAGCTTTGTCCCGGATGTTTTCATAGCAGACACGATATTTTGCATCACATCCCGCTCGAGTGTCTGTTTCTTCCAGGGTGCGGTGCCACCAATGCAATCTACCACGGCATCCTGCTGCTGCATGGCCCGCTGAACGTCCCCGGCATTGAGCGCGTCACCGGTAATTACCTGCACGCCATCAGGGAAAGATGCCTTCGCATGGCGCACCAGGACGCTCACTGCATGGCCCTGGGCAAGTGCGCTGTTAAGCACCATCCTGCCCGTTCTGCCATTTGCTCCAAACAAAAGTACCTTCATAGCAGATCTCCTTTTATAACATTTTTAAACATACGGTGAACTTTTTAAAAAACTATTCCTCCCTCAATTGAGTTCACGATAATCACTCGGAGAATAACCTGTTTTTTGTTTGAACAGGCGGGTAAAATGGGGCGGATTCGCAAAACCAAGTTTGTAAGCAATTTCGCTTACTGACTTGCCCGTACCCCACAGCAATGCTTTCGCTTCATCAATCAGTTGCAAATGAATATGCTCCTGGGTCGTTTTGCCGGTGAATTTCTGCAACAGGTCCGAAAGATAATTCGGTGACAGGTGTAATTGCTCGGCAAACCCCTTCACTTGGGGAAGGCCACTCTGTAACCCTGTGTCCTGCGCAAAATAATCCTTTAGCAGTCTTTCGAAAGCCTGCACGACATCATGGCTGACTTTTTCACGGGTATAGAACTGCCGGTCATAAAAGCGGCTGCAGTAGTTAAGCAGCATTTCGATGTTATTCTGAATCAATGTCTGCGTGTGTTTATCGATCGGCTGGTTATATTCATGCTCAATCTTTCTTATGCAATCAAGCAACGCCATTTTCTCTTCTTCGGACACATGCAATGCCTCGTTTGATTCATAATTAAAGAAATGGTATTCACCCATTTTCTGACTAAGGGAAGAATGATGAATCAGATCGGGATGAAAAAACAATGCCCAGCCTTCCTCCAACAACGGCACTGAAACGGGCGTGGTTGCCTGGCCGGGCGCAGTGAACATCAGCGAGCCTTCGCTGAAATCATAATACGACCGGCCATAGCCCAGCACACCATTAAATTTCTTGCAGAAAACTGTATAAAAGTTCAGGCGGTAGGCTAGCCCGTTTCTGTCACCGACAAAATGGTGCTTCATCAGATCGATAACGGTAACCAGCGGATGACGGGGTTTACCACATCCCCACAGCTCATGTATTTCGCCGATGGATTGAACATCGATAAATTTTTCCATCTTCATGTTGAATGCATTTCGATCATAAAGGTCAAATTATTAGTTTACAAAACGATCACGCATGATCTGCATAAAATCCTGGTCATTGTTTTCAAATTTGGTGCTGATATAGAACTGCGCGTCCTCGCCGACCACATAGCGCAATTGACTTTTATCATCTGTCGCAGCTGTGAAGATAGTTTGGGCAACAGTTTCCGGGGCGGCTTTTGCCAAATGGGCCGTGGTTGACTGGTAGCGTTCAAAGAATTTGCCCATGAGGGGATTGTAATCAGCCACCTGATTTTTTATCATTTCGATACCGTTTCGGAAATTGGTGGCTACGCCGCCGGGCTCAATTATCTTAACAGAGATTCCAAATGCCGACAGTTCATGAGAGAGCGATTCAGAAAAACCTTCCACGGCGAATTTGCTGCTGTTGTACAGACTTCCAAAAGGCAATCCTACCTGACCTCCGAAAGAAGAAATATTAATGATCGTCCCGTTGCCTTGCCGGCGCATTTGAGGAATTATCTCCCGGGTCACGTCCATTAGTCCGAAAACATTGACGGCATATTGCTTACGGATTTGCTCCGGGGTAGCCGATTCAAAAACACCCATCAGGCCATAGCCTGCATTGTTGACAAGCACGTCGATGCGACCAAACTTTCCCATCGCCATTTCTATCGCGGTTTTAATGGACGCCGGGTCCTGCACATCCAGACGGATGACCATTAAATTTTCTAATTCCTGCAGGTCCTGATCATTTTCAGGAGAACGCATCGTCGCCACGACGTTCCATCCTTCTTTCTGAAATAATTTCGCTGTTTCTTTACCAAAGCCAGAGGAGGCGCCGGTGATCATGATTGTCTTGCTCATACGATTGTTTTTTGTTTACACAAAGGTGATCGATAATAGAAGCTCAGACTTACCTCAATCTATGCATTACATACCTATTTCCGGGTTAGCGGTATCAAGAGAGCCGTTTTGATTCGGAGGCTAGTCTTATATTGAGCGAGATCAGGCCAAAATCTCCTGACAACAAAAAAATCAGTATATTAATTGATGAAAAAATATTTCCTTCTATCTTTTCTGGCTTTCTCTTTTGCAGCTTCGTCCGCGCAGGAGGTGTCAAAGCTTAAGATAACGATCCTGTCTACCATGGTCACCGATCTGAAAGGTGTGGGCGAATGGGGATTTTCGGCATTGGTGGAAGCAGATAGCACGCGTATCCTTTTTGATGTCGGTGGACGGCCGAATACAGTCAGAGACAATGCAGCAGAATTAAAATTGAATCTTGCCGGTATCAGACAGGTGGTACTTAGTCATAATCACATCGATCATACGGCGGGCCTGAGCGCTATCCGTCAACAGTTTCCGGATGCGTATACGGCCTCGGTACTCTATATCGGCTCCGGGTTTTTTGTCCGGACGGCCGGCTTCGTGGGGATGCTAAAAGCCGATTCGACGGCTTATATATCTTCGGGTGGGCGTTTTGTAGTCATCGATCGGCCACAAAAAATTGATCCGGGTATTTATCTCACAGGCCCTGTGCCGCGGCAATATCCGGAAAAAAACTACCCTCCCGGTAAAACGCTGGTCACGGCTACCGGTGTGGTCGAAGACAATGTACCCGAGGATATGTCCATGGTGATCCGTACGGGTAAGGGGTTGGTCGTGTTGACGGGCTGCGGTCATGCGGGTATTGTGAATACGCTGGAATATGTGTCGAAGCAATTTCCCGGAGAAAAGGTTTTTGCGGTGCTGGGTGGAATGCATTTATTGGATGCGAAGACCGAGCAAGTGGACTGGACCGCCAATAAGCTCAAGGCCATGGGCATACAGTATTTCCTTGGTGCGCATTGTACGGGTCTGAATTCCGTTTACCGCATACGCGAAGTGACGGGCATGGCAAAGGAGAATTGTTTGGTGGGGACAGTGGGGACGACGTTTGATGTGGATCAGGGGATTAAAACCGGGTGGTTGAAGTAAGCGGGCGGCCACCGGATTAAAATACTGCGTTCATTTTATTGGGTGAGCAGACTTAACCAAATCCATACAACACTTGCTGCGAGTGACTGTCCCGTTTTACTTGAATACTGTCTATTTTACAAACAGATCACCGAAACATAATATAAGGTATACAAATCGCCCCGTAGGTTTGCGGAGGTTCATTCCAGCTCCGAAAAATTAAAGTTATGACAAAGGGCATCCTGATTTTGACAGGTATCCTTCTGGCATTTTATAGTTGCTCAAAAACGGGCGCAACGCCAGATATCGCATCAACACCGCCCGCCAGCACGCCTCCTCCGGCACCAGTGCCTTTAAGTATCGTCATCAATCATCTTACGCCGGCCACCTACCTGACACTTTCGCTGGTCGACAGCACCGGCGCGACTGTCCTCAGCATACCAGGCAAAAACAATGACAGCACCTATGTGATTCCTTCTGTTCAAAAAGGGGAACACTTTGAAGCAACGATCGTAACGAATATTGCTCCGGGTCCCAGGCCCGACGGCGTGGCCGACGTGGAGTTTATCTACGAAGGAACGGAACTGGCTGGATTATCGGGGGGCATCTACAATAAAACGTTCACCCTTGCAGTGAATATTCCTTAACGTTTTTACCAGTACCTGTTTTGAGCGCGGTGGTTTGCTTTACTCATGCAAAACCAGAATTGCCTTGATGGATCGGTTCATCACCTGATTCACGGTACTCTTATTAAAAATCCGATAGACGATATTGTGGTGGCGTTTAACCACACAAAGGATATCTGTATTATTACTCACGACAAAATTGACAATGCCTTCACTCGAATTCGATTCCTTAATGTAAACGAAATCCAGTCGGGTCGTATTGATGGATTGCTTCAGGATATCTTCACCGGTTTGATTCTTCTTCCAATCGGGCCCTTCCACCACATTGAGTACGGTCAGCCGGTCTGAGCCAAACGCCTCCAGCAATTCATTCAGGGCGCTGATATCTTTGGTAGAGAAATCAGAGGCAAAATCGGTAGCCAGCGTGATGACAGGTTTCATTGAAAATTTACTCTCGAGGGGAATGATGAGCATCGGTGTTTTTGTCTTCTCGACCATAACGCTGGTATTGCTGCCGAACAATCCGGCAATGCCCGTGCCCCCCATCGTGCCCATTACGAGCAGTTCAATATCATTTTCATTCATGTATTTTGTCAGCACACCGCTTACAGAACCTACTTCAGCCACGGTTTGTACCGGCACTTCCGCAAATTCCGGGCGATTGTGAAAGGTCAGTGCCCAGTCAGCCAGTGCCTGTCTTTTATTTTTATAATAGTCTTCTATATACAAGGCGTTGTAGGTGTTGTTGAATACCCCTTCGGTGGTACCGATGGCGTGAAGCACATGAACTTCAATATTCAGGACATGCGCCATGTTCATGGCATATTCCATTGCATTGGCAGCACAGGCTGAGAAATCGGAAGCAACAAGAATTTTTTTCATCATTATAGCGTTTAGACAAACAGGTGGAATATAACAAACAAAATAACGGCTAACAAAATAGATACGGGCAACGTCAACACCCAGGCCATGGCAATCGCTTTCAGCGTCCCGCCATTCAAGTTGGAAGTCCCTTTGGACGCCACCATGGCGCCGGCAATACCGCTCGATAAAACGTGTGTGGTACTCACGGGCAAGCCCAGGCCCGTGCTCAAACCAATCGTCGTGGCGGCAACGATTTCCGCAGTTGCGCCCTGGGCATAATTTAAATGTTCTTTCCCGATTTTTTCTCCGATCGTGAGTACAATCCTCTTCCATCCGATCATGGTTCCAATACCCAGTGAGATTGAAATCGTAGCAATCACCCAAATCGGTGCGTAATCGGTCATTTTGCCAAAATTAGCCGATTCTGATAACAGCAACTTTTTATCATCAGCAGATAGTTTAATTGAAGGAGCC
>CAZZYD010000200.1:0-7090 GCA_964658175.1 uncultured Puia sp. | reverse complement strand
ATTAATTCGTTGAATGACCAAAACCCGATACGTTTCACTGATTCTTATTTTAGGCAGCCTCACGGCGCTCAGTCCTTTTTCGATTGACATGTACCTGCCGGGTTTTCCCGCGATTGCCAAAGACCTGCAGACCTCGGGTGCCAGCGTCTCCCTGTCACTCAGTAGTTTCTTTATCGGTTTTTCCCTCGGACAACTGCTGTACGGACCGCTGCTTGACCGGTTTGGCAGAAAGAAGCCGCTCTATATCGGTCTCTCCGTATATATTCTCGCCTCCATTGGCTGCGTATTTGCCCACTCCATCGGCAGCCTGATCGCTCTCCGGTTCATACAGGCGCTCGGAAGCTGCGCTGCAACAGTCGTATCCGTTACTCTGGTGAGAGACCTTTTTCCCGTCAATGAAAATGCAAAGGTTTTTGCGCTCCTTATCCTGGTGCTGGGCGCGTCCCCGATGATTGCCCCGACTGCCGGAGGCTATATTACCACGGCCTGGGGATGGCATGCTGTATTCGTTGTCCTTACCGCGATCTGCATCCTGATATTTATTTGTTGTATTTTCTGGCTGCCCCCGGGCCATGCGCCGGATCTGACCCTGTCCCTGAAACCAGCTCCCATCACGCGCAGCTTCCTCACCGTTTTTTTAACCCCGCAGTTTTATACTTATTGTCTGACGGGCGGAATCGCTTTTACCGGGCTCTTCGCTTATGTTGCAGGATCTCCCATGGTGTTCATGAGTGTTTACGGCGTTTCGCAAAAAACATATGGATGGATCTTCGCGGGCTTGTCCGTTGGATTTATCGGATCCAGTCAGCTGAACAACCTGCTGCTGAAAAAATTCAGCAGTCATCAGATCCTGCAGTTTATTCTTTCCTGCTATCTGCTGCTGGGACTTGCCTTTCTGGGTACCGCGCTGGCGGGCCTGTTAAGTTTACCTGTCGTGATCGTTTTCCTTTTTCTGTTGCTTTCCTGCGTGGGGATCGCCAACCCGAATACAGCCTCCCTCACGCTGGCGCCTTTCGAAAAGAATGCCGGCACGGCCTCCGCGCTGATGGGCGCGATCCAGATGGGTCTCGGATCAGCCATATCTGTTTTTATCAGTCTTTTTGAAAAGCCATCCATCCTGCCGCTGGCGATGGCCATGGCAGGATCTTCCCTGCTGGCCCTGCTGGTATTAAAAATTGGCAGCCGGAAAATAAAAATGCCGGTAACGGGTGCAACGAATGCGGTTACCGGCCATTGATTATTTCAGGGAAGATGCTTATTTCAACACGGGATAGTTTTCGTAGAGTTCATCCACCAGTTCCTGTTTGAATCCGGGGGTACGACGATATTCGGCGATCACAGCATTGGCCTGCACCAGTTCATTGTTTACGACCTGTACACTCACCAGCTGCTTGGTGTTCTGCCAAACCAGCGGATCGTAATCAAATGCCTTCAGATAAAATTCCTTGCTTTCCCCCAGGTCGCCCATCTTCAGGGTCAGATTTCCTTTGAGGTAATTGAGAAAAGGGTCTCCCCCCACCAGGCTGTCCAGCTTATTCACCGCATCCAGGCAAAGTCCGTTTTCTTTTGAATCCGTATATACTGTCGACAACAGGACATATCCGGTAATTTCTCCGGGAAATAAATCCGTATAATCTTCCAGCGCTTTTTTGAAAGCCTTTCGATCTCCTCTCTTGCTCGCCATCAGATAGGTGGTCTGCAGATGAATATCCTGCTGCCTGGGCAGATCCAGTTTATGGAAGGCGGAGCGCGCGGCGGCATAATTTTTATCCTTCATGGCTTTGTTGAACTGCATCAGGTAACGGTCACCTTCACCGATCGAACCGCGACTGGTATTTAGCTGGCGGCTTTCAATGATGGTCTTGGCCATGGTGCTCATCGATTCGCCGTCAGCATAAGAATGCACATCGGCAGCTTTGATGGAATCTTTTATTTTGACGAGGAGAAAATCCTGGTAGTTCACGCCGTCTTCACCAAAACTGCGGAACAACAAATGCCGCTGACCATTGACAGCGTAATTTCTGAGCAGCCGGTAACTGCCATTTTTTAAGGCAGGCAGCGTATTGGAACCGAGTGAAAAAAGGCTGATATCATTCCACAGACCGACGCGGAAAAGGGAATCGGGCGGAATATTTATTTTTGATTGCAGGGTGGAAGCAAAAAAGGAAAAGTCAACCAGGTGATTCAGAATTTCCGGATTTCCATGGTTCATGGAAGTATCCATTTGAATGGCGAGTCTGGAAGCTTCGTCGGTGCTTACGTCGAAGTTTTGGGCTTGGGTTTGGCTGATTGCCAGCGACAGGGTCAGCAGGCTGATACAGCAGGGTTTTAGCATAGGGATCATAAGAACAAAATAGAAATTATTCTTTAAAATTGAAAGCGGCTTCCGGGCGGATTATGCCTGATTCACCGCCGAATGGCATAATTTCATATCCTCCCGCAATGGTGCACGCTTTGAAATGCCATTTTTTCGCGTTTGCGGTTACAAAAAATATTTTATTGTATGAAGTCATCAATATTTTTATCGTTGTTTTTTTTACTCCTAGTCCAAACGGTTTCGGCGCAGTTGCAGACCACCCTCGTCGAAACACCCAATGGTTCACTGGAGGGTATTACCGAATCCAGCGGCATCCGCTCCTTCAAAGGTGTTCCATATGCACAGCCACCGGTCGGACCTTTGCGTTTCGCATCGCCTGTACCCGTACGGTCTTGGAAAGGCGTAAAAAAAGCAAACCGTTTTGGTCCGCGTGCCATGCAATTGCCGCTCTTCAGCGACATGACGTTCCGTTCCAACGGGATGAGTGAAGACTGCCTTTACCTGAATGTTTGGACACCGGCCAAATCATCGAAAGAAAAATTGCCGGTGCTGGTATATTTCTACGGCGGAGGTTTTGTGGGTGGCGACGGATCAGAATACCGTTATGACGGAGAAAGCCTGGCCAAGCGCGGCATCGTAACGGTGACCGTCAACTATCGCCTGGGCGTTTTCGGTTTTCTTGCGCATCCAGAACTCACGCGTGAATCAGCCACCCATAGTTCCGGCAACTATGGATTGATGGACCAGCACGAAGCGCTCGAATGGGTGCAAAAAAATATCAGCGCTTTCGGCGGTGATCCTGCCCGGGTAACCATTGGCGGCGAATCCGCCGGTTCATTTTCAGTGAGTGCCCAAATGGCTTCTCCCTTATCCGCCGGTTTATTTGCAGGCGCTATCGGAGAAAGCGGATCACTGCTCGGAGACCGCGTTGTATCGCTGGCTGGGGCAGAAAAAAACGGCGTTCGTTATGCAGACAGTCTGCATAAGACCATCGCGTCCTTGCGCGCAATGCCCGCAGAAGCGCTGCTTGCGACCACGAGTCACACCCGGTTTCCAGTTGCCATCGACGGCTATTTTCTGCCTTCATCCCCCAGGGATATTTATCAGTCAGGAAAACAAATGAAGGTTACCCTGCTTGCCGGATGGAATTCGGCAGAAAACGGCTACCAGGGCGTGCTCGGGGAGGACAGTCCAACCGTTGCCAACTTTGAAAAAGCGCTGAACAGACTGTATGGCGAGCATGCTGCAGCCATGATAAAAGTATATGCGGCAAGCAATCCGGAAGAAGTAAAACAGGCCGCCACCGATTTGGCTTCCGACCGCTTCATCGCGTACAGCACCTGGAAGTGGATCGACATGCACAGCAAAACCGGTGAAAAACCTGTATATCGATATTTGTATGCCCATCCAAGACCTCCGGTGAAAGGCATGCCATCAACAGCGGTTGACAACAGCATGGGCGCCGGACATTCCTGGGAAATCGAATATGCGCTCGGCAATCTGGCAACCAATGCGGTGTATGCCTGGGGACCGGACGACGAAAAAGTCTCGGCCCTCATGGAAAATTATTTCGCCAGTTTTATTCTCACCGGCGATCCGAATGGCAACGGGCAACTGCTGTGGCCTGCCGTAAACTCCGGCGAAGCCGATATCATGGTGATTGATGTAAAACCTTATGTCAAGGCCGAAGCGCACGCCGATCGTCATGCACTGCTTGATTCACTGTACAGTCTGAAAAAATGAAGACAGCATTTTTTCTTTCGGCAATCCTTTGTTCGGTGATGGCATTGCCATCGGCGACATCTCATCCCGGTGAACAACGATTCGATCCCGACAGAAAGCCACTGATGACCGGGGCCGATCAAACAGGCGCCTATCTTCCTTTGCTCCGGGGAAAACGCGTCGGTGTCCTCGCCAATCAAACCTCGATCATCGGTCAGCGTCCGATGGTGGACAGTTTGTTATCGCTGGGTGTTTGCATAAAAATGATTTTCGGACCAGAACATGGTTTTCGTTCAAACGCAAGCAATGGGGCCAATGTGGGTGATGAAGTAGATGCCGCCACGGGTATCCCGATCATTTCCCTGTACGGAAAACGAAAAGCACCGAGTCCGCAGGAAATGGATTCCATCGATGTGCTGATATTTGATCTGCAGGATGTAGGCTGCCGCTTTTTTACCTATATCAATGTATTGGCTGAAGTGATGGGTGCCTGCAGCGATGCCGGCAAAGAACTGCTGATCCTCGATCGTCCGGATCCGAACGGGTATGTGGATGGCCCGGTGCTCGACATGAAACTCTCTTCGGGCATCGGTAAATTTCCGGTACCCATCACGCATGGCATGACGATCGGCGAATTTGCTCAAATGATCAATGGGGAAGGCTGGCTGCCGGGAAAAAAAAAATGCCGTCTGCACATCGTACCGGTAAAAAATTATGCACACGGCATGGAGTATACTTTGCCTGTGCCCCCCTCACCCAACCTCAACACGCAACAGGCTGTTTTGCTTTATCCATCCCTGTGCTGGTTCGAGGGCACGGTCATCAGTCTTGGCCGGGGCACGCAGAAGCCGTTCACCGTGCTGGGCAATCCCGGGCTCAGCGGCTATCCGTTTTCGTTTACTCCGGTGAGTATTCCCGGGATGTCTGAAACACCTCTGTGGCAGGATCAGCGCTGTTACGGGCTGGACCTGGGCAATTATGATACAAAATCCCTGCACGCCGCCGGAAGAATCAACCTCGGCTGGCTGAAAGAAATGTATGCGGCCGCTCCGCACAAAGAAAAATTTTTCGACTACCATCAAAGCAACCAGATGGGAAATTTCGATAAACTGGCCGGTACGTCTGCCCTGCGGGAGCAGATCATTGCAGGCAAATCTGAAAACGAAATCCGGCAAAGCTGGAAACAGGGTCTGGACGCCTATAAAAAAATGCGAAAAAAGTATACGATCTATCCGGATTAAAATTTCCCGGCTGCATTTGCCAGCACTACGTTTGACAGTACCGCCGTGTCTGTTTTTGCGGGCAGGTGCGAGCAGAAGCCAATGCCGACATAGAATGGTGCATCCAGCGAAAGCTGAATCGGATCGCCGACCTGGTGCATGGGTTCGCCGTTGGCACTCACAAATAGCGCGAAAGCATCGCCACGCTTTTCAAGACCGATGCGCGTGACGTGTCCCGTAACCAGATCCGGCATATTCCTTCTTTTATTGGCCCGCATTTCTTTCATCTGTTCGTTTTTTCCCGGACGCCAGGCGAGGTGAAGCAATCCGGCGCCATGGAGCGCTACGACGGCTTCTTTTGAATCATCATCCAGACTCTGACGGATCACAACGAATGCTTTGCGATCGCCGTAGCCAGCTGTATCGGGAAAATCGATATCCATGGCCAGAGAAACATCCCCCGACATCTTTTTCCAGACGTAGCGAAACTCATCGCGTTGATACCAGAGATTATAACCGGCAGAAACGATGGTATATTTTTTTGCGGCCGGATCATAACTGGAAGAACCTGGCACCAGGGCAGCGCCCACATCGGTCTGGCCTTCGAAAACGCCCAGCGGAATCATTTCGGTGACCGGTTGGCGGTGAAAATCGGTTGGCGGAGGCACCTGTTTATGCGTGGCGGAACCGGGGAGGGCCCAGTCTGGCACCACTACATTGGAGGCGGCGGTTTGACCGGAAACAGTCAATTGACTACCGGCCGAGAAAATCATCGCCAGGCAAAATGGAATCATTTTTTTTGATGGCATGGGAAGAAAGCATCGTTGGATATTCATGGCAGTTACATTTACTGTAAAAATGCCCTGCAAATCCTGCATGACAAGGCGAAACAAACATTATTATTCCCGCGATGTAGTATTGTTGTGGTGAAAACGGCGTATCAGCCATGCTGATGTGGCAGTGATGTAGTCGCGAGGCGCCCAAAGTCATTGTTGGTGCGCCAAAAACAATGAATATGATTTCCGTAATTCTCGTATTCAATGATCTGTTTGCCGTTTTCAAAGCGGTAATAATGCGGGTTTCCCTTTTCACGGCTTTCCACATAAAAGAATCGAAGACTTCTGTTGCAGAATGCCGCAACGGTTGGAATCTCTCCGGGATTGAAATTGGCAAAATATTCTCCGATCAGGGTTTGGGCGAGTGACTGCTGTGCCGGATCCAGGTCCCGGAAATAAATGCCTTCGTCCGGAACATGGATGGCATTTTTATCCTGTTCGCTGAAAACGATGGCTGTCTTTTTCCGCGGGCTATATCCAATTTTCAGCTGTTCCGGGGTAAACCTGTTCACCAGCTGCCTGGCGAGTTCTTCTTCCTTGTACAGGAGGATCATGCCGGCACGCACTGAATCCGTGATGGAATTCGATGGATTGGTAGACACGAGAAACGGGGTGTTTGAAATCATGGCATTGCCGTGGAAAGTAAAATTCAGCGACAGATGATGTCCTTCCAGTTTCCAGCTCCAGTAAGATGTATCGGAGGGATTTCCAAAGATTTCTGCCCAGTATTCATTCCGGCCGAGGTTCGGTTCAACTTTTTGCTGGATATCTTCATTGAACATCAAAGACGTGACCGTCAGATATCCCTGGGTGCTCAAACAGCTGCGCAGGAGTTCGTGGAGCGCGATTTTCTGGGGTTCCGTGAAGTGCGACAATTTATAGCCCATCCGCTGGCCGGGCAGGCGTTCCCATTTGGTGCGCATGGTATCGGAAAAAGGAAATTGAAATGCAGGAAGGGAATCTTTGGAAATACTGTTCAGGAGTTTCAGCGCCCG
>CAZZYD010000199.1:0-7138 GCA_964658175.1 uncultured Puia sp. | reverse complement strand
CAAACAGGTTACCCGCACCCATTTGCCCAGCGGGATGGTATTGCTGGCGGCTGTAAGTTTTTTCTGGTGAAACAACTCCCCGTTGGCCATGCGCCTTCCTTCAAACTTGTTGGCGTAGAAACTGGCGGTGCCATAACGGATATTGGTGGGCGGATGTTTTCCGGCGGCGGGTTTGTGTTTATGGGAAGAAGATGAAACGGCGTTCGCGGGGTGCTGCCCGAGCACAGCCCCTGTGCAGGTGAAAAGGCAGATAAACAGGCCGAATTTCTTCATGAAGGCAAGTTTAGTCAGGTAAACCATCCCACCACATCATTCCACGCCTAGTCAACGTTTTTGCCGGCAAAATATTTTTGTATCAGGTACCGGTCGTCGTCGTAAATATCGTCATAAAAACGGATCTGGCCCGCTTTGCCCTCGCAGGTAAAATATCGCAGAAAAACAGGCATGCGGGGGAAGCCGCTCACCACATGCTTCTCCTTGCGCCGGATCCAGGCCCGGAGCGTGTCGGCGGGATAACGGCTGGAATCTGTTCTCACAAGGTAGTTGGCCAGGTGGTCCCATTCTTTCACGCGTACGCAGCCATGACTGATCGCCCGGAAAGCATTGCTGAATTTCCAGCGCACATTGGTGTCGTGCAGGTAGACGCTGTACTTATTTCTGAAATTGAATTTTATAACGCCAAGCGAATTATCATCGCCCTGTTTCTGTTTCAGCTGATAAGGGAAATGATTTTTATTCAGTTTGTTCCAGTTGATGGTTTTCGGATCGCGCACGCTGTCGTTGTCGTCGATCACCATCAGATTTTCCTTTTCGAGGAATTCTATATTCTGCCGGATCTTCGGCAGCATCTCCTTAAAAATAATGCTGTAGGGCACCGTCCACTGCGGCATGGTGATGAAATTGGAAATTTCGCTGGTGAGTACCGGCGTGCGCGTCCTGGCGCCGCCGACGATTACTTTCGAACTGAACACTACCGTATCATCGTCCACGACCGTGAGCGTATACGAGGGAAGATTTACCCAGATATAAGTTTCGGGCAGCGAATCGGGTAATAATTTATACCGGTCGAGGTTTACCGCTATGCGCATGAATTTTTCGCGGTCGGTGTTGTTCAGTTTATCCACCAATGGATCAGACACATGACCGGTCGTCCGGAAATTATACCGTTGCTGATATTTTCTCAGCACGGTTTTGAACCCGCTGGTGTCCAGCGGCGGTGAAGCCGGATCAAGGTCTCCCGTTTCCGTGAGCCGCTTTTGCAGTTGCCTGAAAAAATCCACAGAATCCGTATAAGGATACGTGAGTCTCGTATAAGGCGCAATGGCAGCTTTGGAAAGAAAATCGCCGAGATAGCTCTTGATGGAATCATACCCCCGTTTTTTTGGCTCGAGGGCACCGAGGGTGCTGGTAACAGCATTGCCCCGGAGGGCAGCGGTGATATTGGCCGTATAAAATGAATCCGTGAGAATGCTGTCTTTGCGAAGGGTGGTGCTGTCAAACGGAAGCCTGCCCTGTTTAAGGTCTTTCGACAACCTGAAGAAGGCATCGGTGAGCAGCACGTCGTTCCTCGCCCAGGTGGCGGCATTTTTTCGCGCGTTGGTATCGAGCGAGAATATCCGCTGGATAAAAGACAGGGACCGGTAATGATAATCGTCGGGGAACAATCCGTACAATTTGGATTGTTCAATAAAATGATACAGGGTTGTTCCGGCAGGCGTCACAACGTCTTCATCGATCCATACGGGTTTAAAACTGCGGGCAGAATAAAAACTGTCGTCCAGCAACGGATAGGATAACTTCACCGAGTCATTGATTTGTCCGCTATGCGATTGCTGGTATTCAAGCAGGCGCTGGATATCATCCGGAGTGCGTTCAGACAGTTTGGCGATGGGCACCATGTCTTTTTCTGGTGGTTTGCTGCGGCTGTTTTTACAATGGGAAAAAAAGAAAATGCTGATCAACGGAAGAAAAAAACGGACCGGACGAGGTATCATTCGCAACAGGTTAACAGCTTTAGTGAAATACAATATAATACAACCATTGAATATATCTAAGCTTCTTTTTTGTGTATTGCTGCTACAGGCGCCAAGGGTTCATGCACAGCCATTTGAGACTAGCAAATATGGAGCCCGGGTATTGAAATCGGTCGAAACCTACCGGCAGATCGTGCGGGAAGACAGCAGCCAGCGCATGGTGCCGGTGAGCGCCAATATGCCATGGGTACGCCTTCAGCTCGCTTACGCGGGCACGGATAATTTCACCCATATCCTCCTTTATCCCGAAAAACCCGCTGAGACCTATTTGCGGTTGCCGGTGATGCGCGCTCTGGCACGCGTGCAGGCACAACTCCGGCAGATCGGGCTGGGGATCACCGTCTGGGATGCTTACCGGCCTTATTCCGTGACCGAAAAATTGTGGGAACAGGTACATGATGACCGGTACGCAGCAGATCCAGCTAAAGGCAGCGGACACAACCGGGGAATTGCCGTGGACCTGACCATCTATGACCTGCAGACAAACAAAAACCTGAACATGCCGACCGGATTTGACAATTTTACGGATTCGGCAAAGGCAGATTTTCCCGCGGTCACGGCAGATCAGTTGCGAAATCGCAGGCTTCTGCGAACACTGATGGAAAATAGTGGATTTATTCAGCTGCCCACCGAATGGTGGCATTTCAGCTGGCCGCATCCGGAATCATTTCCGTTGATGGACCTCTCGTTTACTGAATTACGCGCGGAATCCGCTGCCCCAGCAACAGCAGGTCAGCCAGCACAATAGCCGTTACGGCTTCCAGGATCACCGGTACGCGCAAGGCAATCGCGAGGTCGTGTCTGCCTTTGACGGAAAACGCTTCGGTCTGGTTGGTTTCCCAGTTGAGCGTGGTTTGTTCCCGGGGTGTGGATGAAGTCGGTTTGATGGCGATCCGGAAAATCAAGTCATTGCCGTTGCTGATGCCGCCGACGATACCGCCTGCATGATTGCTGGCTGTTTTTCCGGATGCATCCAGTATGGCGTCGTTGTGCTCGCTGCCAAACATTTTTGCAGCCGGGAAACCGGTTCCGAATTCGATCCCGCGCACGGCGGGTATCGCAAAGACCAAATGCGCCAGCAGGGATTCAGCACTATCGAAAAATGGCTCTCCAAGTGAATGCGGCATACCGGTAACCCTGCATTCCACCAGGCCGCCAACGGAATCCTTCGCTTCGATGGCACGCTGCAACCCTGCTTCCGGATCCTTTTCACCGCCCATTTCCGTGATCGTTGCCGTCACTTCCATTTCTTTTGCCGCCAGCTTTAGCAGTTTCTTGGCGATCACGCCGGCGGCTACCAGCGCCACGGTGAGGCGCCCGCTGAAATGACCACCACCCCGGTAATCTTCAAAGCCACCATATTTCTGGTGGGCGACAAAATCGGCATGACCCGGTCTGGGCACCGACCGCTGTTTTTCATAATCACCCGAACGCGTGTTTGCATTCGCGAAGGAGATATGAATGGGTGAACCGGTCGTGCATCCATTGAAAACACCGCTTTGGATCAGCGGCAGATCATCTTCTTTTCTGGGCGTCGTTCCTTTTTGCATCCCGCCCTTCCGGCGTTCGATGTCGGCGGCAAACGCCTGCTCGGCAAGTGGCAGGCCGGCAGGACATCCATCTATCGTTATGCCGACGAAAGGCCCGTGCGATTCCCCGCTGATGGATATCCTGAACAAACGACCAAATGAATTCATATGGCTTAATAAGTTGAGTGAAGTTCGTGGATGGAAGCTCCTGCTTTTTTCAGGTCTTCAAAAAATGAGGGATAGGATTTGTTGATGGCTTCCGCTCCTTCGATCATAACGGGGCCGGATGCCCGCAGTGCCGCTACGGCACAGGCCATCGCGATGCGGTGATCTCCATGGGCGTCGACCGCAGCAGACCGAATCTTTCCGGTGCCCTGCACTTCCATCACATCGTCTTTGAGCAGAATAACGATGCCGAGCTTGCCGAATTCCTCCTGCAGGGTCAGTGACCGGTCACTCTCCTTGTGCGCCAGCCTTCGTACACCTTGGATGAAACTCGTGCCGTTGGCAAAAGCCGCCAGCGCCACCAGGGGCGGGAAAAGATCCGGGCAATCCGTGGCGTCGAATGTAAAAGGCCGGACGGCCTCTCCGCGCGCAGGCAGGGCCCGCAGGATCGCTTTATCAGCCTGTGTAGATTGCGGATCCAGGCCGAGCACATCGATATGTCCTGCAACCGCACTGGCCACCAGCAGGAATGCGCCCCCGCTCCAGTCGCCTTCCACCGTATAATCGGTCACGCTGTCAACCGGCATTTTTGATTCGCCGGAAAAATGGAATGATCTGTATTGATTGTTCTGCGGCACAGGGAAACCAAAATGGCGCATAACCTGCAACGTTAGGTCGATATAAGGACGGCTTTTCAAATCAGTTACCTGGATGGTTACATCCCGCGCATCTGAGGCGGCATAAGCCATCAGCAAACCGGTGAGAAACTGTGAACTGAGGGACCCGTCCACCGTGATGCTCGCCGGCTGCAACGGTCCGCGGATCTGCAGCGGGAGTTTACCGCGATTGGAAACCACGGATACTTTAAGAAGCGGAAAAATCGTATCAAAAAAATCCATCGGTCTGCGCAGGAGGCTCCCCTCCCCTTCGATGGTCATCTCCTGGCTGCTCATCGCCACCAGCGGTGCAAACATCCGGATTCCAAGCCCACTCTCTCCGCAGTTGACCATGGACCGGTCAGGTCTTACGCCATTACTTTGAATATGGATCGATCCGTCCGGGAGATTAGTAACCGCCGCGCCGAGGTCTCTGATCACTTCCAGGGCGGCAAGATCGTCATTAGAGGTGCCGGGATTCCGGATCACGGTAACGCCTTTGGATACCAGCGCCGCCGCACAGGCCCGCTGCATGGAACTTTTGGACGCAGGCGCCTGCAAAGAGCCGGAAACAACAGATGGTGAAACGGTAACCCTCATGAATCAGCGTGCTCTGGTGATGGAATAGATCAATTTCTCAAGCTGCAGCATCGGCATTTTCCGGATCACCGCACGACCCACTTTTTCCAGCAGGATATAACTGATGGAATCCTTGGTTTTCTTTTTATCCAGCTGCATCACGGCCATTACCTTGGGGGCGTCGATGCTGAGGTCAGAAGGCAGGCCGTACTGCGTCAGCAGTTTGGTAAACCGGGCGGTTTCCTTGAAATCCGCGAGCTCCTCAGAAATAAGACAGGCCACTTTCATTCCAATCGCAATGGCGTGGCCATGGGGCTGGCGGTAAATATTTTCAATGGCATGACCGAGTGTATGGCCGAAATTCAGGAGCTTTCTGTCGGCCTGTTCGAACTCGTCTTTCAGCACCACGGCCGACTTGATCATCACATTCCTTTTGATGAGATCGGCCAGCAGTTTTTTATCTTTTTTATATTTTTCGATTGAATGCTTTTCCAGTTCCACGAAAAGCTTCGCGTCTTTGATCGCGGCATGTTTGATCACTTCCGCAAAACCATTCACCCATTCTTCGGCTGGCAGGTGTTTCAGCATGCTGATATCGTAGAGCAAAAACTGCGGCTGCCGGAAAGTGCCTGCCAGATTTTTATACATCCCTACGTCAACGCCGTTCTTGCCCCCGATCGAAGCGTCTACCATCGCCAGGATGGAAGTGGGAATAAATCCGAAGGGAATGCCCCGCATATAAATGGATGCCGCGTAGCCGGTAAGATCGGTCACCACGCCGCCACCCACGCCCACAATGGTCGTGTTGCGGTCCGCGCCGAGTTCGATGAACTGTTCGATCACGTGGTCTACGGTGGACTGAATCTTAAACGATTCGCCCGGCTGAATGACGATCGTCCGGCGCCGTTTGAACAGGCTCCTGTATTTTTCGAAAACGTGTTCGTCGGTGACGAATATGGACTGTTCCCTGGACACCAGCTGGTCGATGTCTGAAAAAGCTGCATCAAAATAACAAGCGACCTTCCCGGAGGAAAAGGAATAGGTTTTTTTTTGCATCAGGCGGAATTGTTGATCCTTAATCGTTCATCACTTTGTTCTGGTGATTGATGCTTTCCATATGCACCGCATCAAAATATTTGGTGATAAATTCTTTGCTCAGACCAAGCTTGTCGCCCTTGTTGAAGGCACGCTCCAGGATACTGTTCCAGCGGTTGGTCTGAAGAATGGTGATATCATTGGCTTTTTTATACTGGCCGATTTTTTCGGATACTTTCATGCGCTGGCCGATGATCTGCATCAGTTCGTCATCCAGCTGATTGATCTGCTGGCGAAGTTTTTCGAGGGCCATATGATATTCTTCTGACGCCACGTCTTCTTTTCTCCAGCGGATCGCGCCGAGCATTTCAGCCAGGCGTTCCGGTGTGATCTGCTGCTTGGCATCGCTCCAGGCTTTGTCGGGATCGATATGGCTTTCGATGATCAGTCCGTCAAAATCCAGGTCGATGGCCGTTTGGGCGACTTCCTGTAAAATATCGCGGCGTCCGCAGATATGGGACGGATCATTGATGAACAACATGCCGGGATGACGGCGTTTCATTTCGATCGCCAGGTGCCACATCGGGGCATTCCGGTATTCGGTGTTTCCATAAGAGCTGAATCCACGGTGGATCAGCCCGATATTTTTGATGCCGGCCTTCGCTACTCTTTCCACCGCGCCGATCCAGAGTTCGATATCGGGGTTGATGGGATTTTTGATCAGCACGGGTACATCCACGCCGCGCAGGGCGTCTGCGACATCCTGCACACTGAAAGGATTCACGGTGGTGCGCGCCCCGATCCACAATACATCCACGCCGAAATGAAGGGCGTCTTCCACCTGTTTGGCGGTAGCTACTTCCACTGCCTGCGGGATACCGGTAATCTTTTTAGCCTGCTGTAACCAGGGCAATCCCTTGGTGCCGATGCCTTCAAAACTTCCGGGACGCGTGCGCGGTTTCCAGATACCGGCGCGCATCATGTCCACCCTGCCTGTTTTCTGCAGGCGAACGGCTGTTTCCAGCACCTGTTCTTCGGTTTCCGCACTGCAGGGTCCGGCGATGATCAGCGGACGCTTAGTCCATTTTGCAAGCAGCGGCGATTGGGTCGTTGATTGTGTTGCTTCCATAACATGCTTTTA
>CAZZYD010000198.1:0-7148 GCA_964658175.1 uncultured Puia sp. | reverse complement strand
GGAATAACAGTCACGCAGAGAGACGCTAATAAAACACAGAGTAAATTGGATGTGGTGTACATGGATGAACTTCCGGGAAATTACAAATTTATCAATGGACCTGTGGAGGGAAAAAATGGGAAAGTCATTGCTGGAAAATTGGATCCCTATATTGGATCAGAAAAAAAGACATTGGTTACAAAAAAGGATCTGAAAGGAAATGATGTTCCAGAGCTTGATGCGGAAGGAAACAAAAAGTATACAAATGCAGGAACCCCTTATTATATTACTAAATACCGAGACGCAGAGACGAATGCCGAAATAGATCCCAATAATCTTCCTAAAGACATGAACGATGCCTATCAGTTCGCTAAAAAACAATATAATGACAAAGGTTATCAGTTAAGTAAAATTGATTATCTTAAGCGTCTGATGAAGGGAGACAAAGATCACCCTGCTGCTGTCAAATTGCTTTTAAAAGGACAAAATGGAGAAGTTGATTATAGTACTCTTGCCAGATCGGCAATGGTGATGAATAATCAAGCTGCGAAGAAAGGACAAGAAAATATTATCAATGCACCTGATAGTCCTGGGGAGACCACGGAGGACGACGGAGGTGATGACGAATAAAAAATGGACAACGAAGAAATTCAGAACGATCAGGGACCTGGACCAAAGAATAAATTTTCTATTGCTCCCCCGCCTGCGCAAAACGGACCGGCTGTAGCTGATCCTAAAGCACCACCCTCAAATCAAAATAGATTTTCTATAGGACTTGATGTATCTGGATTAAAAAAAAAAGATGGTGGCACACCTTCTTCCCCTTCAATATCGAATTCGGATACAACGACAGATACAACAACACCCAATCAAAACGGTGGCCAACCTTCACCAGAATCGATTAACCAGGCTGTATCAAACTTTAATAATAAAAAGGCCACCGCTGCCGACATATCTATTTTACAACCGATGGATCATGGAAACACCCTTGGATTGCAAGGGGTAGGTCCAGACGATCACGAAAATTTTGCTATTGCGCATAATGGTCCGAAGTTATCCGAACTTTACGGAAAGACGATTTCCGATCTTAATCAAGCGTTTCCTCCCAGTCCATACGGTGATATAACAGCTCAGCGCAAACAGTTAGTGACAGCTGTTGCTACAGGTGATCAAAATGCGATCAATCAAGCTAAAAATCTAATTGGTAGCCAGATTGATAAACAGCTTACTCGCATATACAATGATGCCCCTAAAGATCTTGGCGTACAAATAGGTCGCTCAAAAACTGACCGGGCCATTTATTCACCGGAACAACAGCAGCAGATTGAGCAGCTTCAGCAAAAACGTTCGCAGCTGACTCAACAGATGAATGAGTTTGCCATTAATCACTTAGCAGATTCAAAAGAATTAAATGCGGATGTAGCTGCTGAAATAAGTGGAAGCCGAAATCGGAAGCAGAGCAATCAGGTATTCGAAAATTTAGGTAAAAATATTGCTAAAATTCAGGGAGGCATTGCAAATCCAAACGGCAATTACAAATTTGCATATCAGCAAGCCGGGCTGGATGCGCTTTTGCAGAACAAGCGTATGAAGTTGAATGATCTCGTAACTACCGGCCTCGCCAATAAAGATCAGGGGATGTTGGACGAAGCCAAAAAGCAGGCAACGGAAATTCAGCAGCTTCAAAGCAGAAAAGACACTTTGGTCGATAATTTTCCGGATGTGGGAGCGACCCTCACTGCTCGGTATATAGGAGACGATATTGCGGCACACTCCGGAGCCTGGGGAACCGTCAGCGCGGACGATGTTCGGCAGTCCGCGGCACGTATCGAAAAAGAAAATCCCGGTTTCCTTGATCGCTTCGGAAAGTTTGTGGACATCGTTGCCAACAGCGAAGGCTCGGGGGTCGGATCTGTTAAACCGGGAATGGTTCCCGTAGGCGGTGTTCGCGGCGGTTTACTTTCTGGGTTGGGTGAGGTTGCTTCGGGTCCGCTGGATCTCGCCGGCAGAATCGCCGGAGGGCCTGTGGGTGGCATTGCTCAGGGAATAGCCAACCGGCTTGAAGATAATCCATCTTTAAAAGGTACCAAGTTCAGCGGTTCCGTTCCTACTAAGGTGGTTTACGATAAAGACGGAAAGGCTTTTGTTGAAAAACCTGCGGAAGATTTCGGAAAAATAAACTGGAACAGTTTCGCATTTAATTTTGCGAAACAAATGCCTGGCCTTGCCGAATGGATGGCTACTGAAGGTTTAGGGGGTGCAGCTGCGAAAGGTCTTCAGATGGGGAAAGAAGCTACCGCCCTCACAAAAGTCGCTACAGCCAGTTTCGCTACAGGCCTTGACGCGAATTACAAGCTTGCCGATAATTTAATCGATGACGATAGCGGGGCCGGTACCGCGAAGAAAACAGCTTACGCTACTTTTCTTACCGCTGTGAGTGCCGGCGCTTTTCATGCGATCGGAATGAGTCCGGCCAAGTTCGTGCAGGAGTCTTTCAATAAAAGCATTGCTTCCGATGTTGTCGGCTTGATGGAAAAAACAAACTGGCAAGCTCCATCTGAAAAACAGCTGAATAGCTTTATGCTGGATGTAGTTAGACCTAAATTAAAAGGCTTCGCTAAAAGTTTTGCAGAAAATCAAGTCAATACTGCGAAAGTCGCCGGTGTTGGCGTTTTTGATCAGAAGGTAAAAGATCTTAGCAGCGCATTAGTGAATCCCGATAAGGCGAAAAGCAGTTCCGTTGAAGATAACGTGAAAGCTTTTGCGAGCACCATGCTAAATCTTGGTGTTATCGGTGGAATAGGAGCTATGAAATCGTCCAGTACTGCCCCCTCAATGAAAGATGCCATGTATGAAGTGGGGGGCAAGGCTGAGCAGTACCGAGATATCATCGACGGAAAACAGCAGTCCGGAGAATATACAGCAGAACAAGCCGAATACGCCCACAAAGTAGTCAACACAATGGAACAGGAAGTTGCCGCTGTTGACTCCGATACCAACGACAAAGGTCTTCGGCTTACTGCCCCCCAGAAAGCAACAATCGCTTATGAAAAATTCCGCGTTCGTCATGCCGCAGGACTTGAAGAAACCGGAGTCGATGCCAGAGCCGGAAAAGTAAAAAGTGAAGCGAACGATATCATAAAAGAAACGAAGGCTGAGCCGACTCATATTGACGTTACGGAAACCCCCGCTTTTCAGTCTGCCAAAGGAATCGGTGAAGATGGAAAGCCCGGCGAAGCTCCAAAAGAAGCTTCCGACATTGACCCTAATGCAAAATATTCTTACAAAGAGGGTGACAAAGAAGTTGAAGGCACCGGTACCGAACTCCTGGCCAGACTTCTTCATCCGGACGAGCACGAGATGGTAGAAAATCCTCCAGAAGAAACAAAAAAAAATGAAGACACCGCTCAGAAGACCGAAGAGATTACTACCCTCGAAGCCGATCCGCTATCGGCCGGCAAAGAGGCTATTGATAAAGCAATTGAAGATAAGACGCTGCCAGATACGATGGCCGCGGTCGCAAAAAACGAGCCTGAGACGTTCTTAAAGGAAGTAGCTCAGCAATCCCAAGCCGAAGTAGCACCTGATGCAGCCGAAGGGCTAGATGCCCGTAAAGCAGCTGTAGAAACATATGGAGAACCCGTTGTAGCAGCTGCGGAAAAACTATTCCCAAAAGAAATTTCTTCACCAAATACAAAGTCAGATGAAATCAGCAGCACCGAAAAGCCCGTCGAAGGAAACAGCGTTCAAGACGCCGAGAAGTCTGGAAGCGGCAAAAGCGAAAGCAGCATCCCTGAAGAGCAAGGGTCCGGTAAAGGACAAGTCGGGGAAAATGGGCAAGAAAAAGTAGCCCCCCAGAGCGGTTCTCCGGCGAGACCGCTTTCTGAAAAACAAAAGGCTATAAACGCCTCTCTCGATATTGTCGACAAATATAATCGGTTAACAAACCGAGGCGAAGATGCTTCCGAAAAAGCACGGCTTAAAAACGAAATCGAAAATTCTCTTCCGGAAAATCATATTTTCCAGAACGGATCTCTTTATCGCAAAATGGCCGACGGCGCAATACGAAAGGCTCAGCGTCGCAGTGAAACAACGAACAGGCATGAGATACCTTTTGATAAATCAAAGTATACCCCCGAGGCAAGAGACTTTACAGAAAAAATGGCTGAGGGCAAACTTCCTGATTTTCTTCCCATTGAAACCGTAGACGGAAGAATGATGAGCGATGCTCAACGCCGCGCAGCACTCGAAGATATTGCTGACGGAAAGGATACGGTTGGTGCAAAACAAGTTTACGACGCCGTTCAAAAAATGCATGATAACGGAGGTGTAGAAGTTTACGATCCAATCCAAGGAAAAAAAGATCTCATTCCGATTAAAGAATATCGGGAAGCACACGAAAAAGACAGACCTCTTACCGATGAAGAGATTGCAAAATTCCGTGATGAAATCGGAGATGAAGCATTCGATAAAATGTGGGATGAGGCATATCAAAACGCAACTAAACCAAACGATGATGAAACAGGACAAACTGGACCAGAGACTCAATCAGCTGCAGAGTCTACCGACGAACGTGCAGGAGAGAATCAGGAGGGATCTGGCGTACCGCCAAACGAATCTGAAGCTACTGGCGAAGGTAAACCAGGATCCGAACAGCCCGGTCGTGGACAAGCGCCTGGAACCGACGAAAACCCAGGCTTAACCGGTATTAAGAAAAAAGTTATTGCCGCTGAAAGGGAAAATGAGGGCAAGTCTCCAATTGACAACGCTCTTCGTAGAGATTTTCCCACGGTCATTGAGGGCGCAAAAGAATATTTGAGAAACAATCCAAATATTGTTGAAAATATGCTTCGTCGTATCAAAGACGAAGGTGTTCGACCACTCACTGCCGAAGAAAGTGTTGCTCTTTCTCTTCGAAAGGCAGAGATTTATAATGATCTAGAGAAACAGACAAAGCTTCTCGAAAAAGCTAATGCTGATGGCAACTTTAGCAGAATATCGGATGCTCAGATGAACCTTCAGCGATTAAATTTGGAGCTTGATAATCTTAACCGAGTAGCATACAAGACAAACTACGAGAAAGGTTTAAGTTTGGCTGTAAATAAAATTCTATTTGCAATGGATTATTCTGCCCATGTTCTCGTGAACAGGGCAAAGTCTCTCACCAAAGATGGCAAGCTTACTCCCGAGCAGGAAAAAATGTTCACTGATCTCGCTGATCAATTGAAGGCAGCTCAGGATCGATTTACTGAATACCAGGGAAAGATGGAAGCAGATCGGGTACAGCGAGAAATCGATAAGCTGGCAAAAAGTGAAAGAGAGAAAGAATCCAAAGAAGGAAGGGCAGTAAACCGTGCAGCTAAGAAAGAAAAATTACTGAAAGAAAGAAAATCTCTCCTGGATGAACTAAAAAATGAACTGAAGAATCCGGATCGGGGCTCAATGGGAGATGTAAAAACACAAGGTTTTGCTATAAGCGATAAGGCCGCAGTGTTGATTGCAAAAATTGCTCGAAACTATGTTCAAGATGGCGTGGTAACGCTCGCTGGGATCGTAGACAACGTGTATAGCGATGTTAAGGATTTTATGCCCGATGTGACTCACCGAGATATTCGGGATGCCATCAGTGGTTATGGAAAAGCTGCAAAGCAGACGTTAACGGAAGCTTCGTTGCAGATGAATGAGCTGAAAAAACAGGCATTATTGCTTTCAAAGGTAGAGGATGCTCAGAAGGGTATTTTCACCGAAAAAATGAAGCGTGAACACAAAGCCGATTCAGCTGAAGTAGAACGTCTAAAATCGGAATTGGAAGCCTTGGACAAAGGTGAGCCTGCTGATGAAAAAAGTTTGGCTGAAAAGAATATTTCCCGCCTGGAAAAACAACTGGAAAAAATTAAAGCCGGCGATATTTCTCAGCGCGGTCCAAAAAGAGAAGTCACCCCCGAAGAACAAGATCTTCAGGATCAAATACATCATGCGAAGAAAGATCTCGGACTCATCAAATCCCGTCCAATAAAAGAAAACAATCCCGGGGGTCTGAAAGAAGCAAAAGAGCCTAAGACGAATGCTGACCGACTTAAAGCTGCAAAAGAAGACATTCAGACGCGCATGGCCGACCTGCGCAAGCAGATCGCAGAAAAGAGTCGTCCAGATAAAAAAGAAGTCAATCCGCTCCGCGGCGACCAGGAGTTGAGCCGCATGAAAGAAGAGCTTTCAGTTCTCACTGATCTTCGAGACAAGTACCTACCGGAAAAACCCGGTGCCTGGGATGACCAGAAAGCTCTGGAAAGGACCAAAGATCGTCTCACAGGGGAAATATCCGACCTCAATGGCCAGATCAATAAAGGGGAAAGGAATCGTCCTACGAAGACATCCCCCACGGATACCCCCGAGATCCAAAAGCTTCGCGCTATCAAAGAAGCAAAACAGGATCTGCTGGAAAGAATCGATCCAAAAATATCTTCGGCTGAACGGGCAGCCCGTGCTCAGGAACGCAAAGCAGAAGGTCTACGCCGGCAGATAGCTGAAATCAACGAACAGATCAACCAAGGCCAAAGAAACCGAGCCACCAAGCCCGCGGCACCCGACGACAGCCCTGAAGTCAAAGACCTCCGCAAGCTGAAATCCGATCGGCAGGCCGAGCTTGACAAAATAGACCCCAAACTTACCCCCGCTGAAAAAGAAGCAAAGGGTTTGGCGAAACGTAAAGAAGATATCCACGAGAAGATTGACGCGACCATGCAGAAAATTGCCGACCGCAATTATCAGGCAGATCCGCGAAATAAAGTACCTATTTCTGATCCCGAATTGGATGCCTTAAAAAAGCAACATGACAAACTTCGCGAGCGGCTAAAGGAAAGCATGATCAATGCCGGCATTGATCCCTGGAAAGAAAAAGCACTGGAGAATTACAAAAATAGACTTCTTCAGCAAAGAGACGATCTTAAAAAGCAAATTCGTGATGGTGATTTTGCTAAAAAGAAACGCATTCCGATAGAGCCTGATGCCACGGCCATTGCTCTTAAAAGCGAGATAGGAAAATTAAAGAATAAGGTTCAGAATGAAATGTACCAGCTGGAACAAAAAAATAAAAGCCGCGCCGAGCGAATTGGAGACACCATTGTCCGAGCACGACGAGCTATCCTTTTGAGCAGCTTGACAACCTTGCT
>CAZZYD010000197.1:0-7158 GCA_964658175.1 uncultured Puia sp. | reverse complement strand
GGTGGATGTGTTGGCCGCGCCGCCCGTGCTATCATACTGCACGCTGATCCAGCGTTTGGACGCGATGGAGGGCAGTGCGATAAGCTGTTTCGCAATCGAGGGGAGGTCTTCCGGCACCGGAATGGTCGCCGGATCAAATGCATTTATTTTCTCAAGATATGCGGGTGCTTTAAATGGCCTGTCGTACTGTGGCGCGCCACCGCCGAGCACCAGCTCAAAAGCGGGGATCTGGGCTTCCAGTTCGCCATGCACATAAAAGCTGAGCAGTTTGTCATCCGTCACTTCGCCGATCGACGCGCAGGGCAGGTCCCAGTTTTCAAAAATGGCCAGCACTTCAGCTTCCCTGCCTTTTTCCACGACCATGAGCATGCGCTCCTGGCTTTCACTCAGCAAAAGCTCCCAGGCCTTCATTCCCTGCTGCCGCGTTGGGACCTTATCCAGGTCGATGCGCATCCCCACTTCGCCCTTCGCACTCATTTCGGCAGTAGAACAGATGATTCCTGCCGCGCCCATATCCTGCATACCGACCACGGCGCCGGTTTCAATCACTTCCAGACAGGCTTCGAGCAATTTCTTTTCCTGGAAAGGATCGCCTACCTGCACCGCCGGCAATTCTTCCACACTTTCTTTGGTGATATTGGCCGAGGCGAAAGACGCGCCCCCGATGCCGTCTTTTCCCGTGGCACTGCCGACAAAAAAAACCGGATTGCCTTTGCCCAGCGCAGTCGCCGACACGGTACCGCCTTTTTTTACGATGCCGACACTCATGGCATTGACGAGGGGGTTGGTATGATAGCAGTCATCGAAATATACTTCTCCCCCCACTGTCGGAACGCCGAAGCAATTTCCATAATGTCCGATGCCATGCACGACGCCGGCAAGCAGGTGTTGTGTTTTAGCTTCTTTCAGATTTCCAAACCGCAAAGAGTTCAGCGATGCGATCGGGCGGGCACCCATGGTAAAAATATCGCGGTGAATCCCACCGACCCCGGTCGCGGCGCCCTGAAAGGGTTCGATGGCTGATGGATGGTTATGTGATTCTATTTTGAATACGATGCCCAGATCACCGCCGATGTCCATGAGACCCGCATTTTCCTCTCCGGCCTTCACCAGCATTTTCTGGCCGTCGCGCGGAAGTGTTTTTAGCCACTTAATGGAATTTTTATAACTGCAGTGTTCGCTCCACATCGCGCTGAAAGCGCAGAGTTCGGTGAAATTGGGTGTTCTTCCCATTTTCTGCCGGATGAGTTCAAATTCGTCAGCGGTTAATCGTAGCTGTTCGGCGGTTTTTGCGTTAATATCCATATTCAGTCGGGAAACCGCAAAATTACGAAGCACGCGTTAATCTATTTGATAATTTTATCCTGTTTCAGCACGTATGAGGATCGTTTTTATCCATGCACAAACGGCTTTTCTGCCCGAAATTCCGGCCTATCAAAATTATTTTGAGGCGCTGGGTATCGAGACGCGCGTATGCCGCACGGGGGAAGAACAGTTTTCCGGAGCCGATGTGTACTGGTATTTTATGGGATTGCACGCGAAACGCGCACCCCGCGGCATCGTTGTGATCCATGAATATGCTTCGGCCTCCACGGGTCCGTTCCGGATCCTCAAAGACCGTCTGAAACGCCGGCTGAATGCCAGGCCCGATTTCAGGATCTATCTCAATGCATATGTGCGGGAGCGGCTTGGTTTTCGGGATCAGACTCCATTTGGCTTCCGGGACATGGGCGTTTCCGATCGCTTTCTGAAGGCGCCGAAAAGCAGGGTGCAGACTTTTGATTTCGTGTATGCAGGAAGTCTTGACCCACGCCGGAATATCCGCTGGCTGCTCAAACCATTTTATGAAGGCGCCTTACGCGACCGCTCCATTTTGCTCATCGGCGCCGACGACCAGGAACTGGCGCTGCGGATGAAACCTTATCCGAATATTCACTTCGTAGGACCGGTGGACCACGCCGATGTGAGCGACTACCTGCAGATGGCACGGTATGCCATCAACTATATCCCTGACCGTGAGCCTTTCAACCAACAGACTTCCACAAAATTCCTGGAGTATTGCGCCCTCGGTATGCCGGTGATCACCACACGCTACCATTGGATCTCCGCATTTCAGCAGGAGCATGGTGGAGCATTCTTTTTTCTGGAAGAAGATTGCACAAACCTGTTCTGGGAAGCGGTGACAAAAACAATATTTTCAGCGCCGGATCTGCGCGGCTTCCGATGGGAAGAAAAAATCACCGGAGCAAAAATTGTTGATTTTCTTCGCGCGCGCTTTCCGGACCAGCCATTCAGATCTTCCCCAGGACCTGATCATAAAAATCCATGATTTTTTCCACGTCGAAGCGTTCGAGTACGCGCTGACGGCCGGCTTTCCCCATCTCCTGCCGCCGCCCCACCGAAAGTTGTATCATCGCTTCCATCTTGCCGGCGAGATCGGCTGCATCGCTGGGATTTACCAGCAGGCCATTCACCCCGTCTTCCACCACTTCGGTGCATCCGCGGTTTCTTGACGTGATGATCGGTATCTCCATCGAAGCAGCTTCCAGCAAACACCGCGGGATGCCTTCGCTGTAAAATGAGGGAAATACAAAACAGTCCGCCTGGCGAAGAAAAGGGCGCACATCGTGGGCAAAACCACTGTACTGGAGCAGGCCACGCCGCTGCCACACGCGCAGTTCGAGTTCCGTGATGGAATCGGGATGGTTTTTTTCAAAAAAACCAATGAGCACCACCCGCAGATCAAGCTTTTTCTGTTTGAGGATACGCGCGGCTTCAGCATAAATGCGCACGCCCTTGCTTTTCAGCAACCGGGTGCTCATCAGGAACTGGAAGGTTTTACTCCGGGCTACGGGCCGGTAGCCTGCCGGCGCGAAATACTGACTGTTGACGCCTTCACCCGGAAGCAGTTTTATTTTCTCCGGGTCTACCAGTTTGCCGCGCGTAAAGAGATCCGCATCGGCCTGGTTCAGGAACCAGACCTCAGTGGTTTTTTTCAATGCGCGCTTATATAAAAAAGAGACCGTGCGGTATAACCAGTTTTGACGTGCGAAGGAATAACCCAGTCCCGTCACCACGGCCACCGAAGGAATATGACAGGCCGCAGCGGCCAGCGATCCGTAGATATTCGGTTTGATCACATAGTGAAAGATCAGGTCCGGCTGCTCCTGCGTGTAGAGTTGTTTGAGTTGTTTGTACAGGGAGAATTCCCGCAGCGGATTTTCGGTGCGGTTATTAAAACTGATCGGGATAAAAAAACAACCTTCCTCTACCAGCAGGGAAGAAAATTCATCGGCCGGCGCGATCACGAGGATCTGGAATTTCGGAAGCAGGTGACGGATCACATCCAGCCGAAAATTAAAAACCGACCAGGCACTGTTAGACACAAAGGCAATCTTCTTTTTCCTTTCGGGCCGATTTTCAGTCATCCGTTGATATTAAATTCAAATGTATAGATTTGATGTATTATAATGCGGTAAAACCCCAGTATGTTGCCTCCGGTGCTGTTTATTATTTATCTGGTGACGGGTATCTGGCTGATCCACCGGTACGCAGTTAAAGATATTTATCCTTTTTCCATTGTACAAACGGCGGGCATCGTTTCCTTCAAAGTGCTGCTGGGCTGCGTTTACGGATACGTTTTTTTGCACTACTATCATGGCGATGATCCCTGGGATATTTTTTATCAGTCCCTCGGCAGTTATGAAAAGCTGACCCACTACCCCGGTGAATTTTTTCACGAGTTCAATCCGGAACATGCCTGGATGATGGCCAATCACCAAACCTCGGACGCCCCATCCTATTATTATCATCATGCGGAGAACTGGGTGATGGTGAAAAGTTTTGCGCTGCTGAATGTGATCAGCGGACGGAATTATTATGTGGATGCGCTGCTCTTCGATCTGATCCTGATGCCGGGACCCCTGCTCATTTTCAGATACGTGCGCGCGATCTATACCGGCAAACCCTGGCTGCTCATGGTGGCCGTCTTTTTCATTCCCACGGTAACGTTCTGGCTGAGCGGTATCCGGGCAGAGGGCCTGTTGCTTTTATTTACCGCGCTCCTCCTCGGCGCGGCGAAAGGGTGGTCCGATAAAACAAACCTGAAGAGCCTTGCCGCTATGCTGGTTTGTGGGCTGGCCTGCGTCCTCTTCCGTATCCAGTATGCCATTTTATTATTACCGGCACTCGGCGCTTATCTCATCAGTCTGCGAAACCCGATCCATGCCTGGCGGAATTTCCTGATCGTGTACGGATCGATCTCGTTGCTTTTTTTCATCAGTCTCTGGCTTCCCGGCCAATGGCAGGCATCCCTGCCGATCCGCCATGCCCAATCGGTGTTCTTTGCCCTGCATGGCAATACGCGATTTGCCCTGGACACCCTTCAGCCGGGACCTGTTTCATTTCTGCGCATCATTCCGCAGGCCGGCCTGAACGGCATACTCAGACCCTTCCCCTGGGAAGCAAAGGGCTGGCTGCAGGCAGCGGTGGCGCTGGAAAGAACGCTGCTGATCGTTGCGCTTATCGTACTGGCGGTGCTGGGTAAATTCAGGTTCGCTTTTCGCCGGCAGCCGTTACTCCTGTTCTTTTTCTTCTTCTCCGTGACCCTGCTGCTGCTGGAAGCGACGGTGGTTCCGTTCCCGGGCGCACTGGTACGCTATGCCGCTGTTCCGGAATGGCTGCTGCTGATCGCCGTGCTGGCAGGGCTGTATCCGCCACCCCAGAAGCCGAAATTTGATACACATAACACTAATAATTAATATTATTGTTTTAGGTCATTTTTTTGAATGGAATCGTGTCAATTGCCTGGATTGTTAAATTTTATCCTTTCCGTCAGGGTGAATGCGTTGCAAAACGCATTTTTTTTACCTATACTCTGAATAATCGCTTACTTTCGTTTCGAACAAAAAAAATTGAAAATCGAATGGAATCTCTAAGGTTTAAAGCCATTACCGAGCTTTCAGCAGGACCCGGAACACCGGAACTGGAACCGTCGGCCAAGATCACGTCTATCTTCGGTGAGAATGTATTTACGCTCAAGGTAGCCAGGGTCTTTTTGAGTGATGAAGCATACAAAAGTCTGAGCGGGTCGATCAAAGGCGGTAAAAAAATAGACCGGACTGTGGCGAACCAGATTGCCGCCGGCTTGCGTCAATGGGCGGAAACAAAAGGTGTTACACACTATACGCATTGGTTTCAGCCGCTGACAGGTTCTTCGGCCGAAAAGCATGATTCTTTTTTTACCATTAAAGGGGATGGCACAGCCATCGAAACATTCGACGGAGACTCGCTGATCCAGCAGGAACCGGATGCTTCTTCTTTTCCCAGCGGCGGTATCCGCGCTACTTTCGAGGCCCGTGGCTATACCGCCTGGGATCCTTCCTCCGCTCCCTTCATTATGGAAATCAGCACGGGCAAAACCCTGTGCATCCCAACCATATTCGTTTCCTACACCGGCGAAACGCTGGACTATAAAGCGCCCCTTCTGAAATCCCTTGAAGCCATGGGAAAAGCGGCCGTGGAAGTCTGTAATTATTTCGACAAGAACATCTCCCGCGTTACCGGCACCCTCGGCTGGGAACAGGAATATTTCGTGATCGACGAAGCCATGGCAAACGCAAGACCTGACCTGGTGATGACCGGCAGAACGGTGTTTGGGCATGCGCCTGCCAAAGGACAACAGCTCGAAGACCATTATTTCGGTTCTATTCCGGAAAGAGTCTACGCGTTTATGCGTGACTTCGAAACGGAATCCTATAAACTCGGTATTCCCCTGCGCACACGCCACAATGAGGTAGCGCCTGCACAGTTCGAATGCGCGCCGATCTTTGAAGAAGTGAGTGTGGCGGTAGATCACAATACGCTGCTCATGGACATCATGGATCGCGTGGCCCGTCGGCACAAACTGCGTGCGCTGATGCACGAGAAACCATTTGCGGGTATCAACGGAAACGGTAAGCACAACAACTGGAGCATGTCGACCGATACGGGCGTGAATCTCCTGGCCCCGGGTAAGACTCCGAAGACCAACCTGATGTTCCTGACCTTTTTCGTCAATACGATCAAGGCGGTCCACGATTACTCTGACATCCTCCGGGCTTCGATCGCATCGGCAGCCAACGATCACCGCCTCGGTGCCAACGAAGCGCCTCCGGCGATCATCTCCGTATTCATCGGCCAGTATCTCACCAAGGTGCTTGAAGATATCAAGGAGCGCGTAGGTGCCAAATTCGACGAACAGGATGAAGCGATCCTGAAACTCGACCTGCATCGCAGCATTCCCGAATTGCTGCTCGACAATACGGACCGCAACCGCACTTCTCCTTTTGCCTTTACGGGTAACAAGTTTGAATTCCGTGCCGTCGGATCTTCCGCCAACTGCGCCAATGCCATGACAGCACTCAATACGATCGTGGCCGAAACGCTGAAAAAATTCAAGAAAGAAGTGGATGCGATGATCGAAAAAGGCGAAAAGAAAGAAATCGCCATCATGCACATCATTCACGAATATATCGTGAGCAGCGAAAAAGTGCTGTTCGAAGGCGACGGTTACAGTGAAGAATGGGCGAAAGAAGCGGAAAAAAGAGGCCTGCCGAATGTGAAAGCCACGCCGCTGGCCCTCGACGCCCTGACCACCGACAAAGCAAAAAGGCTTTACGAAGACAACAACGTATTAAACCACGTTGAGCTGGAAGCCCGCCACGAAATCGAAGTGGAAAAATACATCAAGAAAGTTCAGATCGAAGCCCGCATCATGGGTGAACTCTGCAGCAGCCATATATTGCCGCCGGCCATCAAATACCAGAATGTCCTCATCAAGAACATCAAGGGTATGAAAGACCTGGGGTTGCCGGAAAGCGCCTATACGAGTCAGTTGCAAATCCTGGAAAAAATCTCCGAACACATTTCCAAAGTGAGCACGCTCGTGAGCCAGATGATCGAGGCACGCAAAAAAAGCAATGCCATCGAAGACACCCGCGAAAAAGCGATTGCCTATTGCGACAATGTGAAAGAAGCTTTCTTTGATGAAATCCGTTATCACGCCGACAAACTCGAAGTGCTGGTGGACGACGACGAATGGATGCTTCCGAAATACCGTGAAATTCTCTTTCTGAGATAAATCATCCCCCGTAAAAAAGCGCTTCGTCTGAAGCGCTT
>CAZZYD010000196.1:4841-7162 GCA_964658175.1 uncultured Puia sp. | reverse complement strand
AAAGACGCAGAGGGATTCGATGTTCTTTGCGTCTTTGCGGAACTTTGCGCCTTTGCGAGAAACAAAACGACGAATCGCTTTACAAATCGAATTTAATCCCCTGAGCCAGTGGTAATTGCGTTGAATAGTTGATGGTGTTGGTCTGCCGGCGCATATAAGCCCGCCAGGCATCGCTGCCACTTTCACGGCCGCCGCCGGTTTCTTTTTCGCCGCCGAAGGCGCCGCCGATTTCCGCGCCGGACGTGCCGATATTGACGTTCGCGATGCCGCAGTCGCTGCCGTTGACAGACAGAAACTGTTCAGCTTCCCGCAGATTCAGCGTCATGATCGAGGAAGAAAGACCCTGGGGCACATTATTCTGGATGGAAATGGCTTCGTCCAGGGTTGAATATTTCAGTAAATAGAGGATCGGGGCAAAGGTCTCTTCGCGCACGATGGTAAAATCGGATCCGGCTTCCGCAATGCAGGGTTTTACATAACAGCCGCTTTCGTAGCCCTTGCCGTCCAGCAAACCACCTTCCACCAGAAAATGGCCACCTTCTTTCTTGCACTCTTCGATGGCGCGGAGGTAGAGCGTTACAGCTGCCTGGTCGATCAGCGGGCCGACATGATTTTTCTCATTCAGCGGATCACCGATATGCAGCTGCTGGTAAGCGGCGGCCAGTTTGTTTTTGAAGGTGTCGTAAATGCTTTCATGGATGATGAGCCGGCGGGTGCTTGTACAGCGTTGTCCGGCGGTGCCGACTGCCCCAAACAGGGCGCCGGTGATGGCGATATCGAGGTCAGCATGCTGGCTGATGATGATGGCGTTGTTACCCCCCAGTTCCAGCAGGGATCGTCCCATGCGGGCGGCTACCGCTGCGCCAACTGCTTTGCCCATCCGGGTGGAACCCGTGGCAGAGATCAGTGGAATGCGATCGTCGGCAGAGAGCCATTCACCCACTTCGCGGCCACCGATCACCAGCGTACTAACACCTTCGGGTACCTTATTGGCTGCAAAAACTTCCGCGGCGATTTTCTGGCAGGCAATGGCGCAGAGTGGTGTTTTTTCGGACGGTTTCCATACGCACACATTCCCGCAAACCCAGGACAGCATGCTGTTCCAGCTCCAGACGGCCACGGGAAAATTAAAAGCTGAAATAATTCCCACGATACCCAGCGGGTGCCATTGTTCGTACATGCGGTGGGAAGGTCTTTCACTGTGCATGGTAAGTCCGTGAAGCTGACGGGAAAGGCCAACCGCAAAGTCGCAGATGTCGATCATCTCCTGTACTTCGCCGTATCCTTCCTGCAGGCTCTTCCCCATTTCATAGGAAACGAGTTTACCCAGCGACTCCTTTTGTTCGCGCAGCGCCACACCGATCTGCCGCACGATTTCTCCGCGTTTGGGTGCGGGCCAGCTGCGCCATTCGGCAAAAGCTTTTCTGGATTGTTCTACGGCGGCGTTGTATTCTTCCTGACCCGTGCCGCGGATCGAGGCAATTTTTTTACCGTCTACCGGTGAATGGGAAACGATGATGTCGCCGGTGGATTTACTCCATTGGGAACCGGTAGATGTGCCGCTGTTTTCGTGTGAAATGCCGAAATGAGATAAGAAGTCCATGGTGTGGGATGAATGGACGGCAAAGGTAAGATTTAATCAATTCATCTTGTCTCCCATGGCGGCGAAGAAGCTGTCGCTGTAACTGATGCCGATCGGGATTTCCCTTTCCCCGATCTTCACTTTGCTCTTGCTGATGTGGTCTATCCGGCTCACCGGTACGATATAGGACCTGTGTACGCGCAGGAATTCCCGGGGCGGCAGCTTTTGTGAAATATTTTTCAGTGTCATCAGCGTCAGCACTGATTTCTGGGGAAGGTAGATCTTGATATAGTCATCCAGCCCTTCGATGAAAATGATATCCTTCAAAAAGATCTTCACCATCTGGTAATCCGACTTCACAAAAATATAGCCCTGGTGCAGTTCCTGGTTGTTCAGGTATTCCACATATTCCTTGGCCTTGTAAACGGATTTGAGAAAGCGGTCGTATTCGATCGGCTTGAGCACGTAGTCCACGGCGTCGGCATTAAAGCCTTCCACGGCATATTCGCTGAATGCGGTGGTGAAAACGACAGCGGTATTTTTTGAACCGATGGTTTTCGCAAATTCGAGTCCGCTGATATCGGGCATCTGAATGTCCAGGAAGATGACATCCACGGCATTCGTCTCGAGAAATTTCTTTGCTTCGAAAGGATCGGTGAAGCATCCCTTGCATTCCAGGAAATAGATCTTCTCCACATATTTCTGGATCACTTCCAGCGCCAGCGGTTCATCGTCGATT
>CAZZYD010000196.1:0-4831 GCA_964658175.1 uncultured Puia sp. | reverse complement strand
CAATACAGGATACCATCAGGCTTCAATATTTAAGTTTACGGTGTAAGAGGCGGCGATGTCTTCGATGTCAAGATGATATTTCCCCGGGTAGAGCAGCTCCAGCCGGCGTCTTGTGTTGGCGATGCCGATGCCGGTATTGCTGAGGTCTTTCCTGTTGCCGCTGTGTTTCATGTTCCGGATCTTGAAATGGATATGGTCCTTGTGCGATTCCAACAGGATATTGATCGGGGAGAGGTCACGTGCGCTGACACCATACTTGAACGCATTTTCCGTGAACGGCAGGAGGATCATGGGGGAAATATGTTTTCCGGCGACGTCGCCGACCACGGTAAACCCGACGGAAGTTTTGTTGGTGGTGCGGATCTTCTGCAGTTCGATATAGTCGTTGATGAACTGCATTTCCTTTTCCAGCGGCACACTGTCGTTCTTTGCTTCCGTGAGCACATACCGCATGATATTGGACAATTTCATCACGGCAGAAGCGGTTAGGTCCGACTTGCTGGCGGCCAGGGAATAAATATTGTTCAGTGTATTGAATAGAAAATGGGGATTGATCTGCGCTTTGAGGAAGGCGATCTCTGCATTGAGCTTTTCGTTTTCGATCTGCTTGTTCTTTCGCTCGGAGATCATCCAGCGCTGCAATACGCGGGAACCGGTACCGAAAAGAAATACCAGCAGAAAGATGGCGATGGAACCGGACGACAAAATCGGCGGGCGGTAATTTTTATTTTTGACGATCTGGAGATTGGTCGTAAAGCGCTGGATATCGCCAAAAGAATTCTGGTAGAGCCGGGGCACATCTCCAAAAAAGATCAGGAAGCCGACGATCACCAGAAAATAGGCGATGATTTTATTGCGGTCCAGCAGTCTCGGGATCAGCACCAGGGTATTGAAATAGTAAAAAGAGATATAACATACATTGCTGATGAAGAAGAAGAGGGTAAGCGCCTGCGCTGGCAGGAATGAGGCGTCGGCAGGTCTTGGAAAAAAGACGAGCGGCAACATCAGGAAACAGCCCCAGGCGGCGACGTGCAGAATTATTTGGACAATGCGCTTGTTCAATGAGACATGCCTTGCTTTAAAAAACGGAAGCCGGTATTCGGCATATAATTGCTTACTGTTCAAAACTAAAAGGATTTATAGGACCAGAACGTTAATGAAGGCACAACAACGGCAACGGGCAGCGGAAATTAGATGAACGCGGGATTTATACCGGTGAATGAAAGTAACAAAAAAACCACGGCGCTCAAAGGCGCCGTGGTTTTTATAATGTTAAGAACAAAATGAATCAGAGGTTGATCGAGATCTTCGAGAATGCCCGGAGACCATTAAAGCCCATTTGAACGGCGTCAAAGGGTCCGCCCGATTCGCTGTCGCCCCATGACTGTCCGACTGCATTGGGAACAACGGCCAGGTTTGGATGCACATTGAACAGATTATCTACCCCAAATACCCAGTTGATGCCTTTGGTGACCTTGAATGACACATAGATGTCGGTGGTGACTTTCGGGTGGAAAACAAAGTTTTCCTGAACGGTTGTAGAACCATCATCCGTGCGAACATACGGATCCCATCCGGCGCCATTATTGGAAATGCCGTTTCCGCCGGGCCCGTTGGCCGTGGAACCAGCCAGCGTATCATATCCAAAACCCTGCGTCGTCAGCTTGCCCCAATAGGTAATGTGGGTGCCCAGGGACCAGTTCTTGAATCCATATTCAAGCTGAAGGGAAATTTTTGCGCGCGGTGCGGAGGCTTTGAGGAAATAGGCTTCGCGGGTACTGAAGAATGCCTGCTGATGCGCGTACGTATCATCGAGGGCCGTAGGAATATTCACCTTATCGATGGTTATTCCCTGGATATTACCCGCCAGCAATATGCTGAAATGATTGTTGCCGATGCTCTTGCTGTAGTCGAGCACGATATCAGTTCCGATATTGGTGGTATTTACTGCGTTGGCAAAGAAATTTACCGAGCTCACATTAAACTGGGTCAGATAAGGGGCAATCGCCGGCACGGTACCGTCGAAGTTTCCGGTAATTACAATGCGGTTCTTCATTTTAACCCAATATCCGTCGACCGTCACCGTGAAGTTTTTCATCGGTTTCCAGCCAAAGCCAAGGCTTCCGTTGATGGCCGTTTCCTGTTTGAGGTTGGGCACACCGGCTGCTTTGGTGATCGGACTGTAGTTCGGCGCGAGCTTTACATATTCGAGCTGGCCTGCAATGATATTCGTATTGGTATTGCTGAAATTGATCTGCTGCAGGGAAGGAGCACGGAATCCGGTGCTGATCGATCCACGCAGGTTGAAATTGCTGGCTATTTTATAGCGGGTGGCAAATTTCTCCGTGATCACGAATCCGAAATCTGAATAATTTTCCATGCGAACCGCACCTTCAACGAGCCATTTTTTGGTAACGTCCAGCGCGATATCGGCATAGCCCCCGACATTGGTACGGTGAGCCACCACTTCATCCGAAGGCTGGTAACCGGGGTATCCTTCTGATCCGGAGTTCTTATAGGTGGTGTCGCCGCCAATCACAAAAAAAGCGCCGCCATTGCTGTAGGAACCCTCTTCGCCCTTGTACAGTTTATAGCGCTCGTAGCGGAACTCACCGCCAAAAGAAACGGTCATACCGCTCAGCACCGAGGCGAAGCGTTTGCTCACGTCGAGATTGGCTGTGTTCTGCAGAAAGTTAAATCCACCATCGTCGAAATCAGTTTTTGTGGATTGCAGATCGATCGGCAGAAGGGAGGCGTTGAATGTTTTGTGACCGTAATAATGAAAATCATTCCGTCCCACCACATCGCTTAGATCCCATTCCCAGCCGGCCATTTCGCCTTTGACGCCTGCTGAGAGCGATCCATCGGCGATATGCACGTTTTCCTGCGGATTGTAATAAACGTTGCCCGTGCTGCCGGTCCGCATGATGCTCGGGACAAAGATCAGGCTGCCGTCTTCTTCCGTTGGATATTTCGTGCGGTTATTGGGAAAGTTTCTCGTCCAGGCATATACGTTAGACAGCTTGTAATTGTAGCCGCCGAACGCATAGAAGGTCGTTTTGGTACCGGCGATCGGCACTTCCAGATTAAACATGCCACCGCCAGATCTTACCGAACCATCGCCAAAGGCGCGTCTCCATACATTCACCGGGAGGGCTTTTGAATTCGTGCTGACGTTCGTATCGGGAACGGCACGGAATGTTTTTCCCGCATCCATGAAATTGCCACCGATGTTCAGAAAGCCACCGTTCTTGCCAATTTTGACACCGTAGTCAATGCCTGCATTGAAGGTTCTGCCGTCAAATTTTGATCCGGTGTAAAACTGGGTCGGGTCTACGGCATTCAATGAATTGTATTTGTGGTCATAATATCCACTGTAGCCGGCTGTGGCGTACAGGTGATTCACATCTTTCTTAAGGATGATATTGATGACACCGGCAATGGCATCCGATCCGTACTGTGCAGAGGCGCCGTCCCGGAGGATTTCCACGCGGTCAATGGCTGCTTCGGGAATCGAGTTCAGATCCGTGCCGGAGTTTCCGCGGCCGCGCGTACCTACCTGGTTTACGAAAGCGGACAGGTGGCGGCGTTTGCCGTTTATCAATACCAGGGTCTGGTCAAAACCCAGTCCGCGTAAACTGGCGAAGTCGATGGCATCCGATCCATCACCACCGCTTTGTTTGTTGTAGTTGAAGGATGGAACGGCCATATTCAGCTGCGACATCAGGTCGGGCCTTGCCGTATTCATCCCGATCGCGCCGACCTTGATTACATCTACGGGAACGGGGGATTCAATTTTTGTTCTGCCTGCCCCGCGGCTGCCGATGAAAACAACTTCGGAAAGCTGCGTGCTCACAGGGTCCAGCGCGATCACAAACTCTCCGGACTCCGGAATTTTAATGGTTTGCGGCGCATAGCCAACCATGGTGATTTCAATAACATCACCCGGTACGCCTTTGATAGAAAATGCCCCACTGTTTTCAGTCGAGGTACCCGCTTTCTTTGTCTTGTTCTTGATGGAAGCGCCGGAGAGGACCAGACCGGTCTTGGCGTCCTTGACAATGCCCGTAACCGAGGCCTGCGCAAATGCGAACTGAATGCCTCCTAGAAGGCATAGCATGACTAGCCATTTTCTCATGTGATTGTGTTTTGGTAGAAAAATGAAATTAAAAAATAAACTAATATCAGGTATTCGCAGTACCTATTCATTATTTCTATGGCCAGCACCGTAAATTTAAAACATTTTATTTAAAAATATATGTTAACCGAAAATTAATATAAAGGAATAGTTATGGGGATTTAAGCGTAGTATCTGTGAAAACCCTGAAAACTGCACTGTGCAGGAAAATAGGATTTGTGGCTCATTTCTATGAGCCGGGTCTGATGGCATCAGGTTTTTCCAGGTCCGGCGAGTGCGGCGCGAATCTATCGTACCTCCTGATTTGGGAATGAATTTTCTTTTGAGAAGGCTATGAACTTTGGAGTTTTCTTGCATTCTTTGTGTTCGTACTGATCCACATCCCCTGACAAACCTGTATCCGCAGGTTTTTTTATTGTCCGTACCTGCCGCATTAAAATCCGGTATCAATCAAGTTCAAATATCCGAAACCACGTTTTCAACTTGATTAATATCGACCCCATGTATACCCTCATCCGTAGCGCCCTTCTCTCAGCATTTGTCCTTTGCCTTGCATCCCCTGTTTTTGCCGGTGGCGGAAAATCTACCCCTGCTCATATTCGTTTCAATCATTTCGATCGCGCCGCCCGCACGGTGGATTCGTTTTTATCCGCCAGCATCAAAACGGAAACGGTTTCCAAAACCAGCGCGAAG
>CAZZYD010000195.1:0-7188 GCA_964658175.1 uncultured Puia sp. | reverse complement strand
TAGAGCAATACACTTTTAATGTATGGGTCCTGGGTCCGAGTCCCAGCGGGATCACGTAAAGCCCACGTATATCGTGGGTTTTATATTATATACACTATCCGAAGCTGACCTGTTTTTATTCTTTGTTTTAACTGCTCGAATATTTCAATCGTCGCCGGCACAAATAGGCTAAGGATTTTTAAAAGTGAGCGATGTGTAGAAATGACAAACATCAAGAAAGCACGAGAAGGGATAATTTACAAGGTAAACTGTCATAACAATTTAGCGTAGAGTGGGGGTCGCCTTTAGCTTAATCAAATTTAGTTCTCCCCGATGATGATTTGACATCCCTCTTGTGTCAATCGACGATTCGTAAGTAATGCAATGGCGATTTTTGATATCTTGTCCAGACTTCGTTCTTTCGCGATGTGATTCATTGTTTCTGATTTTACTTCCTTGCACATTTCTGTAATTATTGGTTCGTTTATATATAAAGCCTCCATAAGTTGGTAGGCGTGCACATCATCGTTTCCACCACTTAAAAAATTCCACCAATTTGAATCTTTTAAATAAAGTCCGTGCGACATTGGCTCAGCGTAAATAATCCTAACATATTTTTTAATCAATTCTATTTCGTTTGTAGAAGGATTTCTAAACTGTAAGACTTTAAACGCACGCTGTCACCGGACCTCATCTACGCGCGAACGGAATGGTAGAATCGAAGTTTTAAAAGTAATGACAATGATCGGATGCATGTTTCTTGCAGCGTTCACCATTTGCTGCCATTTAAAATATCATATAAAAATTCGACCACATTCCTTATTTTAGTAAATAATCAGATCACACGTATTCCTCAATCTTCATTATGATTTTTTTCCCTGACAATAGTCCCACCACTAAATCAACAATAGAAAGTGCATTTGGAGCATACAAATCCGCCATACTCGGCTTTTTTTCCTTGTTGCTCATTTCCACCATCCTCTCCGCCCAGAATCCAACCAGTCCCACCCATACCGACAGCCTCAAAAAAAAGACTGATATAATGGAACAACTGCTTGATAATTCCAGACCGGGTGCGCATCATGCTGAACTGGCAAAACTCACAGGTGAATGGAGTTTTCAGGACGCCAGACTTTCCTTTGTAAAAGGTACCCTCACAAGAAAACCAATCTACAATGGCAGATTCTTTTTAGTTGAAATGACCGGTGGAAAATTACAAGTGCCCGTGGCAGACGGTCAGATGAAAGAAGAATTCTATCAAAGCACGCAGATCGAGGGATATGATAACCCGAAAATGCAATTCACCACGGTGTCAATCAATAACCATATCGGGAGTGATATCCAGCTGCAAACCGGCACCTATGATTCGACTGCCCGGGAATTCTCCTATACCTGGGAAGACGAACTGCTGCAAGGCTCGATCGAAAAAAAAAGCGGGTGTTGAAAATGATGGATGACAACCATTATACCGAAACTTTTTACAGCATAACAGATGGAAAGGAAAAGAAATTGCGGCAACTCTACTATACAAAAATCAATCACTAAAGCGTATTCAGCCAGCCCCCTTCGAAACCCGCCAGCCGCAGCCCACGGATGATATAAGGGCATTTCTTAAACGTCTTCCAGATTAACCCGTTTTTGTAATTTTCTATCATTATAATCATCGGGCCCTCATTCAACCCATATTTCCAGGGAGAGACCCAGCCGTTTTTCTCGTTTCCCGCAGGATATACCGGATTGAAACTGGCATCAAAACCATCATTGCCGGCATCGATCTCTTTCAGCGTTTTGATCGCATGACGAATGGTATCCAGCGTAATGTCCGGAGCAAAAGGCAGCGAAGCCACTACGGCCCACGGTGATATCGTCCCATCGTCCGGACCAGCTGGCACGCCACGGGCGATATAGTCGTAAAATATTTTTTCTTGTCCGTCAACCTGAACGATGGCGGGACCCGGGCCGTCACTGGCAGTAAAGCCCCAGTTGTTCCGACTATAGTGTTTGAATTTCATCGGGTTTCTGACGGCATACCGCTGCTGGACGATCGTCGCGCGACGACTGTTTTCAAAATAATCAATATCGAATTTCCGATTTACATCATCGCGGATACCCCGGAAATCCAGCCAGAGGTGTGACATCTGGTGAATAAACAGTGGACCGGCATGAATATATTCAATGCCTTCTACCGGGATGCATTTAAACGTGGACGTCCAATCCCGGTATCCTTTGGGGTCAATCGGAAAGGTCGGTGAACCCAGGGCCAGGATATACAAAATGATTGCCTCGCTGTAGTCACGATCCCAACTGTATTCCAGAAAGCCTGATTCGGGTTTCCAGCCATGAGATATCATCGTCTTTCCATTCAAAGCCCACTGCCAGTCTACGCGCTGATAGAGTTTATCCGACAGTTCCCGGATTTTATTCTCTTCTTTCGTATCACCTGTAAAATAACAAGCTGCGGTGAGCACGCCAGCCATAAAAATCGCGGTATCGATCGTGGAGAGTTCGCTTTCCCAGGCCCGCTTGCCTGAACCCATTTCAAGAAAATGGTAATAAAATCCCTTATACCCCATGGCATCCGGTTCGGTGCCCTGATGTCCCTGATAGAAATAAGTAAGCACGGTCAGAATCCTGTTGATACCGTCATTTTTAGCCAGCAACTGGCGTTCAACAGCCACTACATAACTGGTGATCCCCAATCCTACCGCCGCAATGCTGGAGATTGAATCCGGACTGGATTTATCGGCGATCAGTCCATTGGCCGGATTTACATTCTTTAAGAAATAACCAAAGGTTTGTGATTGTAATTCATCAAGCATTTCCATATCCGGGGCCATCCGCAAAACTATACCTTTTTGCCCGTTTGGATAACTAACTCCATCTCCTGCAGGTGGGTAACCAGTTTAGCATATTCGATCATCACCTTTTGCTTGAGTTTATTCAGTCGTCGTAGGTAGACAATCTCCTCATGCTTTTTTTTAAGCATGGCAATTCGGACATACCGAAATTCAAGGATTCGGATCCTGTTGACCACCTCTTCGTACGACCTCATAATCCAGTTTCCAATTAACTGGCAATAGCCATACCAGGTCTAATATTGGGTGATTGTGGGGCATTTATCGGTCAGCGATGCCCTCCAGACGGATGAGTGGTAAAATATGATCGCATACAAGGCGATCAAGCCGAAAAAAATAGCGAATGCCTTTTGATACTCCCATACGAAAGATCTTTCTCACCTTGATTTCTTCTGGCCCTCAATTGAGCTGCCAGATGGCTCCATTCAGCAACATGGCAAAACTCACCCAGGCAATATAGGGAACGAGTAACCAGGCGGCCAGCCGATCCAGCGATACAAACCAGAAAATCGTGATCAAAATGCCGAGCCATAATACAATGATATCAATCAGCGCGATGCCGATCCAGTGAAAATAAAAAAACAAAAAGCTCCAAAACAGGTTGAGGGTCAGCTGAAAAAAGAAAATCAGCAGGGCTCTTTTTCGAAGCGGGCCTGGTGGTTTCCGCCAGATACGGAACAGCGCAATCCCCATTAAGGCGTAGAGAAAAGTCCAGACCGGGGCAAATACGGCATTGGGCGGGTTGAACCAGGGTTTCGCCAGGTGCTGGTACCAGGCGTTGATATTGCTGGCGGTGGCCCAGCCGGCAATGCCGCCGGATCCAAGAGTGAGCAATAATGACAGCCATAACTTGCGGTATCTCATCTGTTGCGTTCTGTCCCGCAAAGGTATTTGTTTAGGGTCCTCCCAGCGATAATTTTATCAGTCAGCGCACAACTTTTGCAATCATTCGTTGTTTTACACCTAAAATTTTTCCATGCGAAAGGCGATCATTGAAGCGAGCTCCGGAAATGTGGACTTCAGCGCGGCGGCGCTGGACCAGCTTCTGGCGGAAGGATATGTGTACGTTCAGGTAAAGGGATTTACCATCGACAAACACTGTGAGTATGTGGATCCGCATACGCTGGTGCTGGTGCCACTCAAAGCGCTGCCCACGGACCCTGTTGAAAAGGACATTTATGAACCGATCCAGAGTCCCATCCTGTATCAATGGGCGACTGAGGTCAACGAATTTCCCCATATCATCATTTCAAAAAAGGGCGTTCCCCCCGAGATTGCCGGATAGCCCATGGACTGAATTCCAGCCTGCGGCGCCGTTACAAAAAAAAGATTGAATTATTTTGGGAAGCCTGTCTTTTCCCCGAAATCCTATCGTAAAATCGCATTGTATGAAACCAGGCAAAAATAAAGTGCACGAAACGCTGATGATCCCTTCTGAAGCCGAAAACACGCAGTTGCTGGCCGCGTATAATATATTGTTCACCCACTTGCTTGATGCAAAAAACCTGAGCCTGACCGGCCTTTTTGAAGTGCACGATCTGATCAGCAGCCGCTTCCGAAGAAAACCGCGCGTAATCGAAAGATTATTGCAACAGGAGCGATTGCCCGATCTGATGTTCCTCCACTGTGCGAATTAGGGTATTTTTTCCGGATTCTTTTTCATGTTCAGAATAGCTTCAATCTGAGGATCCTGCTGCCGGTAAATAGAAGCCTGCGTTGTCTTTATGATTAAATCCGGGGTTACACCACCTTCTGGTCTGTCGGTGGACGGTGCTCCCCAAATCAGCGGTATGTCAAATTCCAACTTTGATATCGGGAGATAAAAAAAGAAAAACTGTCCTCCATTAATTCCCTGTTTGTTGCCACTGGTCTGTTCGCCAACAATTTCTCCGGCATGATACTGCTGAAAAAGATCAGCCAGCGTAAAGGTCGTTGAACTGTTGGCTCCATCGACGACGAGATATTCCTGACCTGTAAACCGGTCCGCCTTCGGCATAACAGGCATACAGGTATCGAGTAAATCGGCCTTAGCCTCATACAATCCACCAGTGGCCGGTTCCACATCGGTGACCGATTTAGGCGTCGTGAGGGATTTGTCATATGTCCTGATAAAAGGTTTCAGACTGTCTGGTATTTGCAGAAACCGGAACAACCGGCGTTGCCGGCCGAGACAACCAAATGGTTTATCCAGGAGATAAGACAGCAACTCGTCCCTGGCCGCGTCGGCGCCACCTTCATTGCCGCGGATATCGATGATCAGCGTATGGATCGATGAATTCCTGATCAACCGGAATACGCTGTCCAGCCAAAGCTTGTAGTCGGTTTTCCACTCCCATGTTTCAAAATCAGCCATCTTCAAACAGGCGACGGCCCCATCTTTTATGGTTAAAGACCATCCATTTTCCCTGGTTGGAACCTGTCCAAATCTGCGACTGTACGCATCGGCACGTTGCGGCTTCGTCATCGGGGCAACCGATACGACATACCGCTTCCCGCTGAATGGCCTGATCACCAAACGAAAGCTTGTGATGGATTTAAAGCCAGGATAAAACAGGGAAAGATAGGTGTCAAAGAGCGTATAATCATTGGTCCCAATCCCCAACGGATCGATGTTCAGATTGTATTGTTTTTTGGGGGATTGCCCCAACCCGTCAGACCGGCTTACACTTAACAATTGATGAATGATCTTTTTGCTAGCGACACCATTAATACTCACCACCTGATCACCGGGTTCGATGCGACGGTCCGCAGATAAATTATGGGTGATGATACATTTTTGCCCTATGATCCGGAATAACACCGGTAAGACTGGCTCCGAGAGCAATGTCTTTTTGATGCTGTCCGTCTGGTTCCAGGGATTTAGATACGTATGACCACAGTGAACATTGACCAGCAGCTGCGACAGCAAAATATAATAGTCACCCATGGACATCGGTCGCCTCACGCGGCGCTGGTAAAGATTGAACAAACGGTCCAGCTGTGCCTTTGTGCTGTACCTGAAAACGCCGGGATGCAAGGAATACAGGGCATCGCGCAGGATGCCAATTTCCCGGTGCATGGCGTCGGGGGATACTTGCGCAGGCTGCGCGCAAGCCTCAACCGAAAACAATACCACAACCATTAAAAACCAGTTTCCGTAAAATGATTTCATGCACCGAATATGACCTTTTACAGGCAGATTAGCGGGTCATCGGATCCGTTGAACCATCATTATGCTGTAAATACTGGCTCGGACTCAGACCGGTCACCCGTTTGAAAGCCCGGTTAAAGGTCGATTTGGAATTAAAACCGGCATCGAAAGCAATGCCCAGCAAACTATATTGCTTCTGTTTCAGCAAATGAAAATGACGGATGACTTCTTCCACTCTCAAATTATTAATGTAGTCGTTGAAGCTCATTGCAAAACCCTCATTAATGATCCGGGACAATATCTGCGGCGTCGTCTCGCATTTCCGTGCCATACTGCTAAGCGTCAACTCCGGTTCCAGGTAAAGCTTCTCCTGTTCCATGAGTCCGGTCACACGCCGCTTCCAGCGGTCCATATCTGCGAGGGGCTGAATGGCTGGTTTGTCATCCGTTACGGGTGAGGATCTACTGTTGTAGTCCAGAAGCTGAAAAAATGCCGGCCCGTTCGCGTAGCCATTGATACTAACCAGGTAGATCATGATACCCAGGACGAAATATGGAATCCAGTTTACCCGATAGGAAAGAGCGGGGTGGAAAAACCCGGCAAAAAAGAAAACAATCATCAGCCCGATCGAAATAAGTACAAAAGCAATTGTTTGACTGAACCAGGAAAGGTCAATCTTTTCGATTGCGGAAAAACGCTCATTCAGATATTTGCGGTATCGCCTGAATTGCGTTTGAATGAGCCAGAGGTAATAAATGAGTGATGCATAGCTGATAACGTATACTGTATTCGTTTTGTCCAGTTCTGCCCATGGGCCCCGTGTGCCATACTGCGTGGCTTCACCAGGTGGAAACGGATAATAAAAAACGTAGTCCACCACCCATTTAAGTAAAATCAGGGAGCATGATAATGCTGGCAGCAAAAGGTGGACTGCGTGGGCTTTATCCAGTCGAAATGTCTTATCGGTGAGGCTTAAAAATAAAAGTAGAGGCAGGGACCGATCAGTATCAGCGTATTAAATGGAAAATAAAACATGAAGCTGGTCAGGAAATCATGGCGGTCATACCAGCCCGCAAAGCCCAGCATCCAGAACGCCAGCCGGATGGAGAGTAATAATAATAAAAGCGCCAGCCAGCCGTCCGGAGGCTGCCGGTTTTTCAGGAAACGCCACCAGGCCAGGGCCGCAAACAGCAAGCCCTGGATAAATGCCGGCAAAAGCAGCAC
>CAZZYD010000194.1:1869-7220 GCA_964658175.1 uncultured Puia sp. | reverse complement strand
TTGAATATTCAGATTTACGTGCTAATTATCCAACGCACGACATGCTTATACCTTCAAAGATCTACGCTGTCAAAACCAGGCACCCCCAGGAATACAGAGCCTGCAAAGATATGAAAAATTCGCGGGGTTATTGTAATGCCATATAGCTAGTAATTTCGACTGATTTTATTCCACCCGCTGCGGTTCGATCATTGCAGAGATTCTTCGCGGGTGCGGGATCGCGATGGAACAGTTACCAAAAATGATGTCACTACTTTCCCCTGCCCCAGCCAAAAAAATCATTGCCATTCACATAAATCATCAGCCCCAGCAACAACACCATGCCAATCACCTGCGCGTATTCCAGCAGCTTCTGACTTGGTTTGCGGCCCGTAATCATTTCCAGCAGGGTGAACATCACATGACCCCCATCCAGCGCCGGTATCGGCAGGATGTTCATAAAGGCCAGCGCGATGGAAAAGAAAGCCGTGATCCGCCAGAACGACTGCCAGTCCCACATCGATGGAAAAATGGAACCCATGGCCTTGAATCCGCCGACTGACTTATAAGCTTCCGTTTTCGGAGAGAGTATTTTTTTAAACTGATCCACATAGGAAGACAAATTCTCCCGCGCCATCTTCACACCGGCAGGAAAAGACGCCAGAAAAGTATAGGAAGTTCTTTCAAAATGTACCAGTCCGAGACTATCCATCTCCTTTGGATCCGCTACCAGCACTACGCCGAGCAATCCCTTTTCGTTGACATTGGCGTGCAAAGTATCGATGGCTCCGCCCCGTTTAACCGTCAGCGTCACCGGCTGCGATTTGTGCGCTTCCAATGCTTTCCTGAATTCATCGTAGAAAGTGACCCTGCTGCCATCCAGCGTAAGAATCTGGTCAAAAGGTTTAAATCCTACATGCGCCGAAATCGACGTGTCCGGAACAGACCGCACGATAATTGGTACGGCCGGTGCAAAAAGATACTGACTCTGTTTCTTGCGCTCCGCCAGTTTGCCGATCACGGCAACGGGCAGGTCGATCGTGCGGTGCACGCTGTCGCGGATAAGTTCCACCCGGCCACCGCCATTCAGCAAAATGCTTTTTGGGAGGTCGTCGAAATATTCCACGGGTTCTGTATTCACCCGGAGGATCTGGTCGCCATTGCGGAAACCCAGCTGATACATCAGACTGTCGGTCACCACCACGCCATTCTTCAATCCCGACATCGGTATTTTTTCCTGACCCCAGGTAAACAGGATCATCGCATAGATAACAAAAGCAAGCAGTACGTTCATCGTCACCCCGGCCAGCATGATGATCAGCCGCTGCCAGGCCGGTTTGCTCCGGAATTCCCAGGGCTGTGCCGGCTGACTCATGGCTTCCTTGTCCATACTCTCATCCACCATCCCGGAAATCTTCACATAGCCCCCCAATGGAAGCCAGCCGATCCCATACACCGTTTCGCCGACTTTCTTTTTTACCAGCGCAAACCAGGGATCAAAAAATAAAAAGAACTTTTCCACCCGGCATTTGAAAATCTTCGCCGTGATATAATGACCGAACTCGTGAAGGATTACGATGATGGATAAGGACAACAGCAATTGGGTCGCTTTGATCCCTACATTTGGCCAGTCGATCGCCAAAAAAAGTGACAGTATATTCATTTTACAAAGATCAACTCACCGCCTTGCGCCTGCAATACCGGATAAGGAATTTACAATTTAATTAAGGACGCCGCGAAGTTACGCGCCTCCCCATCGGTTTCAAAATAATCCTCCAGGCTCGGCTGCTCTATAAACGCCAGTCTGTCAAGGGTTTTCTCGATCAGATCGGTCATATCCAAAAAGCCGATCCGGTTCTTTAAGAACGCATAAACCGCGATTTCATTGGCTGCATTCAACACACATCCGGCATTTCCTCCGCGGTTGAGGGCATCGGTGGCCAGCTGCAGGTTGCGGAACGTACGCGTGTCGGGATCCTCGAACGTGAGCTTGTCGGGTTTCAGGAAATTATAGCGCGGAAAATTGTTGGCGATGCGCTGCGGAAAACCCAGTGCATACTGGATCGGCAGCTTCATATCCGGCAAGCCCATCTGCGCCTTGATACTGCCATCCTCAAACTGCACCATGCTGTGGATGATGCTCTGCGGATGGATCACCACCTGCACCTGGCCGGGCTTGAGGTTAAAAAGCCATTTGGCTTCGATCATCTCCAGGCCCTTGTTCATGAGCGTGGCGGAGTCGATCGATATCTTGGCGCCCATGCTCCAGTTGGGATGCTGCAGGGCATGGTCCCGTTTTACGTTGACGAGAAAATTCGGTTTCTTCCCCAGAAAGGGTCCGCCGGAAGCGGTCAGAATCACTTTTTCGATCCGGCTTCTCGTTTCGCCGATCAGGCATTGAAAGATCGCCGAATGTTCGGAGTCTACCGGTATCACGGGTGCGCGGTGCTCAACTGCCTTGCGCATGATGATATCGCCGGCCACCACCAGGGTCTCTTTATTCGCGAGTGCGATGGTCTTGCCGTTTTCAATCGCTTTGAGCGTGGGCATCAGTCCGGCAAATCCCACGATCGCGGCCAGCATGATATCGTAATTGTCCATCGACGCGACTTCGTTGAGTGCCGTCTCTCCCGAAAAAACTTTGATGGGATGACTGGCCAGCGCCTCTTTGACGGTTTTATATTTTGACGGATCGCCGATGACGACCACATCCGGCTGGAATTTGATCGCCTGTTTGATCAGCAACTCATCATTCTGCTGCGCCGTGAGTATTTCTGCGGAGAAAAAATCAGGATTTGATTCGATGACTTCGAGGGCCTGTTTTCCGACGGATCCGGTAGAACCGAAGATTGCTACCCGTTTCTTTTGCTGCTGAACCATGGTATTCAATGATGGGCGTTAAAAGTAATGATTTCGGTCCGTAGCGAAATTATTCGCTGAACTTTTCGAGGGGGTCCGCAAAACTGCGGTCGTTGCTCAAACGCGGCACTTTGTTCTGGCCGCCGAGCTTGCCGATGGATTTCATATAATCGATGAATCCGTTTTTCTTTACGGGATGGATCTGCAGGGGCTGCAGTATGTTGCCGGCGATCAGGTCGTCGTAATAAATGTTTTTCGCCCGGAGGTTCTCATCCACCTTTCGCGCAAAGGCCCGCATGTCTGCCGGCCGGTTTTCAAATTCCACAAACCACTCGTGAAAGGATTTCCCTTTTTCCGCCTGCATGATATGCGGCGCCACGGTAAACTCGGTCACCTTGATGCCTTCTTCGCTGGCGGCTTTCATGAGGCTGTATTCCACTTCCTCGCCGATCACATGTTCGCCAAAGGCCGAGATGAAATGCTTGATCCTCCCGGTAACGATCATACGATACGGCGCCGTCGATAAAAACCGCACGGTGTCGCCGATATTATAGCCCCAAAGACCGGCATTGTTGTTTACAATCAGCGCGTAGTTCTCCCCCACTTTCACATCCTGCAGACGCAGCCGCGTCGGGTGCTCCTGGAAGATCTCTCCTGCCGGTACGAACTCGAAAAAGATGCCGCTGTTGGTATTCAGGAGCAGGCCTTCTTCGCTCCGGCTGTCCTGGAAAGCAAAAAACCCTTCGGAAGCGGGATAGGTTTCGATGGTGTCCACCGCACGGCCGATGCTGTCCATCAGGCGGTCTTTGTAAGGCTGGAAATTTACCCCACCATGCACCAGCACCGAGAAATTCGGAAAGAGTTCCCCGATCTTTTTTCCGCTGACCTGCATCAAGCGGTCAAAATACATCTGCATCCAGGGCGGGATGCCGCTAATCAGCGTCATGTCCTGGCTGATGGTTTCCTGCACGATCTGATCGAGTTTGGTTTCCCATTCGTCGATACAGTTGGTTTCGTAGGACGGAAGCTGGTTGGTGCGGAGATAGCTGGGGATATGGTGGTTGACGATGCCGCTGAGCCGGCCGGTCGGGATCCCCGCCACGCGTTCCAGTTCGGGCGAGCCGGACAAAAAAATCATTTTACCATTGGCGAAGGCGGTATTTCCGGTTTCGGCCATATAACATAATAAGGTGTTCCGGGCCGTATCGATGTGGTTGGAAATGGAATCTTTGGAAATCGGGATGTATTTGACCCCGCTGGTGGTGCCGGAAGTCTTGGCGAAGTAGATGGGCAGCCCCTTCCATAATATATTATGCTTCCCTTCCCTGACCTGGTCGATATAAGGCTTGAACTGCTCGTAGTCGCGGATCGGCACGGCAGTCTTAAATTCGTCGTAGGTCTTGACGGCCGCCAGTCCGTGGTCCTTGCCAAAAACGGTGGCTGACCCGGTCTTGAGGAGCATTTTAAGGATAGATTCCTGATCCTCAACGGCTGAGGCCATTTCTTTGCGGATACTTCTATATATATAGGAAGCGAAAGGTTTCGCTAAAAAGGATTTTATCTTCATATGAGGCCCGGCGGGCGTTAAAAAGCAAACCTACAATAATTCGGGATATCCGGTCCTTAACAAAAAGACCCGATATTTTTTGGTTGATTCCTTCGAAATTAGCGGCTTTCCCCTTACCTTTGCAGCCCTAATATTGTATCGTTATGTTCGCAGTTGTACAGATAGCAGGCAGCCAGTTCCGGGTAGAAAAGGGTCAAACCATCTACGTTCCCCGGGTTGAAGGCAATGCCGGTGACAAGCTTGAGTTTTCAGACGTTCTGTTGTCCAGCGCGGACGATCAGTTTGCCGTGGGCAAGGCAGTGAAATCTACCATTACGGCAGAAATCATCAGCCAGGTGCAGGGCGACAAAGTGATTTCCTTTAAGATGAAACGGAGAAAAGGATTTCGCAAGAAACACGGACATCGTACCCATTTTACCAAACTTAAAGTAACCGACATCGTATAGTTCGTTTCTGCCGGATCATCAAAACCCGGCCGAACCACCTATTTTAAAAACATTTCAAACCTCAGATCATGGCACACAAAAAAGGAGAAGGCAGCGTAAAGAACGGCCGCGACTCGCAGAGCAAAAGACTCGGTGTAAAAATTTTTGGAGGCCAGTCCGCCATCGCTGGTAACATCATCATCCGTCAACGCGGTACCGAATATCATCCCGGAAAAAATATCGGCGTGGGCAGAGACTTCACTTTATTTGCACTCGTTGATGGTGTGGTTGCTTTCAAAAGAGGAAAGAACGACAGAACTTTTGTTCACATCATCGAGCCGTCAGCAACCGCCTGATTTTCCCCTCCGCATACGAAATTGTAGAATATTTCAAAAAATTATTTGGATAATTCCAAAGAATTTTTATTTTTACGTTTGTAAATTAGTTTACTAACCATTTAAATTCTACAATTATGGCAACAGCAAAAAAAGCAGCTAAGAAAAAAGCAGCTCCAAAAAAGA
>CAZZYD010000194.1:0-1859 GCA_964658175.1 uncultured Puia sp. | reverse complement strand
GAAGAAATAGTTCTTCTTTTCTTAAGCAGAAAATATCAGAGTCCTTCCCGTCCAAAGCGGGAGGGACTTTTGCTTTTTAATACCTTTATCCACGTTCACCATCTCCCCTTTTTGCATGACGATTGAAAACAGTTTTATCGCAGACCAGTTCTCCCTGCTCGCCAAACTCATGGACATTCACGGCGAAAATCCGTTCAAATCCAAGTCCTACAGTTCGGCTGCTTTTTCGATCGATAAAATGCCCGAAGCGTTGCAAAATATTCCGCGCGAACAGCTTATTTCCATCCGCGGCATCGGCAGCAGCATCGGCCGCCAGGTGGTTGAAATCCTTGACAGTGGCGGGTTACAGCAGTTAAACGAAATTATTTCGAACACGCCGCCGGGCATCATCGAGATGTTGCGCATCAAGGGACTCGGTCCGAAAAAAATTGCCACCATCTGGAAAGAAATGGAGATCGAATCGATCGGCGAACTGTTGTATGCATGCAACGAAAACCGGCTGACGCGATACAAAGGCTTCGGGGAAAAATCACAGATCAGCATCCGCGACACGATCAATTTTTATTTAAAAAGCCAGGACCGTTTTTTATATGCGCAGCTCGAAGGATATGTGTTGACGATACAAAAAAAACTTCGCGAAAATTTTCCCGATGCGCAAATCGAAACCACCGGCGCGTTCCGCCGGCAACTCGAAATCATCGATCATCCGGAATGGATTACGAGCCTCTCTTCAGAAAAATTACAGGCTTTTTTTGCCGGTTCCGGATTTACGGTAAAATCCGTTTCGGACCGGTCGACCCTGTTTTTGGACCCCGAAAACATCGTTTTGGAGTTTTACACACCCGATGTTGAAAAATATTTTTCCACCCTTTTTTTGAGCAGTGCCGGGCCCGAATTCCTGGAATCATGGAACAAAGAAATGGATACCGCGATCGGGTCATACAAATCGGAGGAAGAAATTTTTGCCGCCAATCAATGCGATTTTATTCCGCCGCCGATGCGCGAAACGGCATCTGTGATTGCGCGCGCAAAACAAAAAAATCTTCCCGCACTGATTCAGACCGCGGATATCAAAGGGATCATTCACAGTCACAGCGACTGGAGTGATGGAGCCGAAACGATCGAGACCATGGCGCGCGAATGCATCCACCAGGGATTCGAATACCTCGTGATCAGCGACCACAGCAAGTCGGCTTTTTATGCCAACGGATTATCAGAAGAAAAAATCCGCGCGCAGCATCAGTATATCGACGAACTCAATGCGAAGCTCGCCCCCTTTCATATTTTCAAAAGCATCGAAAGCGATATCCTGCACGACGGCAGCCTGGATTACAGCGACCAGTTCCTGTCGACCTTCGACCTGGTGATCGCCTCCATCCACGCCAACCTCAAAATGCCGATCGAGAAAGCCATGAGCCGCCTGCTGCGCGCCATCGAAAATCCTTACACGACCATTCTCGGTCATATGACCGGCCGTCTGCTGCTGAGTCGCCCCGGTTATCCGGTGGATCATCACGCGATCATCGATGCCTGCGCCGACCACGGCGTGGCGATCGAATTAAATGCGCATCCCCGCCGCCTGGATATGGACTGGCGATGGATTGAATATGCCCTGGAGAAAAAGGTAATGATCTCGATCGATCCCGATGCGCACGCACTCAGCGGCTATCATGATATCCATTATGGCGTACTGGCTGCCCAAAAAGGCGGACTCACCCGCGCATCGAACCTGAGCAGCCTGGACCTGGCCGCGTTCACCACGTATCTAAATAACAGGAAATCATCTTGAAGGCCAGCGACCTCATCAACCGCCCGCATGTTCCCATTGTTTCGGGGAATTTTCTGAGTGCCTAATTCAG
>CAZZYD010000193.1:0-7298 GCA_964658175.1 uncultured Puia sp. | reverse complement strand
CGGTGCCGATGCCGGTAATGAATATGGGTTGCGCGCTCATCGGTTTATAAAAAAAGAAAAAATGGTCGTTCCGTAGTTTCGTTCGCTGGCATACAAAGGAAAACTTTTGTAGTTGTTCCGCGGCGTATGTTCAAGCACGAACCAGCCGTTCTTGTTCAACAGTTCGCGCGATACAATCAGTTCAGGCAACTGGTCGATGGATTCAAGTGCATAGGGCGGTCCCGCAAAAATAAAATCAAAACGGTCGGTGCATTGTTTCAGAAAAGCGAAGACATCCATGCGCAGCAGCGATATTTTTTCTATCCCGAGTTGTTCCGATGTTTTTTTTATGAAGGCCGCCATGGCAGGGTCTTTTTCCACGATGGTGAGGTCTTCGGCGCCGCGCGAGGCGAGTTCAAAACTGATGCTGCCCGTACCACCAAACAAATCCAGGGTTTTGATCCCTTCGATGGCGAGCTGGTTCTGGATGATATTAAAAAGACCTTCCTTGGCGATGTCCGTCGTGGGCCTCGTATACGGCATTTTCGCCGGCGGATGAATGCGCCTGCCGCCAAATGAACCGCTGATTATACGCATATGGCCATTTTCAGCAAAGAGGAAAAGAAATGCGGCGGGTATTCCAGCATCTCGTCCGTAATCCTGATGCTGTCTTCCATGCCGTCGAATTCGATCTGGAGAAAATACTGGTGAAGATCCAGGAAGAGCGCCGACTGTTTTTCAATCAGTCCCGACAACTCCAGCCGGAGGGTTTCGCGGTTCATGCCGAGCTGTTCGCTGCAGTTCAGCAGGTGATAGACGACATCCTTGGTATCGCGGTAGTCATAGGTCTGGATCAGCAGCAGCTGACCGTTCTGACAGGCCATCACCACCATCGTATCGGTGGAAAAAAATACTTTCAATAGTTGTGGCTCGTCTTTGGACGTAAACATCTTATAGCATTTCAGCTGAAGGCTGTAAAAATGCCAGTGTTTTGCATGACCGAATTTTTCCTGCATCACCGCATACAAGGGAACAGGAACGCGGTACAGGTTATGCATTTCCCACCAGGGAATTTTTTCATCCAGCAGGAGGTCGGTGCTCAGGTCTCCATACACCAGATCCGTCAGCGGCTTGGCTGCCGGCGCGGAATAAAACCGCTCCGGCACAAGATTGCTTTCTGCAAAATGATAGACGATGAATGTTTCGTTTGCCTGAAAGGATGACAGCAGTTCATCTGCTTCGATGATATCCCGGACCACTTCGTCGGCAGTGCCCGCTTTCGATATTTTCCAGTGAAAGGATTTGATCGCGACCGGCCGCATGCCGCGCACATTGAGCAGCACATAAGTAAATGAACAGGCACCCACCTGCATCAGCAGCCGGCACTGGGCCGGATCTTCGGCCATGGGGGCGTCATTCTGTATATGAAAGTCGGGTCGAATCATAATCTGCGGAGCGCAATAATACTACAATTCCCCGAGGGAAATACAAACTGACCAGCCTGTTTAATATCACTATCTTGCCGGACTGTTTGAATATGAATACCGCTGCACAAACCCCTCTTCAGGTCGGGATCTCCCGGGGTCAGATCCTTCGTATGGCGCTGCCGATCAGCATAGCGATTCTCGTTCCCCAGCTGAATTTTATCACCAACAATATTTTTCTCGGTCACCTCGATGAAGAAGCGCTGGCGCTGGCCGGCATCACGGGGGTTTTTTACCTGATCCTGGCCGTGATCGGCAGCGGGCTCAACAACGGATTGCAGGCGCTGATCGCCCGCCGTGCCGGTGAGAACCGGCCCGAAGAAATCGGGAAACTCTATGCGCAGGGAATCCGCCTGGCGCTGATGCTGTCGGCCGGCGGTATCGGACTTACCTATCTGCTGGCACCGGTGATCCTGCGGCATTCCCTGCATTCGGCCGTGATGAGCGAACACGCGATCCGTTTTCTCGAGATCCGTGTATGGGGACTTCCTTTTTTATACATCTATCAGCTTCGCAACGCCTTGCTGGTGGGCACCAACCACAGCAAGCTGCTCATCTACGGCGCCATTGCGGAAACCATCATGAACATCGTGCTCGACTATGGATTGATCTTCGGTCACTACGGTCTGCCGGCGCTTGGTTTCAATGGGGCCGCCATTGCCTCCATTTGCGCGGAGATCACGGGCATGGCGATGGTATATGGTATCATCCGCTATAAGAAAGTAGACCAAAAACTATCTCTGTCGGAGCATAACGGTTATGACGCAAAAAACATCCGGCTGATCCTGGTACAATCGGCTCCGCTGATTTTTCAATATGCCATCAGTATCAGCAGCTGGGAATTCTTTTATATCCTCGTGGAACACCATGGCCAGCGTGATCTGGCCATCAGCAACGCCATGCGGAATATTTTCGGATGCTGCGGCGCGCTGACCTGGTCCTTTGCGTCCACGACCAATTCGATGGTGAGCAATGTGATCGGTCAGGGAAAGACCAGCCTGGTACTTCCGCTTATCCGGAGGATCGTTAAAATCAGCCTGACGATCGCCTGCTGCATCGCCATTCTGCTCAACCTCTTTCCCGCGCAGGTGCTGCTGATTTACGGACAGGATCCGGATTTCATTCAGCACGCCATCCCCGTGATCCGCGTGGTATCGGTCGCCATCCTGCTGATGAGCGTCGGCACGATCTGGCTCAATGCCGTCACCGGTACCGGCGCTACCAGGATCAACCTGGCGATCGAATTCTTCACCATCATTTTTTATTGCTGCTATGTTTACCTGGTGCTGGAATATTTCCACCTGCCGATCATTTATGGCTGGATGGCCGAATGGTTGTACTGGAGCTTCACCTTCGTGCTGGCGTTTATCTATATCCGTAAGGGAAAATGGCAGAACAAAGTGATCTGACTATTGAAGTTTTTGCAGGAGCTCATTGCCCTCCCGCTTCACGCGCGTGTCGTCCAGCATGGCATTGGGCATCTTCAGCATCGCATGGAGAATGGCGATGCCCTTGTTATTCTGATCGTTCCTTTCGTAAGCGCGCGCCAGCTCCAGGTAGTTGAGGAGAAAGGCCGGGTTGAGAGCCAGGCTTTTTTCAAAATTGCGAATCGACTCATCGAGGGAAGCAGACGGCAGGCCGCCAAAAAACATGCGGGCAAAAGACCGCTCGGCGAAATTCAGGTTGCTCACTTCGTAATTCCACTTGCCCAGCACATGGTAGGGTTTGAAATTATTCGGATCCTCCCGCACCGATTTATCCGCGTAGGCTTTGATATCCTTTACCAACACCACCTTTTGTTTGCCGGAAGAAAAAAGAGACAGTCGTCCCAGGGCAAAGGCCATCACGAAATTCGCGTCTGAATAATTCGGGTTTACTTTGAGGGCCGCGTCAGCGTATGATTTCGCTGCATTGAAATATTCAGCTTTTTTTTCTTTTTCCGGCTGCCTGGCGCCGATGCGGCTGGAAAGTTCACTGCATTTGCAGAGCGCCACGAGGCTGTTCGGCTGGATCTTTAAAACCGCGGCGTATTTGGCAAAAGCTTCCTGTTCATGAAAGCCGGCTTCCAGTTGCTGCGCCTCCTGCAGGAGCTGCGGAATGTCCTGGCAAAACAGGCGGCAGGGAATCAGGAGAAAAAAGATGATCAGCCCTCGCATCATGGAGCATGGTCAAAAAAATTTTTGCATGGTCACGCCTGCCTTGCCAACGAAATTCTGAATGGGAGCCCTCAATTTATAAATGCTGATGCTGATCTCTTTCACATATGGATATTGACCGCTGATTTCTAAAATGATACTCTGGCAAATTTTTTCCAGCAGGAAAACGGGAACCTGGATTTTTTCTTTTACAATATCGTATAATTGGACATAACTCACGACATCTTTAACACTTGAAAAATCCGTGGCGCCCTCGTCATACCGGACGAGCAGATTGACTTCAAACTGGTTCATGACCTTTTTCTCTTCGTGGTACACACCGTGATGCGCCTGAAAAATAAGGTTTTGAAGTTCGACGGTAAGCATGGAGAATATATTAAAAAAGATTACCCTGCCATCGTAAGAAAGCGTTCTGCATCGAGGGCGGCCATACAGCCACTGCCGGCGGCGGTAACCGCCTGACGGTATACCCGGTCCTGCACATCGCCGGAGGCGAATACCCCTTCGATATTGGTGCGCGTAGTGCCCGGAACGGTTTTGATATAGCCGGTATCATCCATATCGAGCCATTCCTTGAAAATCGCCGAATTGGGTTCATGGCCGATCGCTACAAAAAATGCCTGCACGGGAATTTCCTGCTGTATGCCGGTCTTGCGGTCGCGGATGCGTACCGCCTGCACTTTCGAATCACCCAGCACTTCTTCGGTTTCGGTATTCCAGTAAATCCGGATATTGCCTTTCTCCCTTACGCGCTGCTGCATAATTTTCGACGCCCGCATTTCCTCCCGGCGGATCAGCATATGCACCGTTGAACAGATATTGGACAGGTACAGCGCTTCTTCGGCAGCCGTATCCCCGGCACCCACGATCGCCACTTCTTTACCCTTGAAGAAAAAACCATCGCATACCGCACAGGCGCTTACGCCATATCCGTTCAGCCTTTGTTCGCTATCAAGACCAAGCCATTTTGCGGAGGCGCCGGTGGCAATGATCACCGAATCGGCGAGCATGAGTTTTTCATCGTCTATCCAGACTTTAAACGGTCTGGCCGAGAAATCCACTTTCGTCGCCAGTCCGAACCGCACGTCGGCGCCCATGCGCACGGCCTGTTTTTCAAATTCCACCATCATTTCAGGTCCCTGCACGCCATCGGGATATCCCGGGTAATTTTCCACTTCCGTGGTGATGGTCAGTTGTCCGCCAGGCTGAATGCCCTGGTACAATACCGGCTTCAGGTTGGCCCTGGCCGTATAAATGGCCGCCGAATAACCCGCCGGGCCCGAGCCGATGATCAGACAATGAACCTGTTCTGTCGTTTTGTTTTCCATATTCTTTTTTTACCTCCTGCGCCACCGGCGCCCCTTTGACGGGCACAAATTTACTTGTTATCAGTGAAAGAGAAGGTCATCCAACCGACGCAGCCTATTTCGGAATTACGAGGTTCACATACTGCACTGCATAACCACCAAAATAGCCCAGGGCGTTGTTGGACACATTCCCCAGCACTTTGATCGGTGTGGAAAACGGATTGCCGATACTCTGGTAGTTGTATTCCATGGTTCGCCAGAAATCATAGGTCGCTTTGTCGATGTTACAATATTTCACCGTGACCGTATCTCCATTCTTAAAATAGCTGTAGTCGCTGATGCTGTTGCTCACATTCCGGTCAACCCCGCGGTCGACCTGCACATCGTAGGTGGTCCCGTCCGTAATCTGATCGTCAAAGACCGAGGTGAGCCCGGGATAAAAGGAGCCGCCGTCCACCGACGTGAAATAACGGGTATAATCTCCGTAGCCGGCCGGGTCCGTGATCCGGGCCTTGATCACCACATCGTTGGAATCATTGCCCGGTGGCGCAGGCTGCCACCAAAGGGAATCGATCTTTTTATTCACGGAACTGATATGCGTCGTGGCGAGGTAATGAACACCGGCCACCCCGATATCCAGCGAATAGGTGCTGTGGAAATCGCCGATAAACTGGACGCCCGTGTCGCCTGCGTTAAAACTATAGTAGTAGAGTTTGAAGCCGCTGCCGTTGAGATCAAGGCTGTCTTCTTTCAGCAAACCCGTGACCGTGCCGTTGGAGAGATAGACGGTTGCCTGGTGGACAAAAGAGTTCGACAGGGTGGCTGGATCGATCTGACTGAAATAAGCGAGACTGGTAGACAGGATCACCACGGGATAACTGCCGCTCTCAATGGAAGCGTCCACCACGAGGTTGGTCGTGGAGGGATGAAGGGTGATGGCGATATTTTTCTCGCAGGAAGCGCCGCATACCAGCAGCAAGAACAGCCAAATTCCTTTCGCCATGCTGCAAAGGTAGTTTCATTGCCTCCGAACAGCATAAAAAAAGCCCCGGCTTTTTGCCAGGGCTTCCATTATCTTTTGATTGTATTATCCAAGATAAGCTTTCAGCGCGCTGCTATAGCGTGCTTTCTGCAGGCGTTTGATCGCCCTTTCCTTGATCTGGCGGATACGTTCCTTGGTGAGGTCGTATTTCTGACCGATCTGTTCGATCGTGACGCCATTTTCACCATCCAGCCCAAAATAGGCGTTGACGATTTCAGCTTCACGCGGACTCAGGGATTTCAGTACCCGGCGGATTTCAGACCGCAGCGAATCTTTCATCACATCGTCGTCGGTATCATCCCCGCCTTCCAGCAGATCGCCCATGGCCACATCTTCCGCTTCGTGCACGGGGGCATCGAGTGAGCTGTGACGGGTATTGCTCTGGAAGATATTGTTAATTTCCGTTTCGCTCATTTCGAGCAATTCAGCCAGCTCTTCCGTGCTTGGTTCCCTTTCATGTTCCTGCTCGAAAGCCATATAGGCTTTATTGGCCTTGTTATAGGTTCCGATCTTGTTCTGCGGCAGGCGCACCAGACGACCCTGCTCAGCCAGTGCCTGTAAAATGGACTGACGGATCCACCACACGGCGTATGATATGAATTTAAATCCCTTGGTTTCGTCGAAACGCTGGGCGGCTTTGATCAGACCGAGGTTACCCTCGTTGATTAAATCGCTGAGTGACAGACCCTGATGCTGGTATTGTTTGGCAACAGACACCACAAAACGGAGGTTGGACTGCGCCAGCTTATCCAGGGCTTTCTGATCCCCCATCTTGATGCGCTGGGCCAAAATCGTCTCTTCTTCCGGTGTGATCATCGAAATCTTGGAAATCTCCTGTAAATACTTTTCAACCGCCTGAGAATCACGATTCGTGATCTGTGTAGCAATTTTAAGTTGCCTCATAATTAAATAGATAAAAGTGACAAAATGTTTTTTGTCGGGTAACGAATCAACCTAATAACACGGGGGGTACGGGAAAGTTGCAAAGGGATGGATAATCTTCCTGTCTGAGCGAAAGTAATATCGATTCCTTAAACTTCATAGCGTTTCGGAAGAAATAAAGCATTCTGCGTCATTCTGTTTTACACATGTTGTGTATAACGCATCACCTTCTTAACTCCGCAGTTGGCACCCAGCCAGCGTTTCCTGTACATGAGAGACAAGCAAACCCCTTTTTGTAACGCATTAAATCTCCTAAAAAAAAGAAAAATTTGGTATAACTAATATTCAAATAGGAGATTAAAGCGATAGCTGGCCCTACAAAGAGGAAACTCGAGAGACCTGCTTTTGGGCCACTTATTTTCAACGACATGGATGTACTGAAAAGAAG
>CAZZYD010000192.1:0-7300 GCA_964658175.1 uncultured Puia sp. | reverse complement strand
TGAAATTACAGGGGATGGCGGGACTAAACCACAGCGCCGAATCGTATGGACAATACAGCACCGATATCAGCATTTACAAAAGCCTGAATGCTGCCTCCAGTATCGTAATCTCTGACCGCATCGGGGGCACCGTCACGGCGGGTCACCCTACATTTTACCAGTCAGCCTATCTCGGTGGTCAGGGAAATCTGCTGGGTTATCGTCAGTTCCGGTTTGCAGGTCAGCACATGGCCTACAATAATATCGAAGCGCGGATCAAGCTGACCGAATTTGCCAACTACATCCTGCCCGGACAGTTTGGCCTGGTCGGATTGTTTGACATCGGGCGCGTGTGGGAAGCGGATGATCATTCCGATCAATGGCACAATGGCGTCGGTGGCGGATTTTATTTTTCACCCGCTTCGCTGGCGCTGGTCAGACTGATCGCTGCGCATTCCTCCGAGGGATGGTATCCCTATATTACGATCGGACTGCGCTTTTAGTCGCGTTTTACAAAGCAGTCATCGCTTTGGCGGCGATCGATTTTCCGGCAATAAATCCGCTGGTCCAGGCGTGCTGAAAATTAAATCCCCCGGTGATCCCGTCGATATCCATCACTTCTCCCGCAAAATACATATTGGGAACAATCCTGCTTTCCATCGTATTGGCGTCGATGGCAGATGGTTTTATTCCCCCGGCCGTAACAAATTCTTCTTTGAAAGTGGTTTTACCCGACACGATGCATTCCTGACTACAAATCATTTTGGCGAGTTTTCGCTGCATCACCGCCGGCAGATCGGCCCAGCGGATATCACCGGCGCCCACCTGTTCAAGAAAAAATTCCCAAAGCCGTTGCGGCAACCCAAAAGGATTTTTATGGGCTATTTTTTGTTTGCCGATATCCCCGCGCGTTCCCTGCATCGCATCATACAAAGACTGTTCATTATAGTCCGGCAGCCAGTTTACGATGGCCGTAAAGTGATAGTCCTTCTCTTTTAATTCCCGGGCTCCCCAGGCTGACAGGCGAAGGACGGCCGGGCCGCTCAGTCCCCAGTGCGTGATCAGGACCGGTCCGCGCTCTCCGAGTTTTGTTCCCATGATCTTCACCTGCGCGTCCGGCACCGCGATACCCATCAGGGCCGTCATCATCCGATCGGGCATATTAAAAGTGAAGAGGGACGGCACCGGTTCTTCCACCGGATGACCCAGTTCGGAAAGCCAGGCAAACATGGAAGATTTTGGAAATCCGCCGGAGGCGATGCAGAGAAAATCTGCCATCACGGGATCGCCCTCTGCGAACAACAGCTGGATCCGCGCGCCCGGAATTATTTTTTTTACATCTTTATTCCGCAATACGGAAACCCGATACAGATCCGCCTCTTTCATCAGGCAGTCCACAATGCTCTGCGAGGTATTGGTGGCCGGGAACATGCGTCCGTCTGCCTCCGTCTTGAGCGGCACGCCGCGGCTTTCAAACCAGTCGACCGTATCCGTGGTGAAAAACTGATGGAATGTTTTTTTGAGAAAATTGGTTCCGCGCGGATATTTTTTCAGCATCTCGGGGATGCTGAAACAGGCATGGGTTACATTGCAGCGGCCGCCGCCGCTGATGCGGACCTTGCTCAGCAGCTTGCCCGTTTTCTCCAGGATGATGACCTGCAGACCGGGCGCGAGTCTGGCCGCTGTGACCGCGCAAAAAAAACCAGCGGCCCCGCCGCCGATCACTACCAGTGTTTTTGCCATAGATGAAATCCGCTGCGGCTAAGTTACTACCTTCCCGCAGCGGCACGAATTTTTCATTTGGTCACGCAAGCAAAACCTGGAATATGAAAGCGGTTTTTTTTAATGAATACGGAGGGCCGGAAGTACTGGAATATGGAGACATGCCCGATCCGGTCCTGAAGGACGATGATGTACTTATCAAAGTATTTGCCGCGTCCGTCAATCCCGTCGACTGGCGCATTCGCAAGGGCGAACGAAAGGAAATGGCGTCCCTGTCCTTTCCTTATATACCGGGTTACGATGTTTCCGGAGAAATTATTGAGGCCGGCAAAAACGTAAAAGAATTCAAAGTAGGAGAACTGGTGTATGCCCGGCCGGATTGGAAAAGAAATGGCAGCTATGCAGAACTCATCGCGGTCAAGTGGACCGAAATTGCCCATAAACCCAAACTCACCCATATTGAATCCGCGGCCATCCCGCTGACCGGCCTCACCGCCTGGCAGGGTTTGTTCGACCACGGCAAGCTGCTGGCCGGTCAAACAGTATTTATCAATGGCGGATCGGGTGGCGTCGGCATCATGGCCATCCAGTTCGCCCGCTGGAAAGGCGCCCGTGTGATTACATCGGCTTCACCTGCCAATTTTGAATTGCTGCAATCCCTGGGCGCCGACCAGGTGATCGATTATCATCAAACCGGATTTGAAAAAGACCTTCATGATGTTGACCTGCTTTTTGATACGGTCGGCGGGAAGGCACAGACCAGTCTGTCCCAAATGGTCGTTTCCGGCGGAGCCGTGGTCGGCACCCGCGGCATCCTCGATGAGGGAGCCCTCAACGCCCGGCAGATCCGCGGCGTGAAATTCATGGCCCAGTCCATTCCGTTGCATCTCTGGTCCATCGCGGAGCTTGTGGACCACGATCTGGTGAAACCGGTGATCAGCAAAATTCTTCCCCTTGCAGATGCACAGGAAGCGCACCGGCTCAGCGAGGCCGGTCATACGGTGGGTAAAATCGTGTTGCAGGTGATATAAGTTTTCAGAACAGGCGCTTATACTTAATTTTGAAATTATGTATGCCCCCAAACATTTCGCGGTCACGGACCGATCGGTGCTGGAACGATTCATCCGCGAAAACGGGTTTGCCTCCCTCGTTACGGCAGGGGCCGATTTTCCGGTCGCCTCACATATACCGGTAAATCTCGACCACAACGAACAGGGTGACCTCGTTTTGCAGGGCCATTTGTCAAAAGCAAATCCCCAGTGGCAGCAGCTGCAGGCCAATCCCTCCGTACTGGTGATCTTTCTTTCTTCCATCCACTCCTATATCTCATCTTCCTGGTATGCCAAACCGAATGTGCCCACCTGGAACTATATGAGTGTGCAGGTGAGCGGTCGTGCCCGCCTCATCGAAGGAGAAGCATTGTGGAAGAGCCTGAGCCGCCTCACAGACAAATACGAACAGGGATCGGCGCATCCGGTGACACTCGCCGGCTTGCCGCCGGAAGTACAGAAACAGATCAACGGCATCGTCGGTTTTGAAATCAGCATAGAAAAAATCGAAGGCGCTTTTAAATTAAGTCAGAACAGAACGGCAGAAGACTTTTCCCATATCATTCAGGAACTGCGGTCTGCCGGCGAAGAAAGCCGGATGATGGCCGATGCGATGGAAAATGCTAAAACAAATCAATGGACGTAAAGATCGAAGAGAGCTGGAAAAATGTATTGAAGGCAGAGTTCTCCAAGCCTTATTTTTTGCAGATCGTGCAGTTTTTGAAAATGGAGAAAGAAGCGGGGAAAACGGTGTTTCCCCCGGGGTCACTCATCTTCAACGCCTTCAATACAACGCCCTTCGACCGGGTGAAAGTGGTGCTGCTCGGGCAGGATCCGTACCATGGTCCGGGGCAGGCGATGGGACTCAGCTTTTCCGTGCCTGATGGCGTACAGCAACCTCCATCCCTGCAAAATATATTCAAGGAGTTGCACACCGATATTGGTTTGCCCACGCCGCGCACGGGCAATTTGACGCGCTGGGCGGAACAGGGTGTGTTGCTGCTGAATGCGTCTCTTACGGTGAGGCTGTCGGAGGCGAACAGTCATTCCCGGATAAACTGGATCGAATTCACGGATACGGTCATCCGTAAAATATCGGAGGAGAAAGAACACATCGTTTTTCTGTTGTGGGGACGGTTTGCGCAGGAGAAAGAAGTGTTGATCGATGAAACCAAACACCTCGTGCTCAAAGCCGCCCATCCGTCTCCTTTTTCGGTGGAGAAAGGATTTTATGGAAGCCGGCCCTTTTCAAAAACAAATGAATACCTCGTAAAAAACGGGATTGATCCGATTGACTGGCAAATAAAATAAACGGCGGGATGAAATTGATAAGAAACTGTTTGGGCCGCGTGTGGGCCGCCTGGGGCGCGCTGGTATTCATCAGCACCATGCTGGTCTTCCTCATTCCCTTTTTCCTGTTCATCTACCCATTGCCGGATCCCAAAAAAACCCGGCGCTTCATTGCCGTTTCGAGGGTCTGGATGGATGTGTTTTTATTTCTTGTGGGCTGTCCGCTGAAAGTGACCGGCCGCGGATATTTTGTTCCCGGAGAAACCTATATCGTTACCTCCAATCACAACGCCCTGATTGATGTACCGGTATCCTCTCCAGGCATACCGGGCGGTAACAAGACCATCGCCAAATCGGAGATGGCCAGCATCCCGCTGTTCGGGGCCATCTATAAAACCGGGAGTATCCTCGTTGACCGGAAATCGGAAAAAAGCCGGCGCGACAGTTTCGGTAAAATGCGTGAAGTGCTGGAGATGGGTTTGCATATGTGCATTTATCCGGAGGGCACGCGCAATCAGTCCGACGAACCGCTGAAACCCTTTCACGACGGCGCGTTCCGCCTGGCGCTGCTCACCCGGAAGTCGATCATGCCCATGGTGATTTTCAACAGCCGGCGCGCCAATCCGCCGGACAAAGGATTTTTTCTTTTGCCCGTGCGGTTAAGAATGAATTTCCTGCCCCCCGTTGCGGTGGAAGCGCATGACACGGTAGACTCTCTCAAGAACCGGGTGTTTGCAATGATGAAGGCGCATATCCTTGCCAACCGGAGATCCTAATTGAAGATTCGGTTGCGGTTGATTTTCAGGTCGCGCAGAATGGTCGACTTGGGATTGATCGTAATATTGAAGGAGCGGTACGGACCCACGGGGGTAACGTTGATGGACATCTGCCAGCAATGCAGATCGCGTGAAAGAAATCCGGTGAGCGACTGAATTTTTGTATTCTTCACATCATAGTAGGTATTGAAACCGATCTTCCATTTTTCCGTCAGGTTAAAATCACTGCTTAATATCAGCGAGGAGGAAAGTTGGGTACCAAAGCCCGAATAGTCGGATTTGATGGTGCGCGAGAAACTCAGCGAATAGGAGATATTGACCGACCAGGCGATATTGAAATCTACAAATTCCGCGGGGTTGTTCCGGATATAACTCAGTTCGGATTCCTGTTCCTCCTGGGTCATCGGCGTCATGAGGTCGTTCTGTTCAGCCGCTTTTTGCTGATCGTCTTTTTTCGGATCCTTTGGTTTGCTTTTGAAAGAAGTGGCGATGGAAAGCGAACCGGACGTGATATGACCGAGGGAAAAATTCTTTTGGGCAAAGGCATATTTGTCGCGCTGGTATCCGGTGCTGTCATAGACATACGGACTCATATTCACCGATCCCGTAATATTGATTTTTTGAAACAGGGTGCTTCGCAGATAGAAATTGATGGGCGATAGTTTGAAGGAGTCGGCGAGGTAATTATAACTACCCGTAAATCCGAACCCGTCGATGAGTTTCATCTTGGTATTCGCGCCCGAACTGGTATCGGTCTTCGATTTGAGTTTGAGTTCTATATTGTTGTCCAGCCCGAAACTGATCGACCCCGTTGTTCCCGAGGAAAAGGGCTGAAATATATTACCGGCATATTGGGAAAGATTCTGGTAATGTCCGAGGGTGTCCACGCGGATATTCTGGAATGTCTTGGCGTTGAGATCGGGCGCATAGGTGAGCCCGATAGTCGGTCGGATGGTATGCCGTATCCCCAGGATATTGCTGTTTTTCCCAAAGCCGGTATAGGTCCCGAAAATCGCGGTACTGAAATTGACCGACATGGAAACCTGGTTGGCCGTGTAAAATCCGCGTGTCGTGTTCGTATCGACCTTTCTTAACTTATCATTCCAGCTGAAGCTGCTTTTGCGGGTGAACCAGCGGTCCTGCAGGCCGATCCCCGGCGTAATCTGCAAAGGCCCAAGCTGTGGCAGCGCGAGGGAGATCGGAATATTATGCTGCGCACCCCAGGCAAATGTGTCTATCGCATGTTTGATGGTGAACTGGGAATCATAGAAATTAGACGTACCGGTAATATTGGTCTGCAGACCGATCCCCAGTTTCTGATACCATTTCGGTGTACCGACAAAATCCTTGTCCTGAAACGGATAGACGGTGATGGCGGTAAATCCGAGGGTCGGAAGGTTTACATTGATCAGGCGGGTGGAGTTATTCTGGCTGTGGTTACCGCTTACGGTCAGGTTGTATTTACCGCCCCAGGTTTTTGAATACGCGATCGATGAATTGATCTGGTTGTTAAAGCTGGCAGTTGGATTGGTCAGCACGTACTGGTTGAACTTGGTGGACATCAGGTTCACGTTGGCTGAAAAAGTTTGTCCGGGATGCGCTTTGGTATCCACCACATGACTCCAGTTGAGGCTCCAGGTCTTTGCGTCTTCGAACTGGGTAACGCCGTTGTTGCTGAGCAGTCTTGTTTTCTGGTAGGTAAAATTGAGGCGTCCGCTGTACCGGTAACGAACCCGGTATTCAGGTGTCAGGTAAAAGGTATAGCCGCCATAGGAATAGAGGTCGGCTTTCAGTGCGACGTCAAAGTTATCGCTGAGCACTTTATAATATCCGATGCCCCGGAGACCGAGCCCGTACTGCGAGCTGACGTCAAAAGTGGGTGGCAGCATCCCCGAGTGGCGGCCCTGGGAAATCGGAAAGAAACCAAAAGGGATATAGATCGGCAACGGTACGCCTTCGAATTCGGGATGCACGGGACCGGAGATGGCGAATTTTTTGTTGATGAGTTTCATCTTGTTGGTCCGGAAGGCAAAATGCGGCGTATCCAGGTCGCAGGTGGTGAACCGGCCGCGATAGGCATAAAACTCCGTTTTTGAAATCTTCTTCATTTTCTCCGCGTTCACAAACATTTCGCCACTTTGGGTGAAGGTATTCGACGTGATCCCCTTCTGGGTTTTCATGCTGTAAGTGATCGAATCCGAGTCCATGGTCGATTCAGCCTGCTTCATGTTGGGTTTGCCGATGATCTTGTTCGCCGTATCCTTCGTATAGGTGGCCACCATGATCTGTTTGGGCTGATCCATCTGAATTTTGTAGGCTTTCAGATCGATGTCCTTGTATTTGGTGGTGGCTTTATTATACAGCGTAATGATCTTCGAGGGAACATCCAGCACTACGGAATCCAGGGCGCTGTACGAAATCGGGGCATCCAGCGAATCCTTTGACGTATGGATATGCATCGTATCGGCCACATTAATCACGGAA
>CAZZYD010000191.1:0-7312 GCA_964658175.1 uncultured Puia sp. | reverse complement strand
CCACCCTGAACACTTTTGCATCGATACCGCTGGCAATGGCTGTTTTTATTCCCCCGGTCTGATAGCCGTCATGGCTATACGAAATCCGGTCAGGCCATACGTCCCAGCCTTCCGTTTTATCGGGGTCGACGCGCTCAAGGTCGAGTTTGTCGAAACAAAAACGGATGGAATCCGCTTCTTCCGGTGCACTGCCGGACAGACCGTAGCTGATTTCCATCCCCGTAATCTTGTCGCGGGCTACGTTTGCGATCTCCCACACGATATGGTTCCATTCATGATTGCGGAGCACCAGGGAGGTCTCGCCTTCCTGTCCGAACAAAGCAGGAATTTTTTTTACGCCATTGTTGAAGAGGTGAATATCGAGCGCCGTCGTATAAAATCCCGGCAGGTCGGGGTATATCCAGAACGACAGCCGGTTAAATGCGGACCAATCGTCGCCGTTGAAAACGCGCCGGATACCGGAGCGTCCCCAGCTGCGGCCGTTTTTTGGCGCCACGCCGGGCAATCGCGTGGGTGTTCGCATCAGGAGCGAATAATTTCCGCTGCGTATATGGGTAGTCGTGAGCGAAATATCGGCAACATTGGCCACCGGCTGTACGATGGATGTTTTCCGGGCGTCCACAATTTCATCTGCACCCACCGTAAAAGCCTGCCAGGTATTGAGGGACTCCATATCGTCCAGCACACGGCTTTCGAGTACCGGTTTGGCAAGCCAGCGACTCGCTGCACCATCAGCCGCGTTGGCCATCACCGGCTCGCGGGGCGCGCCAAAACCAAAAATGCATACGGGGATCACGAAAAGCGCGGTGGATAATTTCATAACGGGGAATAACATGCAATTTAGCCGCTATACCCTTTCTGAATTCCATATTTTTTTATGAGCGCATACAGCGCGGATGGAGTGATGTCCAGCAGTTCCGCCGCACCGCCCTGGCCGGAAACCCGGAAATTCGCCTGCTGCAATGCCCGCAGGATTCTTTCTCTTTCACCGCTTTCGGTGGCCCCGGACGCCCGCGTTTCGGGTCCCGGCAGTTCCATTGCTTCCGGCAATACGATGTCGGCGATATGGTCCTGACTGGCCAGGAGCATATTCCGTTCAATCAGGTGCTGCAACTGGCGCACATTGCCCGGCCAGCCATAGTCCATGAGCTTGCTGATGATTTTTTCATCCGGGGCATGGATCTGCTTATTCATTTTCCGGTTGTAGAACTGCAAAAAGTGATGGACGAGCAGGGGAATATCTTCCTTCCTCTCGCGGAGCGGCGGCAGTTCGATCGGGAAAACCTGCAGCCGGTAATAAAGATCCAGCCGGAAACGCCCTGTGGCTACTTCTTTTTCCATATGGCGGTTGGTGGAGGCGATGATCCTTACATCTGTGGCGATCGGACGATGTCCACCGATGCGCTGGATCTCTTTTTCCTGCAATACGCGAAGCAGTTTTACCTGCATATCGAGTGGCATTTCACCGATTTCATCCAGCAGGATGGTGCCGCCGGCGGCCTGTTCAAATTTACCAGCTTTCGATTCCGTGGCGCCACTGAAGGCGCCTTTTTCAAAACCGAAAAGTTCCGCTTCAATGAGGCCCGCCGGGAGCGCCGCACAATTCAGTTTCAAAAAAGGTTTCGCATGCCGCAGTGACTGTTGGAAAATACACTGAGCCACACATTCCTTGCCCGTACCCGTTTCACCTGTAATGAGCACAGAGGTATCAAAAGGCGCCACCTGCGCGATCAGGTTGAATACGTGCAGCATCGGCGCGCTGTTGCCAACGATCCCTTCACATAATTTTTTGTCCGGATCCACCGCGTTGACGGCAGGGGCATTGGTGGGCGTGATGCCAGACGAAACGGATAACTGCCGCAAGCGCTGTTCCTGGGCGTGCCGGTAACGCGCGATATCGATGGTGACCAGCAGATCCTTTTCCCGGAAAGGCTTCACGATAAAGCCGAACGGATTGGTCGACTTCGCGGATTCGAGCGCGGGCTGGCTGGCATTGGCCGACACATACACAAACGGAATACCGGACTTATTCAGCTGGAGCGCCAGATCGATCCCGGTGAGGTCTCCTTTCAAAAAAATATCGAGCAATACCAGCGATGGCTTTTCTTCGGCGATCAGTTGCAGCGCTTTTTCCACCGAACGCGCCACACCCGTAACCTGATAGCCATTGCGCTCAAGCGTTTTGCGGAGATCCCGCGCTACAATCAATTCATCCTCTACAATCAGTATCTTTTCCATTCATCCCTGCATAAAAAGTGTTTTTGCCACTGTGTCCGGCACCAGCTGCGGCCTGAACAGGAGCGAAATCTCAACGCCCTCGTGACTGTCAAATGCCAGATTGCCTTCCAGTTGTTCTGCAAATAATTTCATCAGCTGAATGCCCAGTGTACTTTCCCGGGTCAGATCCATCCCGGCAGGAAATCCGACCCCGTTATCCCGGATTTTCAGGATCACTTCGTCCACTCCGTGCTTTTTCAGCACGATAAAAATCTTTCCGCGCTGCCGGTCCGGAAATGCATATTTGACGGCGTTCGTGATGGCTTCATTCAGGATGAGCCCCAGCGGTACAGACTGTGATACATCAAGCACAATATCATCCGTGTCAAGCACAAAACTGATGCGGTCGAGTTCCGTAAAACTATTCCCCAGGTTCGTGATCAGTTCCCCGATATAGGCATTCATATTCACCATCGTGCCATGCTCACTCTGATACAACCGCTGGTGAATGATCGCAATCGCTTCCATCCGTTCCCTGGTTTTGCGGATGGCATCGATCGCAGCCGGACTATCCAGAAATTCAGCCTGGGCATTGAGCAGGCTGATGACTATCTGCAGATTGTTCTTGATGCGGTGATGTATTTCTTTTACCAGCCATTCTTTTTCCGCCAGCAATTTCTGCTGCTCCAGCAACAACTCGCGCAGCAATCCGTTCTGCGCATTGATTTCGTGCTGCTGCACCTGCAGCTGCCGGTTGCTTTTTTGTTTTAAACGGTAACGACTGTATACGACGGCCATCAGCAGCAACAGCACGACCAGCAATCCATAGATGAAGCGACGGACCTGTGCCGACTGCTGCAATTCTTTTGTCTGGAGCTGCTCCTTGGTGCGCAATACCTTCAGGTCCTGTTCTTTTTTACTGGTTTCATAACGGATCTGCAGTTCGTTGATCTGTTTACTCTTGGTGGCGTTGAAGAGCGAGTCATTGATATCCTTGTGCCGTTCCAGGTGACGGATTGCCTGCACATAGTTTCCCAGGGCAGAGTCCACATGAAATTTCAGTTCCTCGATCTTGCTCATGGACACCGGGCGGATCGCGCCGGAGGGAAGTGAGAGTATTTTATTAAGATAAAAATCTGCTTTTTTATAGTCTTTGGTGAGCACATAAAACGTACCCATGGTCTGATAATAATAAATAAAATCCGTGACCATCTGCACATTGGTGGTGTAGAATTCTTTGTTGAAGTTGGTGATCTGGTAGAGCCGCATCATCTCGACATAGTATGGTTCAGCCTTGCTGTATTCTTTGAGCGCGGAATAGCAATGCCCGAATTCTTCATTAAGGTCAACCTCCTGCGACAGCAGCGTGGGTGGAAAAAGGCGTTTCGCGCGGTCGAGCACAACCAGTGCTTCTGCCGCCCTGCCAACAGTAATCAGGTCATATACCAGCAAACTCAGGTCTCCGTAATAATCTTCCAGCCGGTGCTGTTTCTCGAGAATGCGCATGGCCCGGTTGATCCATACAATGCTTTGATCGTTCATTCCCAGATCGGAATAGATCAGCGCGAGTTTTGAATAATAAGCATCCGCGTTGGTGGTATCGCCGCTGGCTTCCATGCTCTTGATCACATCCATGCGGTATTCAAACTCCTTATGGATATCCACTTTCGCGCGGTAAATTTCCGCCAGCAGATCATAGGCATACTGGAGATTTTTATATCCGATCGATCTGTACTGGTCCAGCACAGAAAGCATTTCTGCGAGCGCAGAATCCGCCATGTCTTCCTGCAAATGCGCTTCGGCGATCGACTGGGCGCAGGCAATGGCCGGCAACATCATGTTGGCCTGGAGAAACAGGCCGCGCGCCTGGCGGTAGCCGGCAATTTTTTCAGGAATATTCTCTTTGGGAGAAAAAGGTATATTGCTGCCCAGTTCATTCCATGCCTGCGCGGCAAGCGCGATGTTGCCTTCCTTTGTAAAGTAGCGGACCGCCTCCTGAAAACAGTGTTTCCCCCTGGTGAGATCGCCTTTCTTCAGATAGTAAATGCCGGTGAGCAAAACAGATTGCTGGTCGGCTTCGGCAGTACCGGATGAACGGACCCGCTCCGCAGCCGCCGAGAGATATATCCAGCCGGTATCAAGGTTTGCCGATCGTGCTCCCTCACGGTGCACGTAATCTGCTGCGTGGAACAGCAGCCATTTGGTGCGGGCCGAATCGGAGCCTGCCGGAAGATTTGCCAAGAGTGCGTTGCCATCGATCGGTATATGATTTTGGGAGAAAAGCGGCATCCAGCCAAAGAGCAATATCAAAATGGGCAATCGCCTCAAAGTAGTATGTTTTTGTACGGGTAAAAAGAGCGATGCATTAAAGTACCTTTTTTCGGAGTGCCCCGCAATCTTTTAACATCTGGCGGGAGCATAAATCAGGCTTAACGATAAAATATACATACCCTGCCATCAATCATTCAATGAAATGAACGCACTATCCACCTGTTTTGCGGATACCCAGTTTTTTCATTTTTGAATGCAGCGTTGTGGGCGGCAATTGCAAAAGGATGGCCGCACCGCCTTTTCCACGCACCCGGCCACCGCATTTCCTGAGCACGGATAAAATATAATCCCGCTCGTGGTCCTGCAGCGACTGGACGGCCGTTTCCGGAAATTCCGTCTGCAGATTCCTCGTGGCGGACGGCAATATAATTTCATGGAGCATGGTACCGCTTGTCATCAGCATGCTTCTTTCAATCAGGTGTTCCAGCTCCCGGATATTTCCAGGCCATTCATAACCGGCCATCTGCCTGAGCACCTGGGATGAAACCGATACGACATGTTTGCCGGTTTTTGCATACAGACGCTTCAAAAAATAACTGGTGAGTGCCGGAATATCTTCTTTCCGTTCTCGTAAAGGAGGCAGCGTAATCGGAAAAACATTCAGCCGGTAATACAAATCATTGCGGAACCTGTTAAGCCTGATCTCTTCCGGAAGATCTTTATTGGTGGCTGCGATAATCCGTACGTTCACGCGGATCGTGTTCCTGCCGCCCACCCGTTCAAACTCTCTTTCCTGCAATACCCTGAGCAATTTCACCTGCAGTTCGAAGGGCATTTCCCCGATTTCGTCAAGAAAGAGTGTACCGTTTTGGGCTAGTTCGAATTTGCCGATGCTGCGTTCTGTGGCACCCGTAAAACTCCCTTTCTCGTGGCCGAACAACTCGCTCTCGATCAGGTTTACGGGCAAGGCGGCACAATTCACTTTGATCAGGGCATTGCCGCGGCGCGGCGACGCGTCGTGAATCGCTTTGGCGATCAGTTCTTTGCCCGTGCCTGTCTCTCCCAGCAGCAGCACCGTGCTCTCTGTGGCGGCCACCAGCGACAGGAGTTCAAACACTTTCTTCAACGAGGCGCTGGAACCGATAATTTCCGGGTTACCGGCAACTGTGCTGATCTGTTGCTGGAGCAGAAGGTTTTGTGCTTCCAGCAAGGTCTTTGTGCGTTCCGTTTCTTTCAGTTGCCGTTCAATCTCTTCATAGGAACGGATGTTGGCGACGGCTACCGACACCTGCATGCAAAGTTTTTGAAGCATGCCGAGTTGCCGTGGGTTAAAATGCTGCTTGCGTTTGGTACAGATGAAAATACTTCCAAAAGGGCGTTGCTGGTCGCGCAGTGAAATGCCCAGCAACTCGCGGATGCCATGTTTGTATAAAAATGCCACGTAGGGTACCACGGGTTTCCGTCGCCACTGGATATCCAGGTCGATGATGACGGGTTTTTCGGTGGCAAAAAGAAGATTGAATATGCCGTCGTCCACAGGAAATGTTGACATCAGGCTGGAACCGCAGGCCGGATCCTGTTTCAATGCCGGTTCGAGCAGCGACATGTATACGCTGTGTGACAGGCCATCAGCTGAAAGCACCTGGATCAGCAATGCGTCAAAGGGAAAATAAACCTTCAGGGAATGTTCTATGATCTGGAGAAAGCGGGTTTTGTCGCGCGTCGCCGTGAGTTCATGGCCGAGCGACAGCAACAGATCGGGTTCATGAACTTGTTTTTTTAAAACCATTGTTCCTGAAACTACGATATTTAGCCGTCGATTCAATAATCAGGCGAAATATCGTCCTTTTCATTAAGTCGGTTAATTATAACATCTTCATATACAAATCTTTAACATCAGGCACGTCATTCGCCTATAGAAGGGCTCAACCTTCAGTTATGAAAAGACCCGATAAACAACTTTTTCGCACCATGCCATTGGCGGACAATGGCAGCTTTGACATTCAGTCCCTGGAACTGCTTTCACCCCAGGGTAAAACGGCTTTGCGCGTGGCACACAACAGCCGCCAGTTTAAGATCATTTACCTGGTATCCGGAACCGGTAAACTCTGGATCGACCTACAGGCTCATGCCGTTGCCCCGCAAAAGATTTTCTGCATCAAGCCCGGGCAGATCCAGCATTTTGAATCGGAGGATATCCTTAAGGGCTATGTCATCTCTTTCAGTGAGCATTTTTTCGAAAAAGGCACGCCGGATGAAGAGTCGTTTTATTTTACCAAACTCTATCATCTGCTGGACCGGGCGCAGGAGATCCTTATTCCCGCTGCTTTTCAGGAAGATATCGTCGACATCGCCCAACGGATGCTGCGGGAATTCACCCGCGCCCAGGATTTTTCCACGGAGATCCTCAAACGCTATTTCAAGATCTTTCTCTTTTATGTAAACCTGCAGGTCGAATCTGCCAGTGCGCACACAGGCGTCAGCCGAAACAAGCAGCTGGTACAACAGTTTCTGGATCTGCTGGAAAAACACTTCAAGCAAAAGAAAATGGTGGCGGATTATGCCGGTGACCTGTGCGTGACGCCCAATTACCTCAACGAAATCATAAAAAAAGTAACCGGTTTTTCAGCCGGTCATCATATCCGGCAGCGCATCGTACTGGAAGCCAAAAGACAGGCGGCCTATTCGGGCGTTTGTATGAAAGAAATCGGCTACCATCTCGGCTTCTCCGATATGGCGCATTTCAGTAAATTCTTCAAGAATACGACCGGCATGAATTTCAGCGATTTCAAAAAACAGCGCCTGACCATGGCCGCGATGTGAA
>CAZZYD010000190.1:0-7324 GCA_964658175.1 uncultured Puia sp. | reverse complement strand
TTGGTCTGATAGGATTTTTCCGCCGCCTTCACATTGCCCCGGTCGTCCAGCTCAACACCCAGCTCATTGACCATCCCCTCATGCTGCGGATGCACAAATCCCATGGCCAGCAACGCGAGGTCGCAGGGCATCGTCTTTTCAGATCCCGGTACTTCCACAAAGCGCGCGGGCCGTGCATCTTCCGTAAGCTTCCACTCCAGCGTAACGATCTTGAGCGCCTTCAGGTTCCCGTTTTCATCGGCGATAAATTCCTTGGTGGCCAGCGCCCAATGCCGTTCACAACCCTCTTCATGCGAAGAAGTCACTTTCAGCACCATCGGATAGGTCGGCCAGGGCATAAAACTGGTCCGCTCCCGGGGCGGCTGCGGCAGCAGTTCAAACTGCGTTACGCTGTCCGCTCCCTGGCGGTTCGACGTGCCCACACAATCACTGCCCGTGTCGCCCCCGCCAATCACAATCACATTTTTGCCCGTGGCAAGGATATCTTCCGTCTTCACTTTTTTCTTGCCGACCCGCTTATTCTGCTGGGTCAGAAAATCCATCGCAAAATGAACGCCCTTGCTCTCGCGGCCCGGAATGGTGAGGTCTCTCGGAATCGTCGACCCACCCGCCAGCACGATCGCATGGTATTCGCGCAACAGGTCGTTGATGCGGATATTTCCCCCTACTTCCGCATTGCAGCGAAATGCAATCCCTTCTTCCTCCATCAAACGGATCCGGCGGTCGATCACCCATTTCTCCAGTTTGAAATCCGGAATGCCGTACCGCAACAATCCGCCGGCTGCATCCGCTTTTTCAAAAACGGTTACCTGGTGACCAGCCCCATTGAGTTGCGCGGCGGCGGCCAGCCCGGCAGGGCCGGAACCTACCACCGCAATTTTTTTCCCCGTCCGGAGATGCGGCTGCCTGGCCTTCAGAAAACCTTTGTCAAAAGCAATCTCTATAATATGTTTTTCAATTTCTTCAATCGCCACCGGTGGCTGGTTGATGCCCAGCACGCAACTGCTTTCGCAGGGGGCCGGACAAATGCGCCCGGTAAACTCCGGAAAATTATTGGTAGATGCCAGGATCTCATGCGCCTCCTGCCAGGCTTCCCGGTATACCGCGTCGTTGAATTCAGGAATCACATTGCCCAGCGGACATCCGCTGTGGCAAAAAGGAATACCACAATTCATGCAACGGGCCGCCTGGTGGTTCAGCTGCGGCGGCGAATAGGGCGCCACAAACTCCTTGTAATCTTTTCTCCGTTCCTGCACCGGCCGCTTGGAAGGCATTTCCCGGTCGAACTCCATAAACCCTGTTGGTTTTCCCATTGCTTATCGCTTATATTATTTTTTTTATTTCCTGGTGGCTCATCTATTTGGAAGCAATCAACTGCCCCTTTCGCTCCATCATCACTTTCTTGTAATCCCGCGGATACACTTTCACAAAATGACTGAGCTGGTTGTCGAAATCATCGAGCACAAACTTTGCCACCGTACTCGCCGTATAACTAAAATGCTTTTCAATCATCCGTTTTACTTCGGCCGCATCTTCTGCATCCAGCGGATCAAGGTCCACCATCTCCGCATTGCAGAGGGACGGGAATTTTCCTTCCACATCGTATACGTAGGCGATCCCGCCGCTCATCCCGGCCGCGAAGTTCCTGCCCGTACTGCCGAGAATAACCACCCGGCCGGAGGTCATGTATTCACAGCCATGGTCGCCCACGCCTTCCACCACCGCGCTCGCGCCCGAATTGCGCACGGCGAAACGTTCGCCGGCTTTTCCACGGATGAAAGATTCTCCGGAAGTAGCCCCATAGAATGCCACATTGCCGATGATGATATTTTCTTCCGGAACAAAACCTGCATTCGCCGCCGGGTAAACAATCAGCCGCGCGCCGGACAATCCCTTTCCGAAATAATCATTGGCATCGCCTTCCAGTTCAAGCGTTACCCCCTTCGTGTTGAAAGCGCCAAAGCTTTGACCGGCCGTACCCGTCAGTTTAAAATGAATGGTGTCGTCCGGCAGTCCGGCAGATTTATATTTCTTCGATATCTCATGAGACAACATGGTCCCGATCGTGCGGTCCGTATTCTTGATCGGGAAGGATGCGGTTACCGGCTGCTGGTCTTTCAACGCAGGCGCCGCCGCCGCGATCAGTCGCCAGTCCAGCACATTTTCCAGTCCGTGGTCCTGCTCCTCCATTTTATGTATGCCGGTATACTGTGCGCCGGGCTCTTTGAAAAGGATGGGCGACAGATTTAGTTTCTGCGATTTCCAGTGATTCAAATTGTCTTTGACTTCCAGGCATTCCACCTGACCCACCATTTCATTGATGGTGCGGAAACCGAGTTCGGCCATGATCTCGCGCAATTCGCGCGTGAGGAATTTAAAAAGATTCACGACATGATCGGCATTGCCGGTAAAACGTTTTCTCAGTTCAGGATCCTGCGTGGCAACACCTACCGGACAGGTATTCAAATGACACTTGCGCATCATGATGCATCCTTCCACTACCAGCGCAGCGGTGGCAACGCCCCATTCTTCCGCGCCCAGCAAGGTGGCAATGGCGATATCTCGGCCGGTTTTTAGTTGTCCGTCTGTCTGCAGTACCACCCGGCTTCGCAACCTGTTTTTTACGAGCGTCTGCTGCGATTCGGCGAGTCCGAGTTCCCAGGGGAGACCGGCATGGCGGATCGAGCTGATGGGAGACGCGCCGGTGCCGCCATCCTGACCGGAGATCAGGATCACATCCGATTTCGCTTTCGCCACACCGGTGGCGATGGTACCCACGCCTGCCTTCGATACCAGCTTGACGCTGATGCGCGCATCGCGGTTTGAATTCTTTAAATCGAAGATGAGCTGCGCCAGGTCTTCGATCGAATAAATATCGTGGTGTGGTGGAGGTGATATCAGTCCGACGCCCGGTGTGGAGTGACGCACTTTGCCGATCCATTCGTCCACCTTATGTCCGGGCAGCTGTCCGCCTTCCCCGGGTTTCGCGCCCTGGGCCATTTTAATCTGCAGTTCATCAGCCATACTCAGGTAATAACTCGTAACCCCGAACCTGGCAGAAGCGACCTGCTTGATCGCCGACCGCATCGAATCGCCATTGGGCAACGGCTCAAAACGTAGTTCATCCTCTCCGCCTTCACCGGTATTGCTTTTTCCGCCGATGCGGTTCATCGCAATAGCCAGCGTGGAATGCGCCTCGTGTGAAATGGATCCGAAACTCATCGCGCCCGTGGCGAAGCGCCGGAGGATCAGTTCTTCCGGTTCCACTTCCTCGATCGGAATGGAAGGACGGTTTCTTTTGAACGCCATCAATCCGCGCAGCGTGGCCGCTTTTTCCGTCTGGTCATTCACCAGCTTCGAATATTTTTTGAATGAGGTGTAGTCATTCATATGCGTGGAGTACTGGAGGAAATGGATCGTGTTCGGATTGAACAGGTGAAATTCCCCTTTGCGTTTCCACTGGTACACGCCGCCGGAGGGCAACCGGTCTACCGGAATATCTTTTCTGCTGAAAGCAAATACATGTTTGGCGAGTGTTTCGCGGGCAATTTCATCCAGCCCCATTCCTTCGATCCTTGAGGTGGCGCCGGTAAAATATTTGTTGACGACGGTACGGTTCAGACCGATGATCTCAAAGATCTGCGCACCCTGGTAAGACTGCAGCGTAGAGATGCCCATTTTGGAAAATACCTTGAGCAGTCCGTCGTTCACGGCCTTGATATAATTCTTGCGGAGATATTCGATGTCGAGGTCTGTCGTGAGTTTGCCCGTATTGCGCGCATCGCGGATGGAGGCAAAAGCGAGGTACGGATTGATCGCCGTGGCGCCAAAGCCGATGAGACAGGCAAAATGATGCACTTCCCATACGTCACCGGCCTCGATGATGATGCCCACTGATCCCCGAATGCCTTTGCGGATCAGGTGATGATGCACGGCCGCGGTGGCCAGCAGGGTTGGTATGGGTGCATGATCTGAATCGATCGCACGGTCGGAGAGGATCAGCACTTCGAAACCATCGTCTACCGCGTCAACAGCATAACGACAAAGTCTTTCAAGCCCCGCCTGCAATGAACCGGGTTTTCCATCTGCCCGAAAATAAGCCTGCAGTGTTTTGGCCTGGAAGATGCCGGTATCGATGCTTCTGATTTTTTCGAGTTCATGATTGGTCAGCACCGGATGTTTCAGCGCTACGCAATGACAGGCCAGCGGATCTTCCACCAGCAGGTTCCCATTGTTGCCGGCGAAAGTAGCCAGCGACATGATCAGTCGTTCGCGGATGGGATCGATCGGTGGATTGGTTACCTGGGCAAACAATTGTTTAAAATAACTGCTGAGGTGTTGCGGTTCGTCGCTCAGGATCGCCAGCGGAATATCGGATCCCATGGAACCGATCGGTTCTTTGCCGTCGAGCGCCATCGGGGTGATGATGGTTTCGATATCCTCGGTGGTATATCCAAATGCCTTCTGGTATTTAAAAATCTGGTCGTGCTGGAGGTCGGTAAACAATACGCGTGGCTCGGGCAATTCTTCCAGCCGGATCTTGTATTTATTCAGCCATTCCGCATAAGGTTTGGAGGAGCAAATATTATTTTTCAGTTCGTCGTCGCTGATGATTCTTCCCTGCTCCATGTCCACCACGAACATTTTTCCCGGCTGAAGGCGGCCCTTTTCGCGGATCAGTTTCGGATCCACCGGCAGTACGCCGGTTTCAGATGCCATGATCACGCGGTCATCGGTGGTTACGCAATAACGCGAAGGACGAAGACCGTTTCTGTCCAGGGTGGCGCCGATCATTTTTCCGTCGGTGAAGGAAATCGATGCGGGACCGTCCCATGGTTCCATGAACGCCGCATGAAATTCATAAAATGCTTTCTTGGCCGGATCCATCTGTTCATTGCCATCCCAGGCTTCCGGGATCAGCATCATCATCACATGCGGAAGTGAACGGCCGCAAAGCGTGAGCAGTTCGATCATATTGTCCAGACATGCACTGTCTGACTGATTGCCGGTAATGATCGGCAACAGCATTTCCATTTCTTCCTTGGTAAAATAGGGTGATTCAAAACCTTTTTCGCTGGTCTTGAGCCAGTTCAGGTTTCCCTGGACGGTATTGATCTCGCCATTGTGCGCGATATACCGGAAGGGCTGTGCAAGATTCCATGACGGAAAGGTGTTGGTGGCAAACCGTGAATGGATCAGGCCGAAGGCAGACACCACCCGGTGATTGCTCAGGTCGGTGAAATAGGAGCGGACCTGCATGCTGGTCAGCTGGCCTTTGTACACGACCGTTTTATAAGAAAGAGATGCCACGTAAAAGCCGATGGCATCTTTTTTAACCGTATTGCTGATGGTATGGCTCGCGTAGTTGCGGAGGATAAAAAGTTTCCGTTCAAAATCGTCGGGCAGGTTGATATGATCGGGACAGGCGACAAATACCTGTTCCATCTCCGGCTCTACCGACAGCGCCATATTACCCAATCCGTCCGGGTTCACCGGCACTTTGCGGTAACCCAGGATTTCAAGACCCATTTTTTCGGCAGCGCGGTTGAAGATATCACGGCATTCTTCTTTGAGCATGATGTCGCGCGGAAAGAATAACATCCCCACCCCATATTTTCCATAGGCAGGCAGGTGAATGCCCAGCTTGATGCATTCGTCAAAAAAGAATTCATGCGGCGTCTGGATCATGATCCCCGCTCCATCTCCCGTATTGCTTTCATAGCCACAGGCGCCCCGGTGCTCCATGTTCTCGAGGATCGTGATCGCATCGGAAATGATCTGATGCGACTTGTTCCCCTTGATGTTGGCGACAAAGCCGATTCCGCAGGAGTCATGCTCAAAAGACGGATCATAGAGACCTTGTGTACTTTCCATTTTATAATTGTCTGATTAGCAGTAAGTAATATTCAATGAATGGCTGATTAATCGCTATTTTCTCTAAGGAAAGGGTCGATTCTTCTAAAAATATGGAAAAAAAACCAATTTTCCGTCGAAAAATGTCAACACCGCTCGTCAATGATGTTGATTTCTTTTTGACTGTTTTCCAGGGATTGGCTGGGTCAAAAAATGCCCGAAACTACACCAGGTATCCGAACAGCGTATCGTTCTTATTGATCTCTGAAAAATCGATTGAATGGCTCTTCATATTTTTCAGCAGCACATCATAGTCGGCACGGCTTTGCAGTTCAATGCCCACAATGGCCGGTCCCGATTCTTTGTTCGTCTTCTGCATATATTCGAACCGGGTGATGTCATCGTTTGGTCCGAGTATATTGTTGAGAAACTCGCGCAGGGCGCCCGGCCTTTGTGCAAACTTCACCATGAAATAATGTTTCAGTCCTTCGTACTGCAGGGATCGTTCCTTGATCTCCGGCATGCGGTCGATGTCGTTGTTGCTCCCGCTGACGATGCAGACAATGGTTTTGCCGCGGATGCTGTCGGCGAATTTATCCAGCCCTGCGATCGTGAGCGCACCAGCAGGTTCCACCACGATGGCTTCTTCGTTATACATCTTGAGGATCACCGAGCAAATCAATCCTTCCGGCACCAGTTCCAGTCCGTCCAGTACTTCCCGGCAGATGGAAAAGGTGAGGTCGCCGGATCTTTTGACTGCAGCGCCGTCCACGAACCGGTCGATGGAGTCGATGGTCACCGGATGCCCCGCTTTCAATGCCTCGTACATGGAAGGAGATCCTTCGGGTTCGAGGCCGATCACTTTTGTTTTGGGCGAATAGGTTTTGAAATAGGAGCCTACGCCGGAAGCCAGTCCGCCCCCGCCTACCGGTACAAAGAGGTAGTCGATGTCCGAGAGGTCTTCGTGGATTTCAAGGCCCACCGTGGCCTGCCCTTCGATGATCCGCAGATCTTCAAAAGGCGGAACGAAAGTGAGGTGATTTTCGAGCGTGAATTTCTTTGCCGCCACCGCGCAATCGTCAAACGTATCTCCCTCGAGTTTGATTTCGATATAATGTTCACCGAACATTTTTGTTTGGGAGACTTTCTGTTTGGGCGTGATGATGGGCATAAAGACGACGCCTTTCACCTTGAGCTTATTGCAGGAATAGGCAAATCCCTGCGCATGATTTCCCGCGCTGGCGCATACGACGCCCCTTGCAAGCTGGTCCGCTGTGAGCGAAGACATCATGTTGTAGGCGCCGCGGATCTTGTACGACCGCACTGCCTGCAGATCCTCTCTTTTCAGGTAGACGTTGGCGTTATATTTCCGGGACAGGTTCTGATTCAGTACAAGCGGCGTCCGGGCGATGATCGGTTTGAGCCGCTCGGCCGCTTTTCGTACGTTGGACATGTCCACGAAAGGTTTCAG
>CAZZYD010000189.1:0-7334 GCA_964658175.1 uncultured Puia sp. | reverse complement strand
TCAATCAGCCACCCGTTGCGGCGTTGCGCATCCGTTGCGTCGTCGCGTGAAACAGGGATAGTCACCCATTTCCCATAATTTAACGTGTCTCACCCAGTTTTTTGTAGGTTCGTTCCCCCATATGGGATAACTTTAGTGGAATACGAAAGGGACATTCCATGAAAAAAGGACTTCTGCATAGAATACTGGCCGTGATCGGCAAATTGTTTCAGCCAAAGGGTAAAGAACTCGCTACCGAAAATCCGGACCTCGCCGGTTGGGATGCCCGCTATAAAATGGCCGTGGAAGCGGGTAAAGATGCAAGAGGGAAATAAGGCACCCGCTCAGTTACTCTCCATCAGGCCGGCATCCTTCATTTTTTTAAGGGCTTTTTCGCCCAGCTCCTTTCCCCAGGCCTGACCGACGCCCAGAGACTCCTTCATCAGTCCCGGCATGATCTGAATCGTTTTCTGACCGATGGGCGTTTTGTAGAAAGCCGTCAGTTGAATGATATCTTCATCCGTGTAATACTTCGCATAAATCGGGATGATCAGGTTCACGAGATCATCTGCTTTTACCTCCGCCATAAATGAATCCCAAAAAGCATCCCCGGTTTTTGGATAAGAATTCTTATAGGATTCAATCATGGCATGCATCATCTGGATCCCCATCTTTGCAGAGCCGGTTACTTCGAGCAACTCCCGGATATGCGTCGCTTTCGCATCCGTTTGCGCAAAAGATGCGAACGTGCAGCACAGCGCCGCCAGCAACAGTGTCAATTTTTTCATGCAGTGATTTTATAGGACGTTACAAATCCATTTCTTTTACTGTGTCCGGCACTACCAGTCTGCCCGCCGTCTTCGCGCGGATTTCATCTACCGTCACGCCCGGCGCACGCTCCAGCAATAAAAATCCTTCCGGCGTGATATCCAGCACCGCCAGTTCGGTTACGATTCTCTTTACACAACGCACACCCGTAAGCGGTAGTGTACAGGCAGGTAATAATTTCGATTCGCCTTTGGGATTGGTATGCTGCATCGCCACGATGATATAGCGCGCACTGGCCACCAGATCCATCGCTCCGCCCATCCCCTTGACCATCTTGCCGGGGATTTTCCAGTTGGCGATATCGCCCTGGTCAGACACTTCCATCGCGCCAAGTACCGTCATATCCACTTTGCCGGAACGGATCATCCCAAAACTCTCCGCGCTGTCAAAGAATGCGCCGCCAGGCAGGATCGTCACCGTTTCCTTGCCCGCATTGATCAGGTCAGCATCCAGCTCACCCGCTACCGGATAAGGGCCCATGCCCAGCATGCCGTTCTCCGACTGGAACATGATGTCCATGCCTTCAGGAATATAACTGGCCACCAGCGTGGGAATGCCGATGCCGAGGTTTACATACATGCCGTCGCGCAGTTCGCGTGCAATGCGCCGGGCAATACCATATTTATCAAGCGCCATGGAGATAGGTTGAATGCAGTTTTTTTAATTCAGGCAGCCGGGAATCCAGATAGTCCGCCAGCGTGGCATTGAAGGTTTCCAGCGTGCGGATATTTTTATCCAGTAACGCAAACCCTTTGGTAAATCCCGCAGCGCCATCTCCCAGATCCAGGATCACATTTTCTTCGCCGTCTTTTTTATCTTTATCATAGTCCATCATATCATCCATGATAAGATAGGTTGGATGCAATGCATACCAATATTGCAGTGCACGATCGGTTTGTTCGGGACTCATCGGCAGATCCGCCAGCACAAACAAAAACACATCGGCCCGGTTCAGCGATGGCTGCGGCTGGCCCAGGTGATCGATGGGACGAAGCACCGGCTGTTCGAGGTATTGGATCAGCTCCGCAAAGAAAAGGGGATTGCTCGCGCGTTCCACAAATAGATTTTTTATCTGCGCCAGCTGTTCCTGAAAACTTATTTCATGAAATTCATATTGCATCGCAAAATGCATCACCCTTTCCATCAGTCTTACATGATCTTCGGCAAGCAGGCAATCCAATGGCACACCGACGCGAAACAGTCCATCGTAAAAGACCGGGATCGACACATAGCCATTGCCCCGGCCGATATACAATAATCTTTTGCGCCAGAACGCGTTGTCGGGAGGAATCTTCCGGTCCACAAAAAAACGCGCGATGGTCCGGTCAACCCCCATATCCTCGTGCAACATGTCAACAGAAATATACATGCCCTGAATTTATTGGCGAATGGTTTTCTTTTCGATTCTCTTTTCATATCCCGATCCCTGAAAGATCCGGTGCACATAAATGCCCGCCACCTGCACCTGGTCGGGATCGAGCTCACCTGCGTCCACCAGCTGTTCCACTTCGGCAATCGTCACCGTACCGGCCTTGGCCATCGACGTTGAAAAATTGCGCGTGGTTTTCCGGAAGATGAGATTGCCCGAGCGGTCTCCCTTCCAGGCTTTCACGATCGCGAAATCAGCGGGCAGCGCGTATTCCATCAGATGTTCCTTTCCACCAAAGTTCCGGATCTCTTTTCCGACCGCGATCTCTGTACCATATCCTGCCGGCGTAAAAAAAGCGGGGATGCCCATGGCGGCCATCTGGATCCGTGTAGCGAGCGTACCCTGTGGGATCAGGTCCACCTCGAGTTCTCCGGCCAGCAACTGCCGTTCAAACTCAGCGTTCTCTCCCACATAGGAGCTGATCATTTTTTTTATCTGTCTCGTCTTCAATAAAAGTCCGAGTCCGAAATCGTCCACCCCCGCATTGTTGGAAATGCAGGTGAGTCCCTGCACGCCTTTTTCCACCAGCGCCGCGATGCAGTTTTCCGGAATGCCGCAGAGACCGAAACCGCCCAGCATGATCGTGGCGTTATCGGGAATATCGTAAATGGCTTCGGCGGCAGTGGTAAATGTTTTCTTCATCGGTTTTTTATTGATTGGGCAGCCTTCCGGGTCGCAACAGCACGCGTTTGGATGGCAGCAAATGCAAACGCAGGGAATCCACATGTGTATACCGGGCGATATGCAATCGAAGGGAATCGGCCTTTGTATAATGTACCGGCAAAAAATGCAGGCGCAGGGAATCCAGGTGATTCAAGCGATGCGTTTTTAATTTAAAAGAATCTGCTTTTGACAATGGCTGGTGATTGATATACGGCATTGCGTGTTGACCGTAGTTGGACACCATGCTGTCTGCATGCGTCATTTTTCGCCTGCCCGTATCCGGCTTGCCGTTTACGTCGGACATGCGGTGATAGGAAGCCATTTTATCACGGCTCGCATGCGCCGACATGCTGTCCAGCAACTCTTTCATCAGATCGGGTCTTGACTGATAAAAAGCCAGGCTTCGCTCAAAATCGTCTCTCGTTACATGGTGGATCCTGAACACTTCCTCGTACCAGCCGCGGGTTTCAAGTTTTGTATTCCGTTTCGAAGAATCTTTCAGCAGAAAACTGAGTGAATACTGGTCCACTTCTATCGCATCGCGGAAGATCACCTGCATGGAATCTGGTTTGATCACATCGCCCGGAACAGATTTTCGATTGGTACAGGAAAGCATCCCGAACAGGAAGCCGCTGATGAGCAGTAGCCGCTTCATTGAAGGTCCTGTTTATACCGGTTGATATTGGAGACGTCGAGGCGCGATAAAAAATCCAGTGCGCGGCTCTTGTCGTCGGGATTTCCTTTTTTGAATGTATTGGAAATTTCGGAGGCTTTTCCCTGGAAGAAAAACTGGATGAACATCAGGTTCGGGTTTTCCGTATTGAGCGTATTGAGCAGACTCAGCGAGGTCAGGATGCCTGCGCGTGCGTCGTTTTCATGATCATACATCTGGTCCAGGCCCTGGCGGTAATAATCATAGAGTGCATCGTGTATGGGCGTGTATTTGGCATTGGTGAGGTTCTCATTCAGCCAGTACCGGTTGCGGATCCCGTCGAACGGTTTCCAGCCCGTGACCGAAGATCCTTCGGGTGCGTTGTTGATAATATTCAGCGCTTTGGAATAGTACGCGTCGCCGCCGCGCAGACCGAAGGTATCAAAGTCCAATCCTAAAATGGTATACACATAATAAGCAAAGATCGCCGTGAGGTTGGCCGCGAGCGGATCGGAACCCTGCACGCGGGTTTCGTTGAAGTCGAGTGTTTGAAACTGGATGTATTTGAAACTGACATTCTCGTCGAGGTAGTTGATCAGCGGACTCTGGTAGCTGCTGTTGAAGATCGGTCGCGCTGCCTGGATGGTGAGCTGCGCCGTATAGGTGTTGGCGTCCGAGGAACCACTCAGGTTCAGCAGGAAATTACAGGTGATTTTTTCGCTCTGCTGAAAAGTTTCATTGCTCCAGCGCCGGTTGTTCAGAAAATCATAGAGGGCAGATTGCAGGGTCGTAAAGATCTTATGGTCCACCGCCGTGCTGATGCGGTTGGAAAGAACGGTGACATTGGCCTGCAGTTCCTGTGCGTCCGCCGCCGTCGCATACAGCATACAAATGAGAGCAAGGGATAATATCCTCCGGATCATTCGGGCAAGTTTAGTATCCTGTCAACGATATCTTTGGCCACTTGTTGTTTGGGCTTTTGGGCATAGGCCCATTCCTGGCCGTTTTTTCCGAAAATCGTGATCTTGTTGGTATCGTATCCAAAGCCGGCGCCCTGATCCTGCAAAGAATTCAGCACGATCAGGTCGGCATGTTTCTTTTCGAGCTTGCCGAGCGCATAGGCTCTTTCATTTTTACTTTCCAGTGCAAAGCCCACGAGGATCTGATGCGGTTTTTTCTGATCGCCCAGGCTCTGCAGAATGTCTTTGGTCTTTTTCAGTTCCAGTGTGAGCGTGCCTGCTGATTTTTTTATTTTTTCGGGTGATACGGTGATCGGTGTGTAGTCGGCCACGGCGGCGGAGAGTACAGCGATGTCCGCGGTCGGAAAAATCTCCTGGCAGGCCGTGTCCATCTGCGCGGCGGATTCCACGGCATGCACGGTTACGTGTGGAATCTGTACGGGGATATTCGTGGGACCGAGTACCAGCTGCACGGTGGCGCCGCGCTGCGCCAGTTCGCGCGCGATGGCGATGCCCATTTTACCGGATGACTGGTTGCCGATATAGCGGACGGGATCCAGAGATTCATGGGTGGGACCGGCGGTGACGAGGGCCCGCTTGCCGGTCAGCTCTCTGCTAAAAAAAAATGTTCGTTCAGGAATTCGATGATGGTCTCCGGTTCTGCCATGCGGCCGTCGCCATAAAGTCCGCTGGCGAGTTCGCCTTTTTCCACCGGGATGATCTGCACTTTATATTCTTCGAGGATGGTCAAATTTCGCTTGGTGGCAGGATGGTGCCACATGTCTTCATCCATGGCTGGGGCCACCACCACCGGACAGGTTGCCGAAAGATAGGTTGCCAGCAGGAGGTTGTCGCACTGCCCATGCGCCATTTTCGAAAGGGTGTTGCAGCTGAGCGGAGCGATGACCATTACGTCGGCCCAGCGCCCGAGTTGCACATGGTTGGCCCATACATCTTCACGAAACAGGTCGGACAGCACTTCGTTTTTTGAAACGGTGGATAAGGAAAGCGGGGTGACAAAATCTTTCGCGGCGGGGGTGAGGATCACTTTCACTTCGGCGCCTTGTTTCACCAGGCTTCTCACGAGCAGGATCGCCTTGTAGGCTGCGATGCTTCCGGTGACGCCCAAGAGAATTTTTTTTCCCGCAATCATAAGAATAAAATTAGCTTTTTTCTTCAGTACCCGGAATGAAATTGCCACGATCAGTTTGAAAAGATTGTCTTTTCGTGCTTCGTGGCAATATCAAAATGAAGTTTTATTTATCAGCTCTGCTCAGCCAGGATCTCTGGTCGAATGCTATCGCCTTCAGGTTCGGTCATCTTAGAGATCCTTCGCCAGCGCCTCATCAGCGATTGATCAGTTGTTCGTGTGGGCGCCGATCAGGATGAATGCGCGGTTTCAATCAAACCGGAATAGGCAAACCTCTCATATCCCTATCCCACCAATCCCAAAAACATCCCACAAATCCCAGTCAGCTGAACAAATCATCTTCGTTCTTCCGATAGTAAATTTTGTCATCCATGAATTCCTGGGTGGCGAGGAGTGCCGCATTCGGCATTCTTTCGTATGCTTTGGAAATTTCGATCTGTTCTTTGTTCTCGTGAATTTCTTCCAGGCTGTCAGTATGCGTGGCGAACTCTTCGAGTTTGCTGTGCAGTTCTTCCTTCATGGAAATACTAATCTGGTTCGCCCTTTTTGCAATGATGGCAATGGACTCATACAGGTTGCCTGTTTTGTTTTTCAGATCCGTCAGGTTCTTTGTTTCAGCCACATTCGAAATGTGCGTGTTAACCTTGTTTCTTAGTCTGCTCATTTTGTAATCCTTTTAAGGCGTTTGTGGAACGTGTCAGGTAATCCTGCACTTCCGGTTTTAATTTGCTTTCCGGGAAGCGGTCCAGGAAATCATTGCAATCCGTGACCACCTGATCGAAACGGGCCTGCTTCTTATCTTCCAGGCTCAGCGTGGCATATTCGAAATCCGATCTGATAATATACATCTTATATTCGTCACTTTTCTGAGAATCCGGATAGGTATTCATCAGGGTATTGAAGGTGAGCGAAGCGGCTTTTACAAAAGCCGGGTTAGAGGCACGCAGGTTATAATACAGGCGGGCATTTTCAAAATCCTTTGTTTCCAGTTTGGCGCGGCATTTATCGATGATGTCGTTGGCATCCTTGATCCTTTCGGAACCGGGATGGGTGGCGACGAAAGCCTGCATGAACCCGATCGTTTTGGTGGTATTGGTTTGATCCAGTTCCCATTTCGGCGACTGTTTATAAAAGGTGAAAGCGCGCATATAATCCATTTCTTCGGCTTTGGGACTGTTTGGAAACGCTTCCACAAACCCTTTGAACAGGTTTTCGGCGTTCACATAGTCTTTGAGATAGAACGAAGAAAAGGCATATTTATACCAGATATCTTCAAAATGGTCGGTTCCTTTCATCACGCGGTACAGGTCGTCGTAAAGCTGCTGGGCGTGGTTGTAGTCCTTGTCTACATAATACTTCTCCGCCATCTTCAGTTTATAGTCGTAGTCCTTGCTTTTGAACACTTTAGCGAAGCCTGACCCCTTTCTCCATGACTTGGGAAGAATGAAGCAGGAGCTGAGGCTAACCGATACGATAATGGCCAGTAATATTGGTTTCATGGAGCGGGCGAAATTACAATTTTTTAAGGAGAAACGAAAATAGGGGCGTTTGGGAGTTTAAAATTGTTAAAATCTCGTGTTTCGTACTGTTTCACGCGATGGCGCAACGGATGCGCAACGGCGCAACGGCATCCGACCAAAATTGGCAACGGCGCACCAAAATTCTTTCGCTGCG
>CAZZYD010000188.1:0-7404 GCA_964658175.1 uncultured Puia sp. | reverse complement strand
CGCGACGAGAAAAAAAAAGGACCGTAGAAACGGCCCTTTTTAACCAAAAGACTACTAATGAGAAACTTCTTAAAAATTTAAAGGGTCTGTAGACACAAACCCCGGTTGTTGGCTTCACTGCCACATGAGAAATATGCTGAAGGAACAGGTTCCTTTAATTCCGGATGGTAAAACTAACCCGCCGGGATCACCGCCAGTTGACGGGAACGTTAAGAAATTAAAACTTCAGGATTGCCTGTTAAAGAAATTAACTTTTCAATGTGTTCCGGGCCAAAGCTTAACATTGGCACCGGAGCGGAAAGGATACCTTTGTATTAAATAATTGTTATCAATGTCAAAAGTTACCAAGGTGGTAAAAACACCAAAACCCGAAAAATTTACAAAGAAAAACGCCCGAACCGAAGTATATGAAAAGCTATCCGTTCTCCTGAGCGATTATGGGAAAGGAAAGAACGAGAAGAAATTCCGTCGTACCCTCAAGAAGGCCAGCAAATTGTTTGCGCCCATCGTGCTCAAGTCCAAAGAACCGGTGATTACGGTTGCCAAATAATGATTTCTTTACGCTGAAGTAAACTTCCGGTCATACGGGCAGTCTAGTTTTGAACAACCCATTTGTTCTTTATGAAATCTGCCCTCCTCCTCACGCTGGCTTTTCATATCTGTTTCGCCCAGTCGCAAGTTCTCACCAGGCATGTATTTATCGTAACAACCGATGGCTTCCGCTGGAAAGAAGTATTTGACGGCGCGGATTCGTCGCTGGCGGCTACCGATGAAAACCCGGCTGCGCTTGGCTGGTGGCGCCCGGAGGCGGCACAAAGGAGAAAGGAGCTGTTGCCATTTTTCTGGACCGTACTCGAATCGGAAGGGCAGTTATACGGAAACCGGAACTACGGGAATGAGGTCAATGTCCGGAATCATTTCAAGATATCTTATCCGGGTTATAATGAAATATTGACGGGGTTTGCGGACCCCGTTTTTATTCCCAACCTGCGGATCCGGAACTGGAACCGCAGCGTGCTGGCTAAATGCAATGACCAGCTTCAATATCACGGCAAGGTAGCCGCTTTCACCACCTGGAGTCTTTTCCCTTATATCCTGAACCAGAAACGCGACAGCCTGGTGCTGAATCCGGCTTGTGCGGAAGCGTTGACCGCCGGCGATAACCCTGACCGCGTAACTTTTTGCAACGCGATGTCATATGTCCAAAAGTCAAAACCGGATCTTGTGTTCATCAGTTTTGGCGAAACGGATCATGTAGCCCACGGTCATCACTATGCGAAATACCTGGCGCGTGCGCATGACGTGGATGATATGGTCGCTAAACTATGGCAATACCTGCAAAGCGATCCGTATTATAAAGATCAAACCACGCTGATCATCACCACCGATCATGGTCGTGGCAATGGAAAAAAATGGTACACGCACGGACCTATGTCCAAAGGATCAGGCGATTCCTGGATGGCCATGATCGGACCTGACACGGCGCCGCTCGGCGAAATAAAAACATCCGGGAAAATTTATCCGGCTCAGATCGCCTGCAGTGTGGCGCGCCTGCTGTCGTTTCCTTTCGATGCCACCCGCTTTAAAAACCGGCAAACGCTTACCGCTTTTGATCATCCGCCGATGCTGATGCCGAATCCTGTTGTCGCCAGCAAATAATCAGCAGGCAGACATTTCCAGCGCCCGCTGCCGGTCCCGTGAGTTATACAAAGACTCCGGAATTTCCGCGAGGGTAGACTGTCTTATTTTTTCTCCCAGTCCATAGAATTCCTGAAAGCTCATGATCAGCGGGCGCCATTTGTCGGGATCCACCCGGTCAGGGTTTCCGTTCAGCAGGATCGAATGATTCAGCGCGGTTCGTTGCACTCGCAGTTCAAAACTCATGATCATACCCCGTTGGGTGGGTTCCGAAGCCGCCAGCGGATGAACGGCTTCCACCACGCATTCCAGCTGCACGGGGCATTCGCGGATCGCTGTGGGGGTTACGGTGAGGGAAGGCACCGCATGAAAACCGGCCACGGAAAATTTATCCGGTTCGTGGCGGTACCCTTTTTTCTGTTTGGCCTCGGGAACGGGATATGCACCCGTTGTCTTCGCCAGCCGGTTGACCTGCTCTGCCTGATCAACAGACGGCAGATTCAATACACATTCGCGCGTGCGCAGCAGGTTAGCGGTTGTTTGTGCGGCTGCTCCCAGGCCGATCATGCATCGCCAGCCAAGCCAGAATACGGAAGACATTGGCGCCAGGTTCGTGGTCCCATCTTCATTTATGGTGCTGATCACCACGACGGGTGTACCGAAATACAGGATGGAAGTGGCACTGTTGATTTGCATGGTCATTTATTTTATATCCAAAAATAGCCAGCAGCCGCGGGCGGATAAACCCGTTTCTTGCCATGTTTCAAACCGGGAAGTAAAATCCGGCAAAACGGATATAACGGCAAACACTTAACTTCATCGATCAGTCAATATGAAAAAATATATACTCGTTCTTATTGCATTGTGCAGTGTTTGTCATGAAGCCATGGCGCAACATGACGTACGTCGTCCGGGGTCCATCGGCATCACGGGTGACAGCACGGATGTTGTGACGAAAACCAGCGGCGGAGTGGCGCTGGTCGGTGGCGGTGGCGACGTGGATGGTGCATACAAATGGATGCTCGACCGGAGCGGTGGCGGCAATGTGGTGGTGATCCGCGCTTACGACACCTATCTCTACAACGAAGCGATCTGGAAGATGGGGAAAATGCATTCCGTGGAAACCCTGCTGATCAATTCGAGGGAACTGGCAAACAATGATACGGTGGCAGCCATCATACGCAATGCGGAAATGCTTTTTATCACCGGAGGTGACCAGTCAAACTATATGCATTTCTGGCGGGACACGAAAACATCGGCCGCGATCAACTATCTCCTCAATGAAAAAAAAGTGCCGGTGGGTGGCACAAGCGCCGGGTGCGCGGTGCTCACGGGCATTTACTATAGCGGCGAAAAGGGAAGTGCCACGGCAGAAGCGCTGAAAGATCCCTACGACAGCCTCGTAACCCTGTACAACAACGATTTTCTTTCCCCGCCATTCCTGAAAAATGTGATCAGCGATCAGCATTATATCACCCGCAACCGGCCTGGTCGGCAGGTAACATTTCTCAGCCGGATCATTACCGACTGGAAAATATTTCCCAAAGGGATTGCACCCGATGAACAAACAGCTGTATGCATCGACGACAAAGGCATGGCTACGGTCTACGGAAAGGGGAAAGCCTATTTTCTCCTGACGGATCCCGCCAAACCACCCGAAACCTGCGTTGCCGGTAAACCGCTTGAGTGGAAGGCGGCACAAAAGGCAATCCGTGTTTATGAGATCCAGGGAGCAAAAGACGGCGCCGGTACATTTTCTGTCGCTGATTTTGATCCTGGCAAAGCAGAAGGAGGGAACTGGTACTGGTGGTGGGTAGAGCAGGGCGTACTGAACAAACAGTCTTTCTAAACACGACTCATCATGAAGAAACAAATCCTGCTGATGCTTTCTTTTTTATTATTCATCGTGCATGGTGGGATGGCGCAGCCGGCCACCAGGTATATCCTGGTTGTGCATGGCGGTGCCGGAACTATCCTCAAAAAAAATATGACTCCTGCAAAAGAAACTGCTTACCGGGCAGGACTTGAACAGGCGCTGAAAGCAGGATATGCCGTATTGAAAGAAGGCAGGTCGAGCGTGGATGCAGTGGAAGCCGCCATTCGCCTGCTGGAAGACAATCCCCTGTTCAACGCGGGGAAAGGGGCCGTGTTTACGCATGACGGACACAACGAACTCGATGCAGCCATCATGAATGGAAAAAACCTGGCTGCCGGAGCGGTAGCGGGTGTACGGGTGATCCGGAATCCGATTACCGCTGCGCGGGCTGTGATGGAAAAATCGGAGCATGTTTTGCTGGTCGGCCCCGGCGCGGAACAATTTGCGCGCGAGGCGGGTGTTGAAATCGTTGACACGGGCTATTTCAGAACGCAGCAGCGGTGGGACGAATGGCAACAGGCGCTCAGGGATGATTCGGCTAAAATAAAAGCAGGGAAAGTCTATCTGCCCAATGGTAAACTGGGCGTATATAATATTGATCAGAAATTCGGAACGGTTGGTTGTGTGGCGCTGGACAAAGCCGGTAACCTGGCGGCAGGTACGTCTACTGGCGGGATGACGGATAAGAAATACGGACGCGTGGGCGATTCACCGCTGATCGGTGCAGGGACTTATGCAAACAACGCGACCGCAGCCATTTCCTGCACGGGCTGGGGTGAATTTTATATCCGCAGCGTAGTGGCCCATGATCTGTCTGCGCTGATGGAGTATAAAGGTTTATCCATTCAGGCAGCTGGCGACACCGTGATTGCGAAAGTTGGCCGGCTTGGCGGCGATGGCGGTCTGATCGCGCTGGATAAAAGCGGTCATATGACCATGCCGTTTAACACGGAGGGTATGTACCGGGGATCTGTAACCGAAGATGGGAAAATCGAGGTTTTGATTTATAAATAGAAAGTTTCACGCGACGACGCAACGGATGCGCGACGCCGCAACGGAAATTTTCGTCGCATCGTTGCGGATCCGTTGCGTCGTTGCGTGAAACAGGTTTAAAATCCAAATCCCACATACACTGAAACACCCGCATTTTTGGAGTTGGTGGTAAGTTGACCCGAAAGAGAACCGGCTTTACCCACGTGGCTGAGACCATAATTATAGCGTGCGCCAATCGTGAAGTTTTCTATATCAAATCCAAGACCGCCGGCGAGGCCAAAATCCCAACGCTTGAAATTACCTGCATCTAAGTCTGTCGCGCCCTGGATATCGCCGTTGTTATCTACGTCTTTGATGTTCGCATTGGTAAGATAAGCTGCATAACCACCGGCATGTATATTCAGGTTTCGTGCGATATTGATCACCGCCAGCACCGGCAATTCTACATATCCCAGATTAAAACGGTATTCGCCCGAACCCTGAATAAAATTATTATAATTTTCCTTCGCACCCTTTACACTGTACAGCAGTTCGGGCTGAATGGAAAAGCCCCGGGTGACAGGGATCTTTGCGAAAATTCCGGCATTGAATCCTGCCTTGAGATGTTCCTTTGACACATCGTCCACATACAGGTTGGTAAGATTTAATCCGCCCTTGATCCCAAATTTGGGCCGCAAACCGTTTTCGACAGAAGTCTGTTGCTCCTGGGCGGATACAGTCGCACTAAAAAATAAAAATCCGATAACAAAAGCTGAGCACAGCCACATTTTTCTGAGAGTCGTTTTCATAATTTCCGATTAGTTTGTCGCATTTATTCAATAGTCGTGCCTACCTTTCTTGCATGAAACAGGTGCTTTGTTTCGGGGAACTGTTATTACGTTTGTCACCGGCTGGCGATGGCCAGTGGATCACGGATCGCAACATGCCGGTATTTCTTGGTGGCGCGGAACTAAATGTGGCTTCAGCCCTGGCCCGATGGAAGCAACCGGTAAAATATTGCACAGTACTTCCAAAAAATGACTTGGCGGACGATATCTGCGCCTCCCTGCATGTATCGGGGATCGACCTCTCCGATGTACACCGCTCAGGCGGACGCATCGGGCTGTACTATCTCCCTCAGGGAAAAGATCTGAAACACGCGGCGGTTGTATACGATCGCGCGCATTCGTCTTTCGCTACGATTGGTCCGGGCAGGATAGACTGGGAACGGGCATTACAAGATGTCAGGATATTTTACATGAGCGCCATCGGTCCGGCCGTGAGCGAAACTGCCGCCATTGTTTGTCTCGAAGGCGTGAAAGCCGCAGCAGGAAAAAATATTCCGGTCTGCATCGACCTGAATCATCGTGCCCGGCTTTGGCAATACGGAAAAGACCCAAGGGATATTATGCCGGAACTGGTAGCCTATTCCTCGTTGCTGATGGGAAATATATGGAGCGCCAACAGTTTGCTTGGTATTCCCATAGACCCGCAGATTCACGATAAACGGCAGCGCTTCGCTTATCTTGCGCAGGCAAATGAGACGGCGAAGGAGATTTTTAGGCGGTTTCCCCGGTGTCGGAAAATTGCACAGACTTTCCGTTTTGACCGTGACAGGGGCGTTCATTATTATGCCTGCATCAACACGCCGGAAAAACAATTCGTTTCAGCGGACTATTTTGTAGAACAGGTGACAGATAAGGTTGGCAGCGGCGATTGTTTTATGGCCGGGTTGATTTATGGGGAGATGCATCAGAAAGATTCGCAGTCCCAGGTCGATTTTTCAGCTGCGGCAGCAACCGGGAAAATGCTTGAAACAGGCGACAGCACCAGACAAACCCTCAAACAGATTCATCAACGAACAATTCCCGGATGACAACGCAGACCGAGATATCAGCCCAAATAATCAGGCAAAAAATTTTGCCATTGTTTTATCACCATGACCTGGAGACCTGCAATGGCGTGATCGATGTTTTGTATGAAGGCGGCATCCGTTCGGTGGAATTTACAAACCGTGGGTCAAAGGCAATTCAAAACCTGCAGGCCATGGTACGGCAGATACCTGCCAGATGGCCTGACCTCGAAATCGGTGCCGGAACGGTTCTTTCCGCATCGGATGCAAAGGAATTTATGGATGCGGGCGCTTCTTTTATTATCAGTCCGGGCCTGCTCCCCGCGGTCGGAGACGCCGTACTGGCTGAAAAAATTCTTTGGATCCCCGGATGCATGACCCCGTCTGAAATCATGGATGCGCGGGAGCGGTCACTGCGATTGGTAAAGATTTTTCCGGGAAGTCTCGGAGGACCAACCTATATCACGGCGCTTCGGGAAGTATTCCGCGATATGAATTTCCTGCCAACCGGCGGGGTGGATACCACGACAGAGAATTTGAAAGAATGGTTTCGGGCCGGTGTGAGCGCTGTGGGACTTGGCAGTAAACTCATCTCGAAACAGGCATTGGAAAACAAAGACTATCCACAAATCAGAAGCCTCCTGAAGCAGGCTATGAGCGTGATCGCAGATCTTACCTGATCAAACGCCGTCTTTTTATGAACCGCGCGGTGCGTGAGATGGATATTTTGATTGTTATGGAATAGCTTGCTTCGCAGCCGCTTCGATCCGGCCATTATTTTTATCCTGCAGAAAAACGATGATCATGCAGTCCGATTTGCGGAGACCCGCCGGCAGTTGCAGGGTCGCTGAACCAGCGGCAGCCGACAGGGGCGCCGACACCACATCGCGTACAATATTAATATGATGAAGGGTGCGCCCTTCATTCTCTCCACGGCGGACACTGGTCTCGGCAGCCAGTTGAACCAGACTGCATTGAACGCGGCCGGATGCATTTCCTTCCACTGCGTAATTTACCTGGATACTGTTTCCATTGGCAACCACTTTTGAAATGCTGAGCGCAACGG
>CAZZYD010000187.1:0-7426 GCA_964658175.1 uncultured Puia sp. | reverse complement strand
GACGTGATGCGCGCATCGTCCCACTGCTTGATCTTACCAAGGAAGATGTCAGCGATGATATCCGGCGTCAGGTTGATATTGTTGTTGTTTCCCGGCAGGTTGTAGGTGATGACCACCGCACCGGATGCCATGGGAATATGCAAAGCAGGCGCGCCCATTTTAGCGGTCTGCTCGTCATTCAGCGGACCATCGGAAGCGCCGAAGTCGACGGTTTTATTGGTCAGCTGGAGAATCCCGCCGCCGGAACCGATGGACTGGTAATTGACCTGGATACCCGTGGTTTTATTGTATTCCGAGAACATCTTGGAGAACAACGGATAAATGAAAGTACTACCGGCCCCAAGCAGGGTTTTATCGTCCTGCGCCTGAACCTGACTTTGCTGAGCAATCATTGCGGTGCTGAGCAGTCCGATGGAGAGGACTGCGCGCTTTGCGTTCGAAAAAAGTGATTTCATATTCATCATGTTTATTAAAAGTGTTCTCTTTATTTACCGAAGACGAAATAAATCGTCATGCGGTAAACGAGGTCATAGCTGTTATACTTTTCGGCAAAGCCCTGGTTGTCGTATTTATTGTACCAAACGTTCGGCATGAAATGAACGCCTTTATACGGGGTGAAATCCAAACCACCTGTAATGAATGCTTCCTTGGTGGAAGGATCATTGTAGTTGGACGTATTGCCCACATATTTATTATAAACGTTGTTGTCGATTTTGTTGTCAGGATTGAATCTGTCGTAGCGGGCAAAGAAACGCAGTTTGTCTTTCACGATGTTTCCATGCACGTAAAACGAAATACCTTTTGCCTGCACACTCAGCGTATCGTTTCCACCGGCGATTTTAGTCGCCACGTTGTCATTTTTCAGGTTGTTGAGAAATCCTTCCACACCGATCGTAAGGCCAGGCGTAGTATAGGCAACATATCCTTTCCACATCTGGCGTGAATGATGCCAGGTGGGAACCCAGTTCAGTTTTTCGTAGTCACCGTATAAATCAACCACGAGTTTCTGGTCAAAGAACTTGGCCCAGACATCCGCATAAAACCATTTGAAATTATCGTTTTCGGGTTTGGCGCTGGTACCGTTACCGACCATCAGATTATACCCGTAATTTCCTTTTTCATCGAAGCGGCCCTGGAGGGTGGCGCCGAGATCATAGGAAGGCGTTCTGCGTACATCGGCAATCGTTCTTTCTACAGAGCGGTAGTTCCAGATCTTTTCTGATAAAAGCGGGAAGGCTGGCGTAGCAACCTGTCCGACCACCAGATCGGTTCCTTTCCAGATATTTTTCCAGCGGATATTGGCCAGCTTGATGTAAAAGGTAAGCTTGTTGTCTGTGAGGAGATCGCCACTGGTCGTACCGGAGCCCGTGGTGATATTGTCTTCCGCCGCGAGCAATAATTCGGCGGAGAAGGTTTTGGAGATGTTGTAGTCGTAGCCCAGATAGATACGACGGGTCTGGAATTCATTCCGGTCTTTCGGAATGCCGGTGTACTGGTTAGAACCACCCCTGTTCAATGAATCCGAGTGTGATTTAAAATAATAATCGCCAAAGAGATAACCCCAGATACGTCCGGAATTGGCGGCGCCTGATTTAAAAGCTGAATCGTTGTTTAACAGGTACTGCGCGCTGGCCACATTTGCCGAAAAAACCAGTACCATACATACAATTGAAAATTGCAGTAATCGTTTAGACCTTCTACTTCCCATAAAAAAAAACAGTTTAGTTTTATAATTGGGAGCAAAAGACGCAAAGGCGTATGATTGGAAGGTTACCGGTATGTTAACAAAACGTTACCGGATTTCAGCGCGATACGGTTTGTTTTTCCTTGAGACTTTCTTCGAAAAAATCAACCATTTTTTTCAGTTCCGCATTTACGGCAGGAATACCAAATTCGGGAGAATTGGTCTGGGCGTCTTCTGAATAAGCGGCATCATACCACTTGCCATCGGAGACCGCTTTATAAATTTTTATTTTGATCTGTTCAGCTTTTACGGCACTGTCGAAAAACGCATAATATTGAATCAACGGAACCCGCTCAACAGAAACTGAGTAAAGCCCCTCTTTCAGGGTGGACAAAAAATAATCAGATTTCCGAATGCTGGCTGTGCGGTTTAAAATCACCGAGTGTATCGTAAATTCCTGGCTCATATGCGGGTTAATTATGCGGTAAACTAGCTCAAAAACCGGGCAGCCTGCGGCTTCCAATATTAAGTTAATGTTACCTTTAATTTTGCTGATTGTCAGCATGTTAAATTTAAATGTTTATAAAACAGCCATCGCTCTGAATGGCAGAGCATTATGTTTGGCACAAATATTAAAATGCAGGCTCATGATGGAATTTTCGCGTGGTCTTCGGGTGATGGCTTCTTTTCTGTTGCTGGTTTCAAGCGGACAGGCTGTCCGGTGCCAAAAACCAGCTGACAGTATCCACTCAAAATATAACCCCTCCGCCTTGTTTGCCCCGGTTTTCTACACCGAATCGGGCAATGAGATTCATGGGGCAGACGGATCGCCGGGTGTCAAATACTGGCAAAACCGGGTCGACTACCGTTTACTGGCAAGTCTCGACACCATTGCCAACCGGTTGAGCTGCGAAGAAACCGTTGTCTATATCAACAATAGCCCGGATTCCCTGGCTTATATCTGGCTCCAACTGGACCAGCAAACCTACCGGGAGGATGCAAGATCGAATTTCAACACGGCGGTCAGTCCGACCGCGCACACCAATGGATATGAATTGCAGTCGGTGACGCTGCTGGTGGACGGCAAAAAAATTCCTGCAAAATATGTGCTGACGGATACGCGCATGCAGATCCGGCTAACCAAAAGCCTTGCTCCCGGCGGCGGCCGCCTGCTGTTTTCCATTCAATATAAGTATGAGGTGCCCGGCATTTTTGGGGGCCGTACCGACTGGTTCCCGACACCGAACGGGAAGATCTACGAAATCGCCCAGTGGTTCCCACGCTTATGTGTATACGATGCGGCCCGCGGCTGGAACACCCTGCCCTTTCTCGGCAGCGGTGAATTTTACCTCGAATACGGCGACATCGACTACCAGGTTACCCTGCCGGCGAATATGATCGTGGCCGGCTCCGGCGCTTTGCAGAATCCCGAACAGGTATATACGGCGACGCAGCAGCAGCGCCTGGTAAAAGCCCGGAACAGCAACGAAACCGTGATGATCCGCCAGCCGGCCGAAGTAACCAACCCAGCCTCCGGAACAGCACCGCATGGAAACTCGAGCTGGCATTTTAAAATGTCCAACACGCGCGACGTGGCTTTCGCAGCCTCCGCGGCCTATGCACTGGATGCCGCCAAAGTGAATCTGCCGGATGGTAAACCCTGTCTCGCCATGTCTGTGTATCCGGTGGAAAGTGCGGGTGAAAAAGCCTGGGGCCGGGCAACGGAATACCTTAAAAAATCGATCGAATATTTTTCAAAAAAATGGTATCCCTATCCCTACCCTGCGGCCGTGAATGTGGCCGGACAAACCGGCGGAATGGAATATCCCGGCATCGTGTTCGACGGAATGACTGATACCACGGGTGTGCTGTATTGGGTGACTGCCCATGAGATCGGCCACAACTGGTTTCCGATGATCGTGGGGTCGGACGAACGGCGGTTCGGATGGATGGACGAAGGCTTCAATACCTTTATCGACATCTATGCCTCCGAAGATTTCAATAAAGGAGAATATGCACCGAAGCGCGATGGAGAATATGCCCCGGGTGGGGGGAACCCCGCCGAGGAAATATTGACAACCCTGCGGGATCCGGATGCACCGGTGATCATGACCCGGGCCGACGGCATCCCGGAAAAATACCGTCATGAAATAACATACTTCAAGTCCGCGCTCGGACTCGTATTACTTCGTGAACAGATCCTCGGGCCGGAGCGTTTCGATTTTGCCTTTCAACAGTATATCCGTCACTGGGCTTATAAACATCCGCAGCCGGCAGATTTTTTCCGGACAATGGAAAATGCGGGCGGCGAAGACCTGAGCTGGTTCTGGCGCGAATGGTTTTACCATCACTGGCTGCTGGACCTCGCGGTGATGAATGTAAAATATACCGCAGGCAATCCGGCAAAGGGGGTTGATATCACCGTCGCCAACCTGGAAAAAATGGCGATGCCTGCCGATCTCCAAATTGAATTTGACAACGGAAGCCGGAAACTGATCAGGCTGCCCGTGGAAACCTGGATGCAGCAGTCAGACGTAACCCTGCACATCGCTACCGGGCTCCCCATCAAGGCCGTGACGATTGACGCGGACCATGTATTGCCCGATGTCAACCGGACAAACAACCGGATGCTGCTCCAGCAGGAAAAGTCTCAGTAAATTCTGTCAGGGCTGAATTGTATTCCCGTGAACCCACGGTCAGCAATAGCCGTTTAAAAATGATAGCTCAGTCCGAGCCCACCGGGCAATGACTGGAGGTCGATTTCGTGCAGCTTTTTATTCATGCGCGCGCTGTTGTGCTGGTGCAGTTTGATCATCACGCCATCCATCAGCAGGAGAAAACCGCCCTGGACGGCGATGCTGGTGCCATAGCCTCGGAGCTGGTCGCGCGTTTTCTGTTTCGATTCGGATTTGCCCTGCGCGCGGAGAAAAAATCCGCCGGCGATATAGGCCATATCCAGTCCGAAATTAAGGATATACAATTTTTCGATGGCATGCTGTGCCTGCAGGTTGTCAGCGAAACCATATTTCGCTGCCGCAGTTTTGCGGGCAGTGTAGTAGCCCATGCCGGCGAGGCCGAGGTTGATGATGTTCCAGTACCCGTTCATCCGCCAGGCATATTTCGCTTCGCCCTGTGTTTGACCAGCAATAATAAATCCGGTGGCGATATTGGCGGCGGCCCAGGAGCCCAGCACGATCATCGCATGCTGGGTGATCCGGTTGCGCGACTGGGAAATACTGTCATTAAAATTCTGCTGGCTTTGCGCGCGGGCAAAGCACAACAGCATCAGGAGCAGGAAAGCGGATGTTTTCATGACTGAATTACGAAGAATGGGTCGTCTTCGGTTTTACTGCGGCATCAGATCAATGTCGGCTCCCATCCTTTTTCATAGCTGCGCTGCCAGAGGGCCATGGCATCCGCGTCATTTTTAATATGGCCATTGCTGTCATCACAGTACAGGGTACGTCCCGTGCGCTGGGAGATATTGGCCAGGTGACAGAGGAGCACGCTCTTCTGCGCTTCATCTACCGGGGAATGAAGGGTTGCCTCACCGCGGATGCTGTTGAGGAAATTATTGAAATGATAGATATCCAGATTGCCGGTGGCATTGACAGGATTGGTCGGATCCGGTTTTGATGAGGACAGGACTTCCTTCACCAGTTTATTTTTCTCGTCGAAGATTTTATAGTCGGACCCGCCGCCATTGACCAGCGTGCCTTTGTCGCCGTAAATGATAAACCCGCGACCTGCCCCTTCACCCGGGTAATTGTTGCAGCTGCGGCCTTCCCAGCTGATGGCTTTTTTGTTGCCGAATTCGAAATTGGCCACCTGGGTGTCGGGTGTCTGCCAGTCGTCGTCGAATGCATACCGGCCGCCGGCGGAATCCACTTTCGTCGGATAATCCACGCCGAGGAACCAGCGGCAGCAATCGATTTCATGGGTGCCGTTGTTGCAGGCTTCGCCGGTGCCCCAATGCCAGAACCAATGCCAGTTATAGTGCACGAGGTTACTCATATAATCTCTTCGCGGCGCAGGTCCCTGCCAGAGATCGAAATCGAGCGAAGCCGGTACAGGAATTTTGGTGCCTTTGCCGATGGATTTGCGTTCGTTGGCATACCAGCAACGCGCGAAATAAGCATTGCCGATGATACCCTCATGCACCGATTTGGCGGCCTCCATCAGTTCGGGATAGGATCTGCGCTGGTTGCCCATCTGGATCAGCTTTCCGTATTTGTGCATCGCCTGCGCGAGCATTTCGCCTTCAGCGGGATTTTGACCGCAGGGCTTCTCTACATATACATGTTTACCATGCGTAACACCGAGGATGGCGGCGGGCGCATGCCAGTGGTCCGGCGCGGCGATCACCAGCGCATCGAAATCTTTTTTTGTTACGAGGGTGCGGATGTCTTTTACCAGTTGCGGTTTGCGGGCCGCGCCTTTCACGGCGTCGAATCCATTCTGGATCGCTTTGTCTTCCACATCGCAGATATAGGCGATCTCCACATTGGGCAGCGAGGAATAGGTTTTCGCCAGGTAGGCGCCGCGGCTGTTGACCCCCATCATGGCAAGCACGACCTTATTGCTCGGTGCATTTTTTCCGAACACCGGAAAATTCAGGATGGTGACGCCGGCTCCGGCTAGGGACGCGTTTCTGATAAAATTTCTCCTTTGCATGGTTTATTAATTTAGTAAGCGAATTTTAATACTGCGGTAGCTGGCCTCGTTGCCATGATCCTGGAGGAGGATATGACCGGTGGGTGCCTCTCCGAATCCCGGCCAGATTTTAAACTTGCTGTCAGCCACCAGCGCCCGGAACGCGGGAGATCCCCGGTCGTATTCCAACACTTTGATGCCGTTCAGGTAATGTTCCACATGGTTATTCGGGTACACGACGATGCGTCCTGTGTTCCACTGGCCGATGGGATGAATAAAACGTTTTTGTTTGGCTGCCGGAATCAGATCGTACAAAGAAGCCAGCGTACGGTCGCCGTTTTTGCCCAGTTTGGCATCGGGATGCAGGGTATCGTCGAGCACCTGGTATTCCAGTCCGATGGCCGAACCGCTGTTATGCTCTTTCAGCGTCACAAAATATTTGACACCGCTGTTGGCGCCGGGCGTTATTTTAAATTCAAAGGAAAGATCGAAGGCTTTGTATTCGTCCAGGGTAACGATGTCGCCGCCGATCTGTCCGCCTTCAGAACCGTTGGAAGGCAGTATCGTGAGCGTGCTGTCGCGCACGATCCATCCTTTTTCCGGAAAGGCTGTTTTGTATGCACCGCGCCAGGCGCTGGCGCTGACACCGTCAAACAATAATTTCCAACCCTGTTTCTTCTCCCCTTCGCTAAGATTATTTGGAATAGTATTGAGTGTATAGGGTGCGGCCGGACCATTTTGCTGAAACGCTTTCAATGGCGCAAGCATGATATCCTTAAAATAAATTTTCTTACCTGCCATCGCCTCATTAGATCCGATGGCATGCACCTGCAGTGCAATGAATCCAGCGGAGTCAGCAGCATCCACCACATCGGCAGCAAGATGTCCGTTATACCAGGTCCGCATTTCGTGACCTACACATTCAATGATTAGCTGATGATATTCATTCAGCGTATACATTTTTTGTGCTTCCGGATGAAGCGACATCGGATATAGCCAGTCCCGTCGCCCTTCATCATACAATCCACCACTCCAGGCCCTGGATGATGGGTCCACTTCATATTGTACACCGTAAACCTTTCCCTTGCC